>CAMDCW010000052.1 GCA_945890745.1 Phycisphaera mikurensis NBRC 102666
GCAGCGGACACTTGTTCAGGCGAGGTGCAGAAGATGGCGGATCGATATTGATCGCCAACATCCGGGCCCTGCCGATCAAGCTGGGTTGGGTCATGCATGATGAAGAATCCTTCCAGCAACTGCCGGTAGGAAACCTTGGACGGATCAAACTCAACCTTGACCACCTCGGCGTGGCCGGTGCCGTGGTTGCAGACATCCTTATAGGTCGGGTTGGCCTTGGTGCCACCCATGTATCCACTGACGGCGGTGGAAACGCCCGGGCAAATCTGGAACCAATGCTCCACACCCCAGAAACATCCGCCCGCAAAGTATGCAGTCATGGTGCTTGCGGGGGCTGATGCAACTGCCGCTTCGCCGCGCGCCAGTCCGGTTGGATTCTTTGTGATGGTGTCGGCAGGCAAGGCGCCCTTCTCATAGAACTTGAGCGACGCGGAGTTGAGACAGTAGCGCTGACCGGTTGGCTTGGGGCCATCATCAAAGACGTGCCCGAGATGCGCGTTGCAGCGGGCGCAATTAATCTCGGAACGCATCATGCCGTGCGAGACATCACTCTTGGTACTGACATGCGCGGGGTCGACGGGTGCGTAGAAACTTGGCCAACCAGTGCCAGAATTAAACTTGTGCTCGCTGGAGAACAGCGGCAGACCGCACACTACACAGGCGTACGTGCCCTGCTTCTTGTTGTCGAGCAGATTGCCGCAGAACGCCGCTTCGGTGCCGGACGTCTGGGTGACCCGATACGACTCCGCATCAAGTTTCGAGGCCAGCTCCTTGACTACCGCAGGTGCGAGAGGCGTGATGTCATAGCCAGACTGGCTCTGCGAAGGCGATGCGGGCTTGGTGGTCATGGGAGTCGAGCTCGGTTCAGGCGGGGCACACGCAAGAAGCGCGGTGCACCCAAGAGTGACAAGGAAGGCGATGATGGACGGAATAAATCTCATTAGGAGTGCCACAGCGGGAAGCGTAGGCGGCGGCAGCGGCACCGTGTAGCGTTCCGGGTAGATCAGTGTTATCCATCGCCGTCATGGCGCCAATTTCCCACCTCTTGACTGTCACCGTGGCGCTGTGCGCGGCACCACTTGCACAGCAAGTTGCCCCGCCCCCGGACCCAGACGAATCGATGCGGCAAGACCGACCGGGCCTTGAACCGGAGCCCGCCACCGCTGGACCATTTGCACAGCAGGCCGGCTTCTCGCTGCTGCCCAAGACGCCGCCCACCCTGATGCCGTACTTGGCCACGGTGAATCTGTACGGCGACTCCTGCACCGAAGCGGGAGCGTTGATAACCGGAGACCCGTTGTCCGCGGCGGCGCAAAGTGTAAAGACTGCGTTGGCGCAGTACGGCGTCAATTACGCCATCTGGCAGTCGTACGACTTTGTTGCCATGTCCGGAACACTTGGCAACACCAAGGATGTCCTGAACTATTACTCGTTCAATTCATACTTGACGTGGAACATATTTCAGACCGACGAATTGGGCGGCAGTGCCGGATGGCTCACCGTAGGCAGTAGCGCAGGCACTGGCCTTGGCTACGACGGCGACGAGCAAACCGCGCAAGGGAACATGGGCACCTTGGGCTTTCCACTTGGGACAGACTTTGGGCAAAGCGCTTATCTCTATCAACTGGCGTGGCAGCAATCATTCATGGGTGGGCAGTTAGTGGTGACCGCCGGGTTAGTGGATCCGGAGATGTACATGGATCTGAACACCTACGCCAACAACCAATTCAATCAGTTGATGAACTATGAATTCATCAATCCGGCAACCCTGCCGTGGTCGTACAACGCGCTGGGCGTAGTGGTGCAGTGGCAACCCGTGAATTGGTTCTACGCCATGTTTGCAAGCATTGCCAACAACACGGCCTATGGCGCAAGTCCGGTCCAAGACATTTCCAGTGACGACTGGACCAACACATTTGAGTTGGGGCTTATCGGTGAAGATGTCCTGGGACTTGGACCGGGGACTCTCCGCGTGCTGCCATTCTTTGGAACATCAAAGGGTGAAACCGGCGCGGGAATCGCCATCAATCTTGAGCAGAAACTCAGTAAAAGTGCACCGCTGGGAATGTTCATGCGTGCGGGCTTTACCAACGACGCACTTGGAGCGGTGCAAGGCGGGAAGTCCAGTTTCGCCACTGGTCTGGTGTTGAACGGTCCCAGCGAGTCCGCCCTACTGAAGACGCAACAGGCGTACTTGGCCGGCGGTTTCTATTGGCTTGAAGCCCCGTATCCAACCACTGCCCATGAGAACGAATACGGATTTGAACTCACCTATGTGATGCAACTCACAGAGACACTGACACTCCAACCTGATCTACAAGTGATCTTGGATCCAGCCAACAATCCAGACACTGATTCAGTGATGATGTTCACCATGCAGCTCACCTACACGTGGTGACGATGCTTAACGCGTGGCGGGAACGGCGGGAGCAGCAGGCGCTGCCGGTGCAACAACCGCCGTCGCCACAGTCACGACCTTTACTTCTGCCGTAAATGCCGCCTTGGGATCAAAGCGTTCCTGCAGCGTGCGTTCGATCACTGCCTTGGAACGTGGCACTCGTCCCGTAAAGAGTTCTTTGCCATCTTGCGTTACACGAACATCTTTATCAAGATCCAGCATGGTGTCGTCAAGCAATATGCGCACAGCCAAACTTGGTGGCGCCTCCACAATAGTGATCTCTTGTCCTTGCCGCGTTACCACCAGGCGCTGGCCTGGCTTTGGTTCATCAACCGCAAGCCAATAGAACCGCGGATGCGTGACATCATCTTGCAACCACACCACTTTCTGCGGGCGCGCGTTTCGCGTGTACTTCGCCATCCACGGCACGGCTGATGCGTCTTCGCGGTCCATCCAATGACCCTTTCCTGCATGCACTTCCACTTGGTGCACATAGGCTCCGGGGTCCGATTGCGCCAGCGCGTCCAGCATGACACCCCATTGCGCCGCCACTTTGTTGCGGTCAAACGCACCATCATCGCCGCCAACATGAATGGCGAACGGCAAATTGCGCAGCCCTTCTGGGCGCGCGTCATTGGGGTGCCCCGCCATCATCGACGCGGCCGCAAACCGATCTGCCATTCGGGGCGCAAGCTGATAAACACCATCACCGCCCGCGCTGTATCCCATGAGATACACACGATCCGGATCAACGCGCTCGCAAATCACCAAATCTTCAATGAGCCGTTCGAACAGTCGATCGACTGGGGCTTGGTGCCAGAGATTCCACTCATTGCTCGGCGCGCGTGGTGCAACGTACACACCTTCAGCGGGCTGATAGAGACGCTTCTGATTGTCCCACTGCTGATCGTTCACCTTTGCGGGTGCGCCGCCGCCGCCATGCATGGAGATCCACAGCGGTCGCGTTCCGTCCTTTGACTTGGGACCAAACTGCGTAGCCCAGATGGGCATACGCGCGCCGTCAACGGCGAGTACGCCCGACTTGAGTTCGGCTGCTCGCTCCGCACGTGATCGATCCGCGATCCGCTTGACGGCTGCTTCCACTGCTGCCGTTGCCTCGGACCGACACAGAGGCTTCGGGGCATCCGCCCCTGCCGCGGCGATGCACAACAAGTAGGCGCTGAGTGCAAATGTTGTCATGATCGTTCACGCTCGTTCCACGCCTGTGCATGACGTACTGAGTGACGATTCAGTTGTGTGGCGGAGCGGTCCGATTCGTGAACCGGGCACTCAACAAGTCGAGCATGCAACTCCGCCGCTGCAGCTGCGTGACCGCGCGCACGCTCTACTTCCGCCGCAAATGCCAGGGATTCACGGTTTTTAGGCGCAAATTTCAGAGCAATCTGCAAGCTCTGCGCGGCATGTTCTAACTCGCCTGCCCAAGCAAGTGCCGCTCCAAGCAGATGGTGCGCTTCCGGGATTGCCATGTCGCGCTCCGTAGCGTCCATGCAGTATTCGGCGCACTGCTCATAGTGACCAAGTTCCAACGCCGCACGCGCTGCTGAAAGCCGCGGCTCCGGCGCATTCGGATCATGCTCCACGGCGCGCGCTGCATATTCACTGGAAGCCTGCCACTGCCCAAGCAACGCCAAGATGTCGGCGATCGGGCGTGCCCGGTCCGGCGCGTTGCCATGGTGAAGTAGAAGTGTCTGCATCGCCAGTGCAGCGTCTGCATCATTGCCAATCGCAACGAGTGACACAACACGAAGCATGGCAGCCTCTGCATTCCCGGGCGCACGTTGCTCCCACTGTTCCAGCGAGGCAAGCGATGCAGCGTGATCACCGGCTGCGTGCTGGCAGTGCACCAAGAGCGAAAGGTAACGGGCTTCGCCGGGAAACTCCGCCACCAGTTTCAAGAAGATGGGCACCGCAAGCCCAGCTCGCCCCGTGGTCATCAGTACAACGCCAAGATTGAACTGCGACTCTCGACGCGTGAGTTCCACTAATTTCTTATGGTCGCCGCCCATGTCGGCCATGTATCCAAGGTCGATGAGTTGTTGCAGCGCGTCGGATGCCTCAAAGGGATCCTGCCGCATCTCTGGTGGATGCATGCCCGCCTCGCCAGGAACATCGTCCCAACTGGGCACGGTGGCGATCGTTGGGGCAACTGCAAATGCCTCGGTCACAACACGGCCATCCATATCAAGCCCAACAGGAAGCCCAAGCGCCGTCAGTGCGGTGGGGGTGACATCAAGAAGCGTGGGCGCCCCGATCGATGCTCCGGCGCAGAACCCGGGGCCTGAGAAAATCGCCACGCCATGCACTCGGTGCCAGCGGCTCTCCAGCGTCGCGCGCTCTTCCTTGCTCACGTCCAAGATCACTGGTCGTTCAGCGCCGGAGTGGAATCCATGGTCTGAAATCAACATGACCGAAGTGTCCGGGCCAGCTACTTCCATGAGTTCGCCAAGCAACCGGTCATGCATTCGATAGACGCGATCCATCACTTCGCCGTAGACGCGTAAGTCCGCGGGTTTGACATGGCTCATGCGCGGCGGTCGGTACTCCATGAAGTGATGACCGATGGTGTCGATGGTGTCATGGAAGACCATGGCGCAATCCCACGCCCCGCTGCGCAGCGTCTCAATTGCGGCGCGATGCAGCGACCGCATCCGCGCAAACTCCTTGGCAAGCGTGGCCGGGCGGTGATCGCCGCGCGCTGCCTGCGCAGCATTGGGTAACAATTCTTTGAGCTCATCGCGAGTGATATCGGTGACGCCCACGCGAGCTGCAGCAATACGAGTGGCGCACTCTGGCGCACCATGCACTACCCCAGTCATCAGTGGCCAAGGCGCGCTCGCGGAACTTGGCGCCTGCTCCATCAAGAGGTTGCTGACACATGTTCCACTGATTGGCTCGGCGGGATGTGATGCGTACCAACCCACGGCGTGCACGCGCAGTGCATTCTGCGTCAGGATGTTCCAGAGCGCCTTGGTCTTGCGCGTAGTACTTGCCGACACACGCACGCCATCGCCGGATGGATTGGGCTCAACAAAGTTCAGAATGCCGTGCTTGTCGGCCGTCTTGCCCGTGGCGATGGTGGACCACAGTATCGGCGAGAGTTTGGGCTCCATGGTGCGGAGGTTGGCCCGCGTTCCGGCTGCAATGAGTGCGGCGAGATTCGGCATCTGTCCGCGCGCGAGCAGCGGGTCAATGATCTGCCAATCGGCGGCATCCCAACCGAGAATCAAGAGGCGTTGGACCGGGCGAGTGCGCATCAGGTACCGCATCGTACGAAGCAAACGAGGGGCGGCTGTTGGGCCGCCCCTCGTGGGGTATCAGTGTGTTGGGTTCGCACGCAGGGCGAACCATGCAAGTAACAGGCTCAGTGGCGACGTCGCGACCGACCAAATCCCGCCAGTCCAAGGAGTGCCAACGCACCGGGCGCTGGAGCGACCACGACATACACTGCTGCGCCTGCCGTATCGTTCCACTCAACGAACTTGAGTGTCCGAACGTTGGCATTCGCTCCGACGTCCATGCGGCCGTAGCCGTAGTGAGTCGCGCCGGTGTTGGCCTGGAACCGGAAACCGAAGTAGTTGATCGAGTTCAAGTTCCAATTGCCGACGGCGGACTGGCTAGCCGTATTGAAGATCGCGCTGTAGGCGTCACCCTCGGGGTTGAACAGTCCCGCAGCGAACTCGGGGGAGCCAACTTCTTGCCCCTCGTTCAAATTGCCGACTGCGTAGCCAAACTGACCCGGCGCACGCATGAACCGGGTTCCAACGCTGCCAAACATGGTCAACGATGGAGCGGACGGGCTGGTCGTGTACAGGTTGAAGTCCCAGCCCACTACCGAAGCCCCCGTGGTTCCGGTGGTTCGGTTTTGGACGTTCATGAACAAACCAGCGGAGGTCGCTGGAATACTCAGGTTGCAGTCCCAGCGGTTGACTGCGGCATGGGCGCTGCCAACCGTGGTGATAGCGACTGCAGATGCAGCGAAGACGTGTCGGCCGAGCCGGTTTAAAATAGACATGTTTTCCCTTTTCCTTCTTCCGATTGTTCCAACGGTAAATACAGGTCTGGAGCCAGCTCCTTTACGGAGCACCTGCCTCAGACACTGAACAACATGCCGCGTATTTGCTGTCTTGCAAATGATTGATCCGTCTTCGCCGCAAGAATTCTTTGTTTGTCAGATAACCAGGCTGCATAGGCAGAAAAAAGCGTCAGGGGTAGCCCATGCGGGCTACCCCTGTGATTTCACGCGTGTTTCGGGCAGGTGTCTGCACCGAGATGGAGCGTCAGTCCTGTCTTAGCTGCGACGGCGACGGGCAGCGAAGCCAGCGAGGCCGAGCAGAGCGAGTGCGCCTGGGGCTGGAGCAACCGTGACGCTAGCTCCTGCAGTGGTCTCAAAGGTGACCGAGGTAAGAGTGCGAACGCCCATGGTCGCTCCCACGGTCATGATTCCCCAGCCGTAGTGGGTCCCTGCGTCTGCACCAACGAATCGGAAGCCGAAGTAGTTGGCTGCATTGAGCATCCAACCACCAGCGGTCACGCTCGATGCGGTGTTGCCGAAGGTTGAAGCCGAACTGACAAGGGTTCCGCCGGACAGGCTGGCAACCGCTGCGGTTGCTCCGCCCTGTCCGAGGCCCATAACGCAGCCACTTGGAGCCGCTGCGGCGAACCAACTCATGGCGGTGGTCGAAGTTCCGTAGGGGTTCAGGTCCCAACCAGCCACATTGCCAGCGGCGGAGCCGGCGACCTGAGTCTCAACGTTGATGTATTGGCCGTCGATGTTGTTCGGGATGACAAGGTTGGCATTCCAGGTGACGAGGGCGGCATTGGCCGCAGCAGCGGTCATGGCAACAGTTGCAGCAGCGACGATGTGCTTCTCAAACCGGTTCGAAATACGCATTGTTCTGATCTCCGAAATAAGGGGAAACGGATGCCTGGTAGTAGGAACTTCCAGGCTAGGAATAATCTTCAAATCAGAGTCAGAAAGTGGGAACATTCTGCTCTTCGGAACACCATGCCACGGGTACGGTCTTATAAAAGTAATAGGCGAACTCATTTTTAAAGAAAAATGCATAATTCTGATAAATGGTCGTATCTAGGCGCCTAGCGGCTGATCCATGCAAATGAACAGGGGTAGCCCAAGTGGGCTACCCCTGTGATTTCACGCGTAGTTCAGGCAGATGTCTGCCCGAGATGGAGCGTCAGTCCCGTCTTAGTTGCGACGGCGACGGGCGGCGAGGCCAGCGACGCCGAGGAGAGCGATCGCTCCTGGGGCTGGAACTGCACCTGCACCAGCGAGGATCGAAGTCGCAGCGGTCGACTCGTAACCGTAGTCAACCAGGGTGCGGGTCATCGAGGTGCCCGAGCTGCCAGCGGCGCCCATGAGGAAGCGCATCCAGCCGTAGTGGGTGGTGCCAGCGGCGGCCACGAACCGGAAGCCGATGATGTTCTCTGCGCTGTAAGCCCAGTTGCCAGCAGCGGAACCGAACACCACGCCGGTGGTGGAGGTGTTGAAGGAGCCAGTGGCGCCGATCGAGGTGCCGAGGGCAAGGTTGCCTGCAGGCCCGGTCGTCACGCCCGGATAGCGCATCTGGCCGCCACCCGTGGAGTTGAAGAAGTTCATGCCGCCACCGGAGGAGTAGGGGTTGACGTCCCATCCTGGCACGCCAGAGCCTGGGCCGTTGCTCAGCGTGTTGGTCTCAACGTTGATGTAGCAACCATCGATGTCGACGGCGCAGACGAGGTTGATGACGCCACTGTAGACAACGGCGGCATTGGCAGCGGCAGCAGCGCCCATGGCGACAGCAGCGGCAGCGACGACGTGCTTCTCAAAGCGGTTCGAAATACGCATTTTTCTGATCTCCGAAATAGGGGAAACATATTCCTGCGAAGGGGAACTTGCAGGCGGAAGGTGGACTGCCGGGAGGCAGAGAACTGAGTGGGAAACAATCAGATCTGAGACGAATGTGTCACTAACTCTCCTGGGTGCAAGAATTTCTAACGATTCTAACTAAATTTTGTGTTAAGTCCTATAATTATGTGATTACTGATAAAGATTCCGGGGTTGCTTCGCGTGAAACACATAGTTTCCACGTCCACGCGCGCCACGGTGTGCGCACTGGCCACCGAAGGCCCCGCGACGGTGAGCATGGCGAGTCATGATTGGTTGCCAAGTCCGCGCGTAGATTCAGCCACAAGGAGATGTAATGCCCGCCGCCGCCTTCACCCTCGCTGTACTCGCTCAAATTGCCATGCTTTCCGCACCCACCCCGCCGCTGCCAGCGATTGCACCCGTACCGACGCCTGCGCAGCGGGCATGGCAGGACATGGAGTTCACGGGGTTCATCCACTTCGGACCAAACACCTTCACGGACCGCGAGTGGGGTCACGGCGATGAGCCGGCCGCCGCGTTCGCACCCTCCGCGCTGGATGCGCGACAGTGGGTGCGCGTGATGAAAGAGGCTGGCATCACCGGCGTGGTCATCACCGCCAAGCACCATGATGGCTTCTGCAACTGGCCCACGGCCATGAGCACGCATTCGGTGAAGTCAAGCCCGTGGAAAGGCGGCGCGGGCGATGTTCTGCGGGAGTTGAGCGATGCCTGTCGCGAGGCGGGGCTCAAGTTTGGCGTCTACCTCTCGCCGTGGGACCGCAATAATCCGGCGTACGGAACCGGCGAGGCATACAACGAGTATTTCCGCAAGCAGCTCCGCGAGGTGCTCACCAACTACGGGCCAGTGCACGAGGTCTGGTTCGACGGCGCGTGCGGCGAGGGCCCCAACGGCAAGAAACAGGTCTACGACTTTCCAAGCTTTGAACGCACCGTGCGCGAGTGTCAGCCGAATGCGGTGATCTTTAGTGATGTGGGCCCGGATGTTCGTTGGGTGGGAAATGAGAACGGCTGGGCCGGCGAAACCAATTGGGCGATGCTCAAGGTGAAGGGGCACGGTCGCGGTGCGGACAATCCGCCGAGTGGCAAGAGTTTGACCGAGGGCGATGAGGACGGTGAGGCGTGGATTCCCGCGGAATGCGATGTGAGCATCCGGCCGGGTTGGTTCTATCACGCGCATGAAGATGACAAGGTCAAGACGGCGGCAGAGCTGTTCGATCTGTGGGAGCGAAGCGTTGGGCACAACGCCAATCTGCACCTGAACTTTCCGGTGGATCGGCGCGGGCTGATCCATGAGAACGATGCTGCTGCGGTGCTTGGCTTGCGCGCGTTGATTGATGCCACGTATGGGCCAGGGACGGACCTTGCGCGCGGGCGTGCGGTGGGTGTGACGAACGTGCGTGGTGATGCGCCGCGTTCGGCGAGCGAGCCACTGCGGGATTCTGCGTTCAGTGGGAGCAATGCGGTGGACGGAGATTCCGCCACGTGCTGGGCGACCGACGATGCTGTGCGCGCCGCGAAC
This sequence comes from Phycisphaera mikurensis NBRC 102666, assembly GCA_945890745.1. GTDB lineage: Bacteria > Planctomycetota > Phycisphaerae > Phycisphaerales > SM1A02 > UBA966. The sequence continues at coordinate 9,823 of CAMDCW010000052.1, forward strand.
ATTGAGGTGGAACTTGATCCGAACGCGGCGTGGGACCGCGTGGTGTTGGCGGAGCCGATTGCGTTCGGTCAGCGGATTCGTCAGTTCCGGATCAGTGTGCCCGCGGGGACGGGGACGAGTAACAACGCGCGCGACTGGCGCGTGTTAGCCGAGGGCACCACTGTTGGGCACAAGCGGATCGTGCGCGTGCCCGTGACGAAGGCGGCGCGTGTGCGCGTGGAGATTCTGGATGCGCGAGCGTGTCCGGCGCTTTCCGCGCTTGAGGTGCATGCGACGGCGGCGGGCGCGGGAACGGCGAAGCCTGGGGCGGCGGCGATTGCGCCAGCGAGTGCGCCGAGTGTGCCGGCGAGCGCGCCAACCGCGCCGGCGAGCGCGAAGTAATCCGCTGCGCGCCGTGGGGGCAGTAGCCTTCGAGGATGCGAAAGCCTCACGTGGTGGAGAATTGGATCGACGGACGTAGTCACGGTTCGGTCGGGGGCGATTCGTTGCCGGTGATTGAGCCGGCAACTGGTGCGGAGATTGGGCGCATGGCAGCTTCGGGGGCTGCTGATGTGGACTTGGCGCAGACCGCGGCGGCGCGGGCGTTCCCGGCGTGGGCGGCACTGCCGGCAACGGAACGGGCTGCGATGCTCGATCGGCTGGCGGGACTGGTGGAGCGCGATGTTGAGCGGTTGGCGTTGTTGGAAAGCACGGATTCGGGGAAGCCGCTGTCGTTGGCGCGCAGCGTGGACATTCCGCGCGCCGCGGCCAACCTGCGATTCTTCGCGGAGGCAGTGCGAGAGTGGAAAGCTGACGAGGACTTTCGTGCGCCGCATGCGGTTTCGCGCGTGATGCGGCGGCCGAGCGGCGTGGCTGGGTGCATTAGCCCCTGGAACCTGCCGCTCTATCTGTTCACGTGGAAGATTGCGCCGGCGTTGGCGGCCGGATGCACGGTGGTGGCGAAGCCGAGTGAGGAGACGCCGATGACCGCGGCAGCGCTTGGCGAGCTAAGCGCAGAGGCGGGGTTTCCGGCGGGAGTACTGAATGTGGTGCAAGGTCGCGGCGCGGAATGCGGTGCGTCGATCGTTCGGCATCCTGGAATTCCGGTGATCACCTTTACAGGCGGGACGGCGACGGGCGCGCACATCATGTCGGTGGCGGGTCCGATGTTCAAGCGCACGGCATTAGAACTTGGCGGCAAGAATCCGACGATCGTGTTTGCTGATGCGGACTTTGATGCGGCGGTAGCGGGTGCGGTGCGGGCTGGGTTCCAGAATCAAGGGCAGATTTGTCTGTGTGGAAGTCGCGTGTTGGTGGAGCGCGGGATGTACGAACGGTTCCGCGAGGCGTTCGTGGAGCGCGTGCGGGCCCTGCGCGTGGGTGACCCGATGGACGCGGGGACTGAGCAGGGATCGCTGGTGTCGGCGGCGCATCGCGGGAAGGTGGCGGCGGCGGTGGAGCGCGCGCGCGCTGAGGGCGGGCGCGTGTTGTGCGGCGGGCGGGCGCCGGAGCGCAGCGAATTGCCCGAGCGGGTGCGTGGTGGTGCGTATTGGTTGCCGACGGTGATCGAAGGGCTGCCGATGGATTGCGCAACCAACCAAGAGGAGATCTTTGGGCCGGTGGTGACCATCCAGGCGTTCAGCGATGAGGCTGATGCGGTGCGGCTTGCTAACGAAAGCGTGTACGGATTGGCGGCGAACGTGTGGACGGTCGATCACGCGCGCGGCATGCGCATGGCGGAGCAACTGGAATTTGGCATTGTGTGGATCAATACGTGGATGTTGCGTGATCTGCGCGTGCCGTTTGGTGGAATGAAGCGATCGGGTGTTGGGCGCGAGGGCGGAGAAGAGGCGTTGCGATTCTTTGCGGAGCCGAAGTCGGTGACGTGGCCGGGGTAGGATTCTTCGGACATGAGCGAGCAGATCAATTCATCGCGTGCGCCTGAGCCAGTTGGTCCGTATCCGCATGCGCGGCGAGCCGGGAATTTGCTGTTTCTTTCCGGTGTGGGGCCGCGGGTTCGCGGGTCGAAAGAGATCCCAGGCGTGGTGCTACGCGCAGACGGCAGCATTGCTTCGTATGACATTGAATTGCAGTGCCGCAACTGCTTTGCCAACTGCCGCGCCGTGGTGGAAGATGCGGGCGCGCGCTGGGAGGACGTGGTGGATGTGACCGTGTTCCTGACGGACATCACGCGCGACTTTGCGGCGTACAACCGCATCTACGCCGAGTGCTTTGCGGGGCCAGGGAATCCAAATCCAACGCGCACAACGCTGGGAATTACCGCGTTGCCGACACCGATCGCCGTGGAGGTGAAGGCAATCGTGGCAATCAAATAGGTGCCGTTCACCCCTGCCCCTATTTATTAATTGGGGACAGGGGTGAACGGCACCTATTTCCGGAGGATGGCGCGGACGGGGCTGGCGTCGGCGCCTTCGATGCGGAGCGGGAGCGCGATGAGTTCGTAGTGACCCTCCGCGACGCCGTTGAGCACAACGCCTTCGATGATCGAAATGTCATGCGCGAAGAATTGCGCGTGCGTGGGGAGATCTTTGCTGTCGCCGCGATCCACGCTTGGCGTGTCGATGGCAACAAGACGGACGCCGCGCATGTGTAGCCATGGAATCAGCGCAGGATCAAGGGATGCGAAGTCGGGGTTCCAGTGCTCCGGGTTCGGGAATGTTCCCGTGGCAATGATGAGGCGCTCGGTGCCGAAGGGGACACGGCCGGCAAGGTCTTGGGCGGTGATCGCTCGACCGAGTGCTCCTTCAACGCGGACCACGATGCACGGGCCGACGTAGAGATCAAGCGGCTGCGCTTCGATCGTTCGACCGCCTTTGCCGTAATGGATGGGCGCGTCGGCGTGACTGCCGACATGCACGGTGGTGGTCAGCGCTGACAACGAAATGTGCTGGCCTTCATCAACATGCATGAGCTGCTTGCGTGCAAATGGGGTGTCACCCGGAAACACAGCAATGCGCGCAGAGAGAAGCGGGGAGATGTCAATGATGGTGGACATATGGAGCACTCAGGGGAAGCGAAGACTTGTGTTACGTGGCTTCCGCAGCAAGCATGCGTCGCACTACAGCAAAGATTCCGACCGCAAGCGCCGCCACCAGTAGCCCCGCCGCAGCGATGCCGACGCGTACAACCATGCGATCCTGCCGCGCCGCACGAGCACGCGCCGCAGCGTATGGAACGGTGCTGAAACTCACCAGGTCATAGAGCGGAATGAATGCGTTTGGCATCCAATGATTGAGCGTGTGATCAAGTTTCTTCTTCAGCTTGAACATGCGATGTGCAGTGCGATCGCGCATCTCAACGAAGTTGGTGAGTGCCATGTCTGCGATGGCGTCAGCGTTTGGCTTGCGCTCGTGCTGGTATTCGTCAATCGCGCGCGCAACATCTGTGGGATTCCGCTCCAGCGCATCGACGAGGGCTTCGCAATCTTCAAAGCTTGCGTTGGCGCCTTGGCCGTAGAACGGAACAATGGCGTGCGCTGCATCGCCAAGTAGCGCGAATCGGCCGCCCATGGTCCAGGGCCAGCAGCGCACGGTGATCATGGAGCCGACTGGATTTTGATTATATTCTTGCACCAATTCCGGCATGAGCGGCACGGCATCGGAGTAATCGCGGCGGAATCGTTCCAGCGCGGCGCGACCATCGCGGATGGTGGCGAACGACGATTCGTCCGTGCCCGGCGTGGCGTCGAACGGCCAGAAGAGTGTGCAGGTGAAACTGCCGTCTGGGTTTGGGAGCGCAATCATCATGCTGCTTCCGCGGGGCCAGATGTGCAGCGCCTTCGGATCCATGGCGAACGGCGCGTGCGGACCGGTCGCCACCGGTGGGATGGAAAGCTCTTTGTAGCCGTGCGCGAGCGATGATTGCGAATACTCAAAGCGCTCGCGCCGTTCAAGATGACCGCGCATAGCACTGAATGAACCGTCGGCGCCAACGATGAGATCTGCGGTGGCTCGCACGGTGACGCCATCGGGCCCTTCCATGATGGCCGCCCCGCCCTGCTCATCAAGACCAATGCAACGATGATCGAAGGTGAATTGCACCGACGGGTGCGCTGCAGCTGCGCGCAGCAGCAACATGTTGAGCGCACTGCGACTGAAACTCATGATCGCGCGCGTTGGGTCCGCGGAATACGGGATGAACGCCGTGGCGCCGGTTGTTGAATGCAACATACGCCCCGGCATGCGGATTCCGTGCTCCTTCACCGCACTGGCAAGACCTGCTCGCTCCAGCGCGTGCAGACCGCGCGCGCTGATCGCCAAGTTGATTGATCGCCCACCAACCGTGCCGCGAGCGCGTGGATCGCCGCGACGCTCAAAGACGCGCACTTCCCAGCCGCGCTGTCCTAAATAGTGCGCAAGAAGCGAGCCGCCGAGTCCGGCACCGATGATGACTGCTGAGCGTGGCATGTGTGGAGCGGGAGAATGAACCCGTGGCGATTGGTGATTGGCGGATGTAGCGCCAATCCAAGACAACTCAAAGTGGTTGCATCATTGCAACGCGAACACCGAGAGCGAACCTACTTTAGGCAGTAAGAGTGGTGTGAATATCGGTGAAACTGTTGTAAAGCGGCGCAGGCGCAAGGCGAATGATGTTTGGCTCGCGGAAGTCACAGATGATGCCGCGGCGAGTGAGTTCCGAGTGACGCGTGCGGGCGTCTTGCGCAAAGGCAATACTGAGTTGCGCACCGTGCGTGCCAGGAGCGCTTGGGGTAAGCACCGTGCCCGCAGCGAGCGGCGACGTCGGCAGCAACGCTCGCATGTACGCGGTCATGGCAAGACTCTTCGCTTGCAATGCTTCCATTCCTACGCGGTCAAAGATCTGCAGACTTGCAAGGAGCGGCGCAAGCGCCAGGATCGGCGGATTGGATAGCTGCCAGCCGTCCGCACCTTCGCGCGCCACGAATTCTGGCCCCATCGCAAAGCGCGTCTTTGGATCGTTGCCCCACCATCCGGCGAATCGCGGAAGCGAGATGTTGTTGCCGTGTCGCTCATGGACGAAGCATCCGGCCACTGCACCGGGGCCGGAGTTCAGATACTTGTATGAACACCAACAGGCGAAGTCGACATTCCAGTCATGAAGTTTGGCAGGGAGATTTCCAGCCCAGTGTGCAAGATCCCAGCCCGCCTGAGCGCCAACTGCTTGCGCCGCGGCGGTGATGCGCTCAATGGAAAAGGCCTGACCGGTTGCGTAATTCACGCCGCCAATCATGATGAGCGCCAGCGTGTCGCCGGCAGCGCGAATCGCTTCCAAGATGTCTTCTTCGCGGATCAGCGCTTCACCGGTGCGTGGGCCGACTTCCAATACTTCTTGCGCGGGATCAAGACCGCGCGCCCGCACGTGGGAATGCACTGCGTATGTATCGCTTGGAAATGCGCCGCGCTCCATG
>CAMDCW010000053.1 GCA_945890745.1 Phycisphaera mikurensis NBRC 102666
GCAGCGCCCAGTAGCGCTGACTGAACTACCCGCGCTCCTTCGCGCGCCTGCATGAAACGCATCCTGGTCATCGTCGCGGTCGAAGCGGAACGCACCGCACTCGGCACGCGTTGCCTTGCTACGCCGGAGGTGTGTGTGGTTGTTGCCGGGATTGGTCGCACCAACGCTGCGGCTGCCACTGCCGAGGCGCTCGCCGAGGCGCGTGCGGCAGGTGCGCCGTTTGCTGCGGTCATCTCTACGGGCATCGCCGGCGCGCTACCCGGCTCGAATCTTGCGCTCGGCACGGTGATTGTTGCCGACGTGTGCGTCTACGCAGAAGAGGGCATCGCACTTCCTGAGGGTCAGGGTGACATGCGCGTCCTTGGATTCCCGCTCGGCGACTTTGAAGGGAACCGTGTGCCAGTTGACGGCGCGCTGCTCGTGGCATTTCGTGCGCTCGGTCCCGCATGCGCGATTGCCACCGTGGCCACGTGCTCGGGCACGGACGCGGCGGCGCTGTCGGTTCGAACGCGGACCGGCGCGATGGCTGAAGCGATGGAAGGGGCGGCCGTGGTGCATGCCGCGCGGCGCGTCGGCGTACCCGCACTCGAGATTCGTTCGATCAGCAACACCACTGGCGATCGAGCAACGCAGCGGTGGGACATCGCGGCTGCATTCACCGCACTGCAGCGTGTCGGCGACGCGTTGGTGAACTTCGCGCGCTAGTTCCACAGCGCGCCGATGACGGCCACCAACCATATCGCTACCCCGAACGCAAATTTCACTAATACGCCCGCCATTCGGCCAGCAGCAGCAGCGGCGGCCGGCAGTACCAGGCTGATGGCCCTGCGGTCGCCATAGGTCATTTCGCCAATGAACGCGCCGACGGCCGCACCGATGAGTGCGCCAGCAAGTGTGCCCGCGAGTGGAATAAATGCCAGGAGTACCGTTCCAAGCAGCGCTCCTGCGAACGATCCAAGTACTGCGCCCCATGCGCCGCGCCCGCGCGCGCCACCAACACGCGCGCCAGCTGCGCCCATGGCGGTCTCGCACACCTCGCCCAGGATGGCAAGCATAAAGAGTGCCACGAGCGTCCACCCGCTGTAGAGCGGCGCGCCGTCGCCGGACAACGACCACAGTTGTGCTGCGCCCACCAAAATCAAGATCGCCCAGTTGCCCGGAAGCGTGAGGAGCGTGAGGAAGAGGCATCCGCCGCCCAGGCCGGCCATGAGAAGTGCCACCACGAATGTTTCGCCAGTCATGAGTGGATCCTCGTCCAAGAGCCGTTGGGGAGTGCAGCAATCCTGGTGCGCGTGCCGTCCGACCAGTGCAGTTCGATGGTGTTTCCGTCAGTTCCGTGTGGGCACCACGTGCCAGTGCGGACCGGGGTCACTACGCCGCGTCCATCGCTGAGTTGCCGTGGCGCAGTCAACGCAAGATACGCAGCGCGGTGTGCGCTGATCCGTTCCGCGCTGGTCGATTGCCCAATCGCCAGTGTTCCCGGGTCGGTGGCGGTTCGCCATGTGGCGCAGGCAAGGTCACCTTCGCCGTGGGGTGTGCGCGTTGCAAGAAGCACGTCAAAGTGGTCGCCGGCTGCACCGCCAGTATGGTGAAGCACCGCCGCGGCGTGCGGAAATGGCGGGCCGGTGAGCACAGGAAATGGCGGCGCGGATTCGGTCACGCCGATATCATCCCACGAACCCTGCGGACGCCGTTCGCCGGGTGCACACGCTGCCAGGAGGGCACATGCCGCACATGAATTCAACGCACGGACGCACTTTCCCAATCGCACTTCTCTTCGCCAATGTCGTGGCGCTCCCGTTGCTACTTTCGGGATGTAAGGCATCGGACAGCGCCGAGTCGCGCGCCAACGAAGCCAACGAACGTCTTCGCTACGGTCAGTACTCCGAGGCAGCTGCGGCCGTTGAGCCAGTGGTTCGCGATCAGCCCGGTGATTGGCGCGCACAGTTTGCGTATGGCCGAGCCATGCTGGGGCAGGGCAAGCTTGACGATGCGCGTCGTTCGCTTGACCGCGCGTACCGATTGCAGCCAGCCAACGAAGAAATCGTGACCAGTCTTGCCGAGTGCATGGCGCAGCAGAAGGATGTCAAGGACGCGTACCAGTTGTTGCGCGCGTTCGGCAAGGACTTCCGTTCGTGGCGTGCATACTTGGCGCTGAGCCGTGTTGCGGAAGATGCGGGCGATCCGGACACCGCGTCCACCAGCGCGATGGACTCCATCAAGGTCAATGAGCCGCTTCCTGGGCAGCGAGCTTCCATCGAGCCGTACATGCGCGCTGCTGATTTGGCCTTCAAGTTTGGCAAAGAGGCGGATGGCGTTCGGCGCTTGCGTCAGGCGTATGGAATTATTCCAAATGACCCACGCATTACCGATGCATTGGCTGCACATCAGGTTGCCATTGGTAAAGACACCGCGCTCCCGCTTGGACCGTAATGCTCCTGTGTTTCCTCGCATGATGCTCCGCCACGCTGCATGACGCCCGATTCCACCAATCCCCGCGAACGGTGGCTGAGTTGGCTGGGCACGCTCGGCGATCTTGCGCGTTTGCGCACGCTTCGACTGCTGGAGCGTGAGGAGCTTGGCGTTGGTGAATTGGCGCGCGCGTTACAACTTCCGCAAAGCACGGTGAGTCGCCACCTGAAGCCGCTCTTTGAGCAGGGATGGGTGGACAAGCGCGCGGAGGGCACGCAGAGTCTCTACCGAATGACGCCTGCGTCGTTGGCGACGGACATGCGTGACCTGTGGCGCATGAGCCGCGAGCACTTGGGGAGCGCCGCTTCGTTTGAAGAAGACGATGCTCGTCTTGCAGAAGTCATCGCCGCGCGTCGTGTGGATAGTCGAACATTCTTCGGACGCATCGGTGGCGACTGGGATGAGTTGCGTCGCGAACTCTTCGGCGACGCGTTCGTCTTTGAGGCGTTGCTGGGATTGCTGCCGCCGGACGCAGTCGCGGTGGACTTCGGCTGCGGTACCGGCGAAGCAGCGGAGCGATTGGCGCCAGTGGTGGGTCGCGTCATTGCCATTGATCGCGAGCCCGCCATGCTGGCAGCAGCGCGAAAGCGACTCAAGCGATTTGCAAACGTGGAGTTTCGGCAGGGCGATTTACTTGCACCGCCACTCGCCGCAGGCGAAGCCGATATCGGCATCGTGATGTTGGTCTTCCATCACGTGGACGATCCCGCCTCGATGTTGCGCGCTATTGCGCCCGGATTTCGCACGGGTGGCGCGCTCTTGGTGGTGGACATGGCAAGCCATGATCGATCGGGTTACCAACAGACGATGGGCCACCGTCATCTTGGATTTTCTGAGCAAGATTTACAGGGATTTGCGCGGGGCAGCGGTTTCACGTTGCGCCGTCATACGCGGTTGCGTCCAGACACCAGCGGCAAGGGACCCGGTTTGTTTGCAGCGCTCTTTGTTCGTGGGTAGCAGCGCTGGCGAGTCAATCGTCTCGCATGACACCGCGCCCGTGGGGTTCACTTCAAAGTCGATGCAATCTCACTTAGCGCCGGCGTTCGTCCATGCGGCCATCACCGCCGCTTGCTTCTCTTTGGTGAATGCGCGGAACTGATTCGCATCGGCCATGCTTGCAAACCCAATGACTGTTCCGTCCCATGTCACTGGGGCGGCCAGCGCAGTGAGTGGTTCGCCAGTCAATGGGCAGATGGAATTGTGGATGCCCTTCTTTGGCAACACCTGCGCTGCAGCCAACGCCGCACGCTTTGCACGTGGCAGTGCCGCAAACTGCGCAGCACTCGCTGCTGAATTGAAGCGAACCTGCCACTGCCCGAAGTAGCCGATATGACCTGATCCATCCACCGGCTCTTGCGTGATCGGGTCGACCACTTCGGTTTCATTGGCGCCACCACGTGCGAGCCGCGCAGCGGTTCGATCAGCACCCTCCGCCGTCCGGCGTGACGTGTCGCTGCCGTACGAAGGGACGATGGCTGGGTTGTCCACCACGTCGGCACTGTTTGCCGCAACGCTGCCATCCGCGGGTGGGGCCTGGTACAGGTCGGCGGTATTGGAGCCGCAGGCGACCAGCATCATGGTCAGCGTCAGCCCAGCGATTGGCATGGTGATCTTCATCCGCGCAGGATCGCCACTTTTGTGGCCGAGTGGGGGTCTTGGGAATAATTTTTGGTTCCACGGACCATTTTTTTGCCTCGGAACCCGATGCCTGCTACTATTCATCCCTTCATCCGGATGAACGGATGAATAGTCGCCCGGACCGCCGGAATCACTCTTAACGGAGCCCCTATGCCTGCTACTGCCACCGCTACCGCCGCCAACCCGTTCCTCACCAACTCGCGCCTCTCCCTCACGGAGTTCCTGCCCTTCAAGGTCAAGGATCTGTCCGCTGACACCGTTCGCTTCGGTCGCAAGGAGATCGAACTCGCCGAGATCGAGATGCCGGGCCTCATGGCCTTGCGCGCTGAGTACAAGGGCAAGAACCCGCTCAAGGGTGCACGCATCATCGGCAGTCTGCACATGACCATTCAGACCGCGGTCCTCATTGAGACCTTGGTTGAGCTCGGCGCTGAAGTGCGCTGGTGCAGCTGCAACATCTTCAGTACGCAAGACCACGCGGCGGCCGCTGTCGCTGTTGGTCCAAACGGCACCCCTGAGAAGCCAGCCGGCATCCCGGTCTTCGCATGGAAGGGCGAGTCACTCGATGAGTACTGGTGGTGCACTTGGCAGGCGCTGCACTTTGCAGATGGCAAGGGCCCGAACATGATCCTCGATGACGGTGGCGATGCCACGCTCCTCATCCACAAGGGTCTTGCCTTTGAGAAGCTCGGATCTGTGCCGACCCCCACCGCCGACGACAGTGAGGAATACACCGTCATCCTGCAGCTCCTCACCGCGCTGCAGCAGAAGCATGCTGGCTACTGGACCAAGACCGCGCCGAACGTGATTGGCGTGACTGAGGAAACCACCACCGGCGTGCATCGTCTGTACCAGATGCAGGAACTCGGCGAACTCCTCTTCCCGGCGATCAACGTCAATGACGCTGTCACCAAGAGCAAGTTTGACAACCTCTACGGTTGCCGTCACTCACTGGTTGACGGAATCATGCGCGCCACCGACGTCATGCTTGCGGGCAAGGTTGCCGTGGTCTTTGGATACGGCGACGTCGGCAAGGGTTCTTGCCAGAGCCTGCGTGGCCAAGGCTGCCGCGTGAAGGTGACGGAAATTGACCCAATTTGCGCGCTGCAGGCGTGCATGGAGGGCTACGAAGTCGTCACCCTCGCCGATGCAGTTGCAACGGCTGACATCTTCATCACCGCCACCGGCAACAAGGACATCATCCGCGCCGAGGACATCATGAAGATGAAGGACAAGGCGATCATTGGCAACATCGGTCACTTTGACAACGAGATTGATATGGCCGGTCTGAAGAAGACCCCTGGCACCAAGTGCGTCAACATCAAGCCGCAGGTTGATGAGTGGAAGCTTCCGAACGGCAAGAGCATCATCATGCTTGCTGAAGGTCGCCTCTTGAACCTCGGCTGCGCTACTGGTCACCCAAGTTTCGTGATGAGTTCCAGCTTCTCCAATCAAGTGATTGCGCAGATTGAACTGTTCCTCAACCACAAGAAGTACGCGAAGCAGGTTTATACGCTTCCGAAGAAGCTTGATGAGAAGGTGGCGCGTCTGCACCTTGGGCAGCTTGGTGCAAAGCTCACCGAACTCCGCAAGGATCAGGCTGAGTACTTGGGCATTCCTGCCGACGGTCCGTACAAGCCAGACCACTACCGCTATTGAGTAGCGGCGGGGTTCGCCCCGCACTGATTGACACTCACAGGGCCCGCGGAGCGATCCGCGGGCCTTGTCGCTTATGAGTGGTACGCAGCGTGGTGTTGCGTGGCTATACCATTGAAGGTATGGCTTTGTCTCCGTCTACACATTCGGCGCTGCCCGACCTGTCTGCGCTCTCTGTCCGAGACCTGCTTGCTGCGCTGATGTCTGCAGACGATGTTGCCGCACACGTTGCGCGCTCGCTCGCTGAAGACCTTGGTGCAGCTGGAGATGTCACGGGCGAAGCAATGATTCCGGCCGATGCGCGTGCCACCGCTGTGGTGCGATTTCGTTCGCCGGGTATTGCATGCGGCGCGCCGCTTGTGGCGGAAGTGCTTCGCCAAGTAGCGCCCGGCGCACGCCTTGCACATCACGCTGCCGACGGGGAGCAATTGGCGGCGGGAGCAACCTTCATTTCAATGGAAGGCCCGTTGCGCGGCATCTTGACAGCGGAACGGACGCTCCTCAATTACGTTGGTCATCTCTCCGGCATTGCCACGCTCACTGCGCAGTACGTGGAGCAGGCGCGGGGGACACGTGCATCCATCTGCGATACCCGCAAGACCGTTCCCGGCATGCGCATGCTGGAGAAGTGGGCGGTGCGATGCGGTGGCGGAACGAACCATCGCATTGGGCTCTTTGATGCCATGCTGATCAAGGACAACCATGTGGCCGGACTCAGTCCCAGCGATATGGCCAAGCGCGTGGCAAGCGCGGCAGCCGCAGCGCGTGCCCGCACGCCACTGCGATTTGTCGAGGTGGAGTGTGACACGCTCGAGCAGTTGCAAGCGATGCTTGGTCTCCCCAAGAACACGGTCGACATGGTGCTCTTGGACAACATGACCATCGGGCAACTGGCGGAAGCAGTCGGCATGCGTGATGCCGCGGCTCCGGGTGTGCTGCTCGAAGCGTCAGGTGGCGTGCATCTGGAAAGCGTTGCCGCCATTGCAGCAACAGGTGTTGACCGAATTTCTATCGGGGCGTTGACGCACTCTGCCGCCTGTCTTGATGTTGGTCTTGATGTTGCGCTGTAACTGCACGTCATTTGTTTAGATCTGCGGTCTCCGTAGCAGAATTGGTGAAGGTCACTAGGCGCACTCTTCCCGCTGTGCTGAAGTCCATCGATGTACTGAGTGCGGCAGGGCTACTTCGCCGTGTTGCAGCCACTTCCGTACGGGGTATAGGGGAGGCTGTTGAATCTCGGACTACAAGGTTGTGTTGGTGATTCTCACGATTTGGGAACTTGACGCGAACGGGCAGGCTCTTAGTCCGTGTATACTTGTAGCGGTCGGAGTAGTACCGAATCGCCTGATCCCCATTTCAATCATTTCGAAGGAGCCCCTATGCGTCTTGATCGAACCCTGCTGTGTGTCGTGTGTGCGGTTGTGTCGGCAAGCCCCTGCTACGCCGAGCGTCGGCACGATGATGGCACCGGCGCCCGTGATGATTCGCTTTGGTCTGAGACCGAGTCTCGTGACAGTTCGAGGTCAGGAAAGTCCAAGTGCGGCATTTCCGAGAGTGCCGGGAAGATTCGTATCGACAGCAAGAAGGGCAAGGGTGGCTCGGCTGCGTACCGATCGACGTGGTCCGTCGATTGGACGGACAGTTTCGTCATGGAGTTTGAGCATGAACTCAAGAGCAGTCGCCCGAGCAAGACTTCGCAGAGCGCCACCAGTGGCATCGCTCTTGGATTCGGAACATTCAATCCAGCATCCGGTTTCCCAGATGGCGTGAATGTAGTGGTGTCTCGGACCAAGACCGCGCGTACGGTGACCGCCTCTGTTCGAGTCGCCGGTGCCCAAGTGGATTCACAGACCGCTACCCTCGCGACCGGCGTACATGACTTCAAGCTCGTCTGGACGAGTGTCGGTGGCGCAGTGTCGCTGGACGTTCAAGTTGATGGATCCATTTCGCCGCTCGTGACGCTGAGTGGACTGGAATCGCGCTTTGCTGGGCGTGAGGCGGAGGGCATGGGCGTGTCACTGTTTGGCACGTCCGCCGGAAACTTCAAGTTTCAAGCGAGTTTCGATGACGTTTCCTTCTCCGGCGACGATTACGACGACGACGACGACAGCGGCTTTGATGACGACGATGGAGCAGATGACGCCGACGAGGACGGAGATCGCGATGGCGACGACACCGCATCGGCCGCGACGTTCAACTCCGCGTTGGATGACATCATCGCCTACAGCAATCTTCCCTTACTTGAAGCCGAATCTGACGTTGAGTCAGGAATTCTGGTTGTCAAAGCACTGCAGTGGAACGCCCCGGCCGACAAACTGGTGGAAGTGGTTGCGAATGCCACCACCGGCGCGATCGTAGGAACACCCCGCAGTTGGACGCCCACCGCCAGTCAGCGTGACAAGTATGAAGATTCCATTTCCGTCATCAACTTGGTTGTGTTGAGCGCACAGGATGCCGTCTCGCAGGCCCTCGCCAGCAATCCAGGCGCGACCGTTCATGCGGTTGAGCTTGAGGAGGAGAGTGGCGCGCCAGTGTGGGAAGTTGAAATCGTCACCGCATCCGGTGTCGAGCTGAAAGTACCGATCTCAGCGGATTGAATCGCAGCGCCGCTTTATCTGCCCACCTTCTTGATTGAATTGGGCTAACCTTGCCAAACTCCACGGTCTCGGTGTCGAAGGTCGACACCGAGACCGTGGTCTTTCCGAAAGCAAGTTCACTATGAATCGCTCAATCATCAACTCACTCATCGTGGCTAGTTTGTCTATGGCCTTTATCGCTTGTGAAGCAGCCGGTCCCAAGCGCATTGACACCGCTACCGCCAGCATGTCGGACACCAAGGACATGCTGACTCGCGGCGGTACCGAGGTCACCGGAGCATTGGCCGCCGCCGAGGCGATCGGTGTCACCCCTGACTTGAAGGCAAGTTACGAATCGTTCTCCAAGTCACTTGAGACACTCGAAAAGACGGCAGACCAGGTTCGCGATCGTTGGGCATCGCTGACCGCCAAGGCACAGAGTTACACCGACACATGGCAGAAGGAAGCGGATCTTCTGAAGAGTGAAGCAGCGCGCACGGCTGCTGCAACCCGCCGCGATTCCTTCACGGCTCGTATCACCGCCATCCGCACTTCGATGGGTGAAGTCAAGACCTCCTATGAGGCCTTTGTGGCTGACATGTCCGACATCCATGTGTTGCTTGCAAACGACCTCACTGCTGATGGAATCAAGTCAGTGAAGCCACTGCTTGCCAAGGCAAAGAAGGACGCAGATACCGTTCAAGCCAAGGCGACCGCGGCAACCAAACTGCTTGAAGATGCCATCGCTAGCTCAGCAACCACGTTGCCAACGCCGCCTGCTGCTGCTCCGGCCGCTGCCAAGTAAATAAGTATTGCTTGAATGCAAAGGTGCAATACGCGGCGTGACCGTGATGAACTTGTTCATCACAGTCACGCCGCGATCTTTGTTGTTGTGCCGGCTGTTTTGCACGCTGGTACGTTGCAGTTAGCTCACTAATTCCCGCACCGATCGGCGCATCAGTGCGCGCACGGCGGGCATGGCGCTGGCAACAGTCATGATCAATAGGACTGCCCATCCAATAGCAAGCGGTGCAAGCGGCGGTTCAAACACAATCTCCTGCCCGCCCAATTCTTTATGCCACAGAACGCCCATGCGCGCAAGGTGCAGGCCAAGGGCCGTACCGATGCCAGCGCCAGCAATGGTCAACAAGAGGACTTCGCCAAGAACCAGTCGCGCCAGCAGTCCAGGAGTTGCACCAGTGGCACGTAACACACCGAATTCAAACGTACGCGCGCCAATATTGGCGGCAACCACATTGCCAACACCAAAGCACGCCAGTGCCAACGCCGCAAACGCAATGGCGCTGGTGATCATCAGGATGCGGTCGCCAACTTCAAGGATGGTCTTGCGGATTGCGCGTCCACTTGCAAACACTGCGCCCGGCACGCGGTCGGTGACGGCATCGCTCAATTGCGCGTCCAATTCCGGCGGGCTGGCATCATCAATATCAACCTGCAAGATGAATGCTTCGCGGCTACCGAAACTGCGAGCCACCTCATCAAAGTCCATGAATACGCAACTAACGGCGTTCTCTGTATAGACGCTACGAATGCCAAAGAACTGCACTGCCACATCAAGGCCGGCGGCACCAACGACCCCAACGATTTCATAGTCCTTTTCCGTCTTCCCGCCACCAAGACGAATGTGGTCGCCTGGTTTCTTGCCCCGCGCCACCAAGAACTCTTTCGCCACCAGAATGCCGGCGCCGCTCTTCAGTTTCGGCAGCGCGCTCTCCGGTGTGCCTTGGATCCAGTCGAGGCGATTGATCGCCAAGAATTCTTCGGGCGGGAATCCAATGCACACCACATTCGGTGTGCCAATGCCCTCCACGCCAAACACCGTTTCGCCGATCACTTTCAACGGCAGATACCCGATCGGCACAGTGCCTTGCACACCCGGTATCGCCTTGATGCGATCTTGTTCAGCCACGCTCATACCGTTGGCTTTGAAGACGAATCCGTCGGAGATGCGCACGCGCTCACTGATATCGCGCACGACCGCGGTGCCGTTGGTCCAGGTGCTGGTCAGAATGGAGACGCCCACCATGAGTGCGCCCGCGGTGAATCCCAATCGATACGGGGCTTGTTGCACGGCGCCGGAAAGCAATCCGCGCGGAACGCGCAGTGCGCGTTCGATGCCGCCACTCAGCACAGTGGCCACCAACCACAGCGCTGGTACCGAAAGCATGAACCATCCGGCGTGCAGTAACGGGATTCCCAGCAATGCGTACGTCCAGAATCGCGCCCCGCCATCCGGTACCAGTAGGAGCGCTACTTGCGCCGCGAGGCAGGCGAGACCGGCAACGCCCAGCCACGCAATGCCCGCGCGCCGTGGGGCGCGCACGCGTGGCGCCAAGGCTGCCAGCGGGCTGGTGCTTGATGCTTGCCACGCAGGCCAGAGTGATCCGCCGATTCCTGCCAGGAGGCTGCCACCAATGGCGAGCCCGATGCCTGCCCAACTCATGAAGAATCCATCGGAAAGCCACTCGCGGAACCACCAACGGAGCAGGGCGGCAAGGGCCACACCCAGCGGAACTCCGGCAATTCCCCCCGCGCCGCACAGCGCTGCGCCTGCCCACACTTGGCTCATGAAGACCTGTCGGCGGCTTGCGCCAACGCAGCGTGCAATCGCCAATTCTTTCTGCTGCTCCGCTACAGCGGTGGTCATGCCGGTGCCCACAATGAACGCGCAGCTCATAAACGCAATCGCACTGATCAGTACAAACCCCAGCCGCAATGCCAGCATTTGCTTGTCGAACCCGCTGGTATATAGCTCGCTTGGCTCCAGTGACAACGGCTCCTTGAACTCTGGTGCATGCAGCGCTACCCACGCATTCACGTCGGTTCCGGCCTTTAAAGCCACCATCACGGTGGTGACTTGATCACTGCCGTTTGCATCCACCAGCGTGGAACGATCAACCACCACGTAGGGTCGCTGTAACGCCCCCAGTGCGGCGCGGTCAATGATGCCAGTTACGGTCAGTGCAATCGGGTCGCCGAAGCGCTGCACTTGCAATTGATCGCCGACTGCACATGCCAGTGCCTTGGCAGTGAGTGGATCAACCGCAATTTCACCAGCCTGCGCGGGTAATCGTCCAACCCGCATCTCTTGCATGCGGAAGCGAGCGTCCGTTCCTGCCTCAAGACCGCGCGTTTGCGCTACCACGCGACGCGGTTTGCCGTCCTCGCCGCGCCCGCCATCGGCGCGGACTAACGAGAGCGATCCACCGAGGCTCGTTGCCACGGCATCAATCTCTGGAAGTGCACGAACCCGCTCTGCTTCGCTAGCGTCGAACGCCGCGCCGAAACGATTGACGAGCCGCGCGTCGGTGGCGCCGATCGAGCGCCGCAGGCTTGCTTCTGCATTCCCGCGCGCCGATTCCAGTCCACAGGCAACCGCTGCCACGAGCGCGCTCGAAAGCATGACGGCAATGGCTAAGAGCGCGGTTCTACCGCGTCTCGCTGCCAAGCCCTGACGCGCGAACCACCAGGTCGCTCGCATGCATGCCTTTCGTATCAAAGCCGCCGGCGACGATGCCGTCGCGAATCACAAACACATGTTTGCAGTGCGCAGCCGCGGCGGGCTCATGCGTCACCATCAGAACCACCATCTGTCGTTCATGGGCAAGCGTGTCCAGCATCTTCCACATGCGTTCGCTGTTGGCGCTGTCAAGTGCGCCGGTTGGTTCATCAGCAAACAAGACCGACGGTTCAAAGAGCAGCGCACGCGCAATCGCCACGCGCTGTTGCTCACCGCCAGAGAGCGCTTCGGGTCGATGAGTAGCGCGTTCCGCAAGGCCGAGCGTTCCAAGGAGTTCGCGGGCACGCTTCTCAAGCGGGCCCCGCGCGGCGCCATCCAAGATGCCCGGGAGCATGACATTATCAATGGCGTTGAGCGTCGGAAGCAGGTTGTACTGCTGAAACACCACGCCGATGCGCTTGCGACGGTGCAGGGTCAGTTCCCGCTCATTCATCTGATCAATGCGTGCGCCAGCAACTTCAATCTCCCCAGCATCCGGGCGATCAAGTCCCGCCAAGAGGTAGAGCAGCGTGCTCTTGCCGCTTCCTGATGAACCCATGATTCCATAGAAGCCTGGTTCGCGAATCTCCAAACTCGCGCCGCGCAGCGCTTCCACTGGGCGCTCGCCGGTTCGATAGGTCTTGCGCACCGCGCGGGCGCAGATAAATGCTGCGCCAGACGGCTTCGGCACCGCAGCACCGGACGAGAGATTCATGTGGCTCGTATTCATGTGCCATCACTCGCGCGCCAGTGGCTCGGGGTGGCGAGCGCTTGGTGGGGCCTGGCCCGCATCACGGATTAGTGACCGTTCTTTGCGTCGTACGTCTTGGCATCCATCAAGTCGGCAGCCGTGGCGAGGTCACAACCGGAGAGTCGCACCAGCCAACCCTTTCCGTATGGATCACTATTCAAGAGCGATGGATCCTTGTGCGCGGCTTCATTGCTTGCCACCACTGTTCCGGCGCAGGGAACATAGATCTCGCTGCTGGTCTTCACGCTCTCCACCTCGCCGACCGTTCCGCCCGCGGTGATCTTCGTTCCATCGGCCTTCATTTCCACGAAGGTGATATCCGTGAGTGCATCGGCCGCGTGCTGGGTGATGCCCATGGTCACCGTTCCGTCCGTCTCCTGACGGAACCACTCGTGCGTCTCGCTGAACCGGCAGTTGGCGGGGGTAGACATCAATCTTCTCCTGAATGCGGTGGGTCGGGGCTGATTCGCACATGCGGATCCTCCGTCGAGGCGGGAATGATAGCCGTGCGTGTAGACTCTGAGGCGCGGCTCGTTGGCCGTCCCCCACCATATGCTCCTCACTCTTTCTTCCCGATCCCTGCAGTACGTAAAGCGTGCCAAGCGCGCACTTGAGCCGATGGAGATTCCGGACTTCGCGGCCGAAGAATTGGGCGTGAAAGGAATCAACGCCAATACGGCGCTGCTGCGCGGACTGGTCGCCAAGGATCTTGAGCGCCTGCGCGATCGCGCTGACCGCGCGCGTTGCCCAATTCTGGTCTTAGTGGACGAAGCGCCGTTGGACTTTGGTCCGGACGCCGGCCCCATGTCGATCCAGCGCATTGAGCGCTTGGGCATGGCTGCAAGCAAACTTGGAGCACCCGCTGTTGCTGTCGAACTGAGCGCGCTTCCGGCCACCAACTTCGATGCCTACGCGGCCAACATCAAGCGCTCTTTAGTGGCCCTTGACCGATTCGATACGCACCTTCTCTTGCGCCCCGGCACTGGCCCGGCTGGCGATCCTCAGAAGATTGCGGACCTCATCAAGAAAATCGGCGGCTTCCGTATTGGAAGTATGCCCACATTTGCACATGCAGCGGCTTCGGGTGACGCAGAAGGCACGCTCCGCAAGCTTGCCCCGTATGCGCAGGCCGTCGAGGCCAGTATCAAAGGATTCGGTAAGAATGGCAAGCACGATGCTTGGGATCTCGCCAAGCTCCTCGATGCGGTTCGCACCGTTGGCTACCAGAACACGCTCTGTATCGACTACTCCGCCAAGGCCGATCCGATTGGCAACATTGAACTCGCCCGTGACCTCTTTGCCGCTGAGATTGATCCGGTAGAAATTGAGGATGAGGAAGAAGCTGAGGGCGAGGCCGAGGTGGCGTCGTGACTGCGCCGGCTGGAGTGATCGTCACGATGGACGGCCCGGCCGGCACGGGAAAGAGTTCGGTTGCCTGGAAACTGGCGCAACGTCTTGGCCTTGAGGTGCTTGATACCGGCGCCATGTACCGCGCCGCAGCGGTTGTTGCGCTTGATGAAGGCGTGCCAGCGGATGACGGTGTGGCGCTCGCCGCGCGTATCGCGGAAGAAGGATTAGCGTTCGATTGGTCGTTCCGTCCGCCGCGGCTGCTGCTCGGTGGTCGTGATCTCACCGAGCGTATTCGTGATGCGGATATCAATGTTGCAGTGAGTGTGGTGGCGCGCCAGCCAGCGTTGCGAGCCGCCATGGTTGAGGCGCAACGTGTCATCGGCCGCGCGCATCCACGTTTAGTCACCGAAGGCCGCGATCAAGGATCGGTGGTGTTTCCGGATGCTGTGGTGCGCTTTTATTTAGATGCGCATCCAGAAGTTCGCGCGCGCCGCCGTGTTGACCAAATGCGTGCGCAGGGTCGGCCCGCGGATTACGAAGCAGTATTGCGCGCCATTCAACAGCGCGATCACCTTGATGAAACCCGCGTTGATGGCCCCTTGGTCTGTGCGCCTGGCGCGCAACGCATCGACACCAGCGGTCTCACGCTTGACCAAGTAGTGCTTGAACTGGAGCAGCGCACGCGCGTGGCTGTTCCTGCGGACCTTCTTTCACCGTCACGAGCGGTGCAGACGGCATGATCACGCTCTTTCAGGCGAACCGCCGCGCTCCCGGCCGCGGTGCGTTGAGTGTTGCGTGGTTCAGCGCCTGTGCCTTCATCGTGTTCTATACCTTGCGCTTGATTTGGGGATTTCGCTGCACCGGGCAAGAGCGATTGCCGCGTCAGGGCGGCATTCTGGTGGTGAGCAATCATCAGAGTTTGCTTGATCCGCCAGCATGCGGCAGTGCCACGCGTGAGCGTCCGTACACCATCATTGCACGCGAGAGTTTGTTTCGCTTTCGCCCCTTTGCCATGCTGATTCGTAGTTACGGCGCCGTGCCCATTGAGCGCGGCTCCGGTGATCTTGGCGCATTGCGCATGGCGATCAAACAATTAGGTATGGGCCGCGCGGTGTTCATGTTCCCGGAAGGAACGCGCAACGATGATGGTCG
>CAMDCW010000054.1 GCA_945890745.1 Phycisphaera mikurensis NBRC 102666
AGTCGCTTGACCACCAGGGTGTTGTAGGTACCAGGCACAACAGCCTTGGCGTTGGCGCAGGCGTCGTTGGGCTCTTGCGTGTCGTCGGTGCCTGCAGCAAGCCGGGTGGCGAAGTTGCTGCTCGCCGTATTCACCGCCAAGTCCCAACGGCCGTAACCGTCATCGGCTCCGGTGTTTGAGCACGCGCTACCACCGCAGGTGAGCACGCCGAACATCTTGTGGTCGCTGTTAGTAAAGATGGCAGAGCCCGATGAACCGCCCTCAGTAATGCCTTGGTTCCAAGACAGCGAGTTCCAGTTCCCGCTGGGTGATCCGCAGTTGTAGGCAGAGGAATTCTTCACACCGAAGGAGATTGCCTGCGGCGTTCCACTCGGGTGGTGAATGCCGGTGCAGGCAGAGTTCACCGCTGGGTTTGTATTCGACCAACCATCCCAGTAGCAGCCGGCTGGAAGGGCGCCCCTCACCAGAAGCAGCGTGCAATCGCTTGCGAGATACGTTGCTGACAAATCTGAACCAGAGACCAATGTTCCCGGGGAGTTTGTGCCCGTGCAGGGTGATCGATTGAAGAAGTAGAACACGCAACTGTTCGCTTCAGCGGTTGTGCTAATGCAGTGGTTTGCGGTGGCGAGATAGGGGGTCTCATCAGCGGCCGTGGTAGCCACTAGCTGTCCCGAACAAAGGGAACTAGCGCCACCGCTTGTGAACACCATGCGGGCAGCGGCATTCGATTCGTTGAGCCATGCTGCGTAGCACGCTGGATTCAGCGAGCAGGTGCCGCCGTTTGAAATATCGCTGAAGACCGGGATGTACCCATAGGAGTAGCCGACCGCGTCAAAGGGAAGTTCCTTGGCGGATTGACCCGCGGGAATGAACCATTCGATTTCCCCGCGGGCTGTTGGTGAGAAGGGGCCGTAGGCCTCGCCTGTTCCAAAGTCGCCGGTGCCTTCAAGAATGCCAGTCATCTTCTGCTCCAAGTCCGGGCAGGTGATGGCGAGTTCCTGACCCGCTGGCAAGTTGAGTCCGCTGAGGTGAATACGTGAGTTGAGCGAACCGATGGCGTCGATGCCGACGCGCCACAAGCGTCCGCCGGCAACGTCCATCCATTGTCCGTCGTTCAGTGAGAGTTTCACGCCGCGTTCAACGCCGAAGCGGAACGGCGCGGGTTGCACGGTGGCTTGATCTTCGGCCATCAGTGCGCCGTGGTCCATGGCGTCGAGGGTGATCATGGGCACCGGCACAAACCATGTTCCGAATCGTTCGGAGAGCGTGGCTGGCGTTGGCTTCTGCACAGCGGGTGCAGGCAGGGGGCCGTGACCGTTGGGACCAGTGTCCACGTCAGCGAAGACGCACGCGGTGAGACTGGCTGCAACAACGAATCCGACGGTTCGGGGGTGGATGTTCAAGTGTGGCTCTTCAAGTGGGGGACAAGAACGCGCTTTCGGTGAAACGCTCCAAGGAACATAGCCGCGAACGGCGCTGAGGCGATCATTACTCTCAATTCAAGGCAGGATTCACGTCATCACGCTTGCGGTTATCAGACTTATGGAGCCGTTGGGGGTGGAGTCGCCGCTCCAGAAGTGGCACTCACGTCGCGCGGCGCGGAGCGCTGATTGCGCGCACTGGCGTGGCACTCCTTGCAGGTGGCTTGGAGCGCCTGCATGTCGGCGGAGAGTCGCGCGGGGTCTCCGCTCGGCACAGTGCTCAGTTGGTCTTCGAGTCGTTGCGCAATGGATTGGCTCTTGGCGAGCAGGTCTCGGAACGATGTTGGCCGAGCCGCGATCTCTGGCGACGCCGCCAACAGGCGCAGGTGGTCGGCAAGCGCGGCGGCCTCAGCGACTGGAACGAGGTCGCTGTGATCGGCGGGCACCTTCCAGCCGGCGCGTTCAATGGCGGTCAGCCGATCGTTGGTGTCATCAATCGCCAGCATGGCCTCCACCAATCCATTGGGGCGGGTGACAGATGGGAAGTCGGGGGATGCTTGATCGATGGTTGCTGCAGTCAGCAGCGAAGCGGAAGCAGTGCACGTGTACAGGCCGGCGTAGTTGGGCGCTGTGCCAGAAGTCTTCATACGCGCCAGTGCGGCCTCGGTGGTGAGCCAGCCAAGCGATACGGCGATGGTTGCGGCTGCCCCTGCGCTGCGATGCTTTCCGTGGTGGCAGTGAATGTAGATCGGCTTCGGAAGGTCGCGCACGGCGCGCACCAGTTGCAACTTGCGAGCGTCATCAAAGCCGTCGTAACCAATCGGCAGATGGACGTAGCGGATACCCGCGGCGTTCGCGCGTGTGAGGTCGGGTGCTGCACCGTCGACCGAGATCACCGTCTGCACTCCCCATGCTTTGAGCGTTGCGAATCCGGCATCACCGACGGGCACGCTGCCAGACCAGACCGACGGTCCGTACGCCACCACATTCAGTAGGCCAGGGGCGTCGATCGGAGCATCCGTAGCGGTGGTGGGCGGCGGAGTTTGCGCTGGCGAGATTGGGGCGGTTGTTGGGGGCAGCGGGGGAGATCCGGCTGTGGTGGCTGACGCCCACACCGTGGCGTGGAGGACGGCGATCCATGAACCGCGCCACAGGAGTCCGTTGTTGTTCATTGATGTCATCCTAGGGACACGTTACGGGCTGCATATTCCCTAAGGAAAGACGAGGGCACTTCGTATCGGTTCGTTTCCTTCCGCGACCCGTGGCACGCAACTACGCTGAGTCGGTCGTGACCCCCATTACCCAAGACTTCGACCTGCAGTGTCGCACCTGCGCCCTTGACCTTCAAAACGCCCTGCGTGCTCTGTACGCCGCCGTGGGGGCGGACCCGGCGCGACCGCAGGAAGTATCACGTCAATTCAAATTGAATAAGAATCTGACTTGGAAGGTAGCCAAGGTCATTCAATCGGTCGATCCCATTGAAGCGGTGCCGTTGATTCCGGGCAGCGAAGGCATGGAGATCTTGCTCTGCGCCATGGAGGCTGCGGGACCGCATGCGTCGCCAGTCAGTGCCGTGCGTTCGACGCTCGCGGCGTTTGAAAGCATGGTGCGCACGCATGTTGGTGATCGACCAACGCTTGAACTACTGATGGATGGAATGTCGCGCGGTGGCAGGACGCTTGAGGTCTCCCGCAAACTTGCCTTTCGCGGTAACTCAGGAATTTGGGGCGTGCAGGCGCGCGTTCGTTCCATGACGCAGTTTCTTGCCCCGAGCGCTGAGCATCCGGAACTTCTCGATATAGCGCTGGTTGGCGGGCTACACGACATTCGTCGGCTTCGGCCCGTGCAAGGCTGGCCGCTCTTTCGGTTCACCAGTTACGACACGGTTGGTGGCGAACTACCTGGCGGTCGCAATCTTGAAGCCATCGAGAACCCAGCCACTCCCGGTGAACCACACTTAGTGATGCGCTCATTCTGCTCCCCGGTAGGTGCAGAGGTTCGGAGCATCAAGACAGATACTGGTGTTTCGCACGAACTCATGGACGGACCGGTTGGCCAGCGCGGTTCCGTGACATTCATGTTTGGCGGGATAGAGCGTGCTGCGGTGCCTCGCTACAGCAGTCCCACACAGAGCGCGAGTGAACATGGCGAAATGGGCGCACTGGTCACCATGCCAACCGAGTTTGTGCATATTGACATCCTGATTCATCGCGACCTCCTCAATAGCTTCACCCCAGAATTGCTGGTGTATGGGCGACCGTTCGGCGGCACCGCACTTGATCCAGAAACGCGTGAGAACTACCGCCTGCCGATCGATGAGCCGATCATTCGCATGGATCCAGCCCGTGATTCATTTACCACCGACTTGCTGCCGGACCAGCAACGAGTAGTGGACAGCGTGTTTGCGCGCTCCGAGTGGGATCGCCGTGACTTTTCTGGATTCCGCGCCGTCGTCCCGTATCCACCGATGCCATCGACAGTGATGATCCGTTACGCGCTTTCGCGTGCGCCGGGTGCTTGACTTGGATTCTGACGCGTGCGCACCGCACGTGCAATCGTAAAGAATCCCACTGCAAGTACCAGCAAGAGAAGTGCGGACATGACCGCTGCCGCAACGATCGCTTCGCGCACCAGGGTCCGATCGCCTTCAAGATCCCCGAGTTCTTCACGCAGCTCTTTGACATTCGCGGCAAGGCTTTGAACATCAGTTGCCAGTGATGATGTGTTGGCACTGAGTGCGGTCACCGTTACGCCAGTGCTATCAAGTTGCTCGCTGAGTTTCTGCACGCGTTTCAGCCCGTCTTGTACTGCCGGACTCGACATGGCCATATCAATGGTGGCTTGCGCCTCCCATCCCGCAGCTGTGGGCAGTCGGCTTGCGAGCCACACCACTTGCGCGCCAAGCAGTCTGGTTTGCTCAAGCTCCGTGGCCGCATTGGTGATGGGGCTCATCATGTTTGGTTCAGAGGCGTCAAAGACGGCGGAAGCAGTGCCGGAATATGCGGCCAGATCTTCAAGGCGGATCATGCCGGCGCTGATGAGGTCTGCGTGCTTGTTCTTGTAGGCAGTGACCGCAGCGTCCAGAATTGCTCGATTTTCAGGCGTGATGTGATCCGGTTTTGATGCAATCTCCACTATTCGACGGTGCACTTCTGCGTACGTGGCATCGCAGTCAATCGTGGCAAGGTCCGGGCGTGAACGTGCACGATGTTCGCATGCGACAACGCTCAACTCGGAGAACACATAGAGGTCCACAAGCGCCCCCCAGGCATCTTGCCCAAGTGCCAAGGAGCGATAGTTGGCAACGGCGCCGTTGCGGGTGACTTCGAGATACGCAATTTCACGCTCGGGGCGACCTTCAAGCCGCGCGTTGATGACTTCTGTTTCAAACAAAGCGGCGGCAGTATCGGCAACGTCGAGTAATTCGGAAGTGAGTTGCACTCGAAAGCGTGTCTCCTCGGTGTATTGACGATCAAGCTCCATCTGCCGCTGACTTGGTCCGGAGCAGCCGGGCGCAAGCAACATCCCCGCCAACCACGCTGCGAGCACCATCATCAAGGGGGCGGACGATGTATTCACTTGTCTCATGTGGTACCTCCGTGTGGTTGCGCATGTGTCACAGATTCGAGCCCCGTGGCCGTCGCGACGGACAGGGCAGACAGGGCGGCAAGGGCGGCAGTCGAGCGGAAGGAAGTCACGCGGAGAGGTATAGCGGGAATGGGCGTATCGTGCGGGGATGTTGTGGATTACTGCTGAATTACTGATAGTTGTTGCGTTGGTTGCTGCACCTCAGCCGCCGCAGCCGGACTGGGAATCGCTGCTTCGCGATCCGGCCGCTGATGTGCGATGGAACGCCGATGGAACGCTGTGGCTATTGCCGCGCGGCGTGGACGGAACTGTGGTTGAGGTGGATCCACGCACTGGCGCGCGCACGGAGCGCGGTTCAGCCACTTCGGGACTCGCGGAACGGTCGCTTGTGAACGAAGAGTTGCGTTCAGTACGCGGTACGCGACAGTCACGCATTCGATTCAGCAATGAGAGTGCGGGAGTGGTGGAACTACTTTGGGTAGATACTGGTGGTGTTCGCCGCTCATATGGCACGTTGGGTGCTGCAGAGGTTCGTGAGCAACACACGTTTGCCGATCATGCGTGGGAAGTGCGTGATGCTTCCGGCGTCACGTTGGGATACGTACGTGGCGATGTGCTGCCGACCATCGTTCATATTGGTGCCGCGGTGGAGAAGGTGCCCGCGCCCGTTTCATCAGTACCCGCCGGAGTGCCGGCACCGCAAGCGGCCGCGGAACGCCCGCTCGCGCAGCCCGCATTGCCACCAGCGCCGCCAGCCATGCCCGCACTGCCCGCGGCTGCAGCCAACTATGGCGAACCCACGCTTTGGGCTCCGGGCTTCGGTCATGTCGTGATGTTTGAGCGCGTGGCGGCGCAGGACCATCCAGTGCACTTGATTGAGAGTTCGCCGATCGACCAGGTGGAGCCACGCATGCGCACCATTCAGTACTTGAAACCGGGCGATCAGATTGAACAGCGCTGGCCGCGGCTCTTTGCGCGCGATGGTCATGAGGTGCAGGTATCCCGTGAACTCTTCAAGAACCCATGGTCCATTGAGGAATGTCGATGGTCGGCGGACGGCGCGACGTTCTTCTTCACTTACAACCAACGGGGGCATCAGGTGTTTCGCCAGTTAGCGCTTGATGCGGCCACGGGCAAAGTTCGGATCGTGGCGGAAGAGACTTCGCCGACGTTCATTGATTACCCAAACAAGATCTGGGCGCACTGGATGGGTGATGAAGAATTGCTATGGATGAGTGAGCGTGATGGCTTCAATCACATCTATCTGATTGACGTGGCGCGCGGCACTGTCAAGCGGCAGGTGACGCACGGTGCATGGATGGTGCGCGCGGTGGATTCAGTTGACGAAGCAACACGCACGTTGGTGTTGCGGGTCATGGGTATCGATCCGGCGCAAGATCCGTACTACGAACACTTCGTTCGAGTCTCGATGGATAGTGGTGATGTGGTGCGCCTGACGCACGGAGACGGGACGCATGTGCTGGAATGGAGCCCCGATCGCGCGTTCTATGTAGACACCTGGTCGCGTGTTGATTTGCCACCCGTCCATGAATTGCGTCGCGGCGCGGATGGCAGTTTGGTGATGGAACTTGGCCGCGCGGATGCTTCGGCAATGGTTGCCGCTGGGTGGACATGGCCGGAGCGATGCGCGTCCGTCGGTCGTGATGGTGCCACGCAGGTGTACGGCGTCATTTGGCGGCCGTGTGGAAGTGCCAACGATTCCTCGCCGCGTGCTGTGTTGGAAGATATCTACGCCGGTCCGCACGACTATTTCGTTCCCAAAGCATTTGCGGTTTGGAACAGCGAGCGCAACCTCACACAAGCGGGTTTTGTGGTGGTGCAGGTGGATGGCATGGGCACCAACTGGCGTGGCAAAACGTTCCATGATGTCTGCTGGAAAAACCTCAAAGACGCAGGTTTGCCTGATCATGTCGCGTGGCTTCGTGCCGCCGCGGCCACGCGACCGTGGATGGATCTTTCGCGCGTTGGAATTTATGGAGGCAGCGCTGGTGGTCAGAGTGCGATGCGGGCACTGCTGGACTTTCCGGATGTCTATTCAGTGGCCGTTGCCGACTGCGGATGTCATGACAATCGCATGGACAAGATTTGGTGGAACGAACTGTGGATGGGTTGGCCGGTCGACGAGAGTTACCAACGGAGTTCAAATGTGGTTGACGCCGCAAAGTTGCAGGGCAAACTGATGTTGATCGTTGGTGAGCTTGACGAGAATGTGGACCCGGCCAGCACGCTGCAAGTTTCGGCAGCGCTGGTGCGTGCCGGCAAAGATCATGAATTAGTGGTGGTCCCAGGAGCGGGGCACGGCGCGGCGGAGACGGCGTATGGATCCGCCAAGCGATTGGAGTTCCTGAAGCGCTACCTACAGAGTGAAGTGCCGAGCAAGTGATTCGCTGAGCACTTATCGCTTGGCTACATCAAGACCAGAGCGCGCCAGCATCTCCGCCGCCGCCGGGTCGTCTGCTGCGGCTTTCTGTAATTCCTCGATCGATGAATAGGAATATGCCCAACTAAAGCTCGGCTTGCGGACCACCGCCCACGTGTTGTTGCCGTGCACCACTCCAAAGTAGGCAGGGGTCAGCGTGAACGCGATCGAAATGATGATCCCTGCAATCGGCAGGATCCACAGGGCCTGCTTTGGTACCCCGGCACCCTCGGCGTGTCGCTTCAGCGCCTCCACCCAGGTGCGTGCAATGGCAAACTCCAGGCTGAGAACGCCAAGGCCGCCAAGCACCAGCGGAATTCCGGGACCGGGAAGCACCAAGAGTGCAATCCCCGCCAGCGTGATGCTGCCGCCAACGCCGCCGACCAGGATGCGCCGCAGCTTGCCGTTGGTGTTTGCGCGCAGCCATTCAACCAGGGTTGCCATGGTGACAAGGTACTTGCACGGGCTGCGTACAATGCCCCGTTCACCCATTGAGCGGAGTAACCCATGGCAGCACCACAGAAATCCGGTCCGAAGAACGAAACGCAAATCATCTACTCGATGCTCAATGTATCGAAGGAGATCGATCGCAAGAAGATCCTGACCGATGTTTCGATTTCGTACTACTACGGAGCAAAGATCGGCGTCTTGGGCCTGAACGGCAGCGGCAAGAGCACGCTCCTGAAGATCTTGGCGGGGCTCGACAAGAATGATGAGGGAAAGATCATGGCAGCCAATGGCTACACGATCGGTTACCTCGAACAGGAACCGCTGATTGACGACACGCGGACCGTGATGGAAGTGGTGCGCGATGGCGCCAAGGACACCTTTGAGTTGCTCCGGCAGTACGACGAGATCAACGCCAAGTTCGGCGAGGACATGACGCCGGAGCAGATGGACAAGTTGATGACCAAGCAGGCAACGGTGCAAGAAGAGTTGGACCGGCGCGAAGCATGGACCATCGACAGTCAGTTGGAAATGGCCATGGAAGCGTTGCGATGCCCGCCGCCGGATCAGGCGTGCAACACGCTCTCTGGTGGTGAGCGCCGTCGCGTCGCGCTGTGCACGCTGCTACTCACCAAGCCCGACATTCTGTTGCTTGACGAACCAACCAACCACTTGGATGCGGAAAGTGTCACGTGGCTTGAGCAACATTTGCAGCGCTTTGAGGGAACCATCATTGCTGTGACGCATGATCGATACTTCCTGGACAACGTTGCCGGATGGATTCTTGAACTTGATCGCGGCCAGTGCATTGCTTACAAGGGCAACTACACCGGCTGGCTTGAGCAGAAGAAGAAGCGCTTGGAAGTTGAAGAGAAGCACGCATCCACTCGGCAGAAGGCGTTGGCGCGCGAACTGGAGTGGATCGGTCGTAATCCTCAGGGGCGCATGGCAAAGAACAAGGCGCGTGTTGAGCGATACGAACAGCTTGCGAGCCAGAACCAGAAGGAACGCGCTTCCGAGGTGGAAATCTTCATCCCGGCGGGACCGCGCTTGGGCACATTGGTTGTTGAAGCCAAGGGCCTGTGCAAGGCGTACGGTGAGAAGGTGCTCTTGGATGATGTCAATTTCACCATTCCAGCCGGCGCCATCGTGGGAATCATTGGGCCAAACGGCGCAGGAAAGACCACGCTGTTCCGCATGATCATCGGCACCGAGCAGCCCGACTCCGGCGAGATGCGCGTTGGCGAGAGTGTCAAGCTTGCCTATGTTGAGCAGAGCCGCGAGACGCTCCCGAACGACAAGAATCTCTGGGAAGCCATCTCTGGTGGCGAAGAGAAGATGATGCTGGGCGGCGTGGAAACCAATAGCCGTGCGTATGTCGCGCGCTTTGGTTTCACTGGTACTGATCAATCAAAGATTGTTGGAAATCTTTCGGGCGGAGAGCGTAATCGCGTGCATCTGGCGCGCATGCTGAAGGAAGGCGCCAATGTCATTCTGCTCGATGAGCCGACCAATGACATCGACGTCAACACGATGCGTGCCTTGGAAGACGGCATGGAAAGCTTTGTCGGTTGCGTGGTGGTGATCAGCCATGATCGCTGGTTCCTTGACCGTGTGGCGACGCACATTCTGGCCTTCGAAGGCGACAGTAAGGTCTACTTCTACAACGGTAATTACTCGGCGTACGAAGCCGATCGGCATCGTCGCATGGGGTTGGCTGCTGATGCTCCGCCGCGCCGACTGCAGTACCGCGCACTTTCACGCTAAATTTCGCCATGTCTACCGCCCGACTTATCGCCGGCATTCCTGCAGTAAATAAGAGCCTGTTTCACGCGGTTCGCTTTGCCGTGGGTGATCCGGCGGCATGCATTGACTTTCTGAAGGACGGCCAGCCGGCGCATCGCGTGTTCATCGTGCGTGATATTGAGATGGGTCGCGCGCGGCAGCACGCCCGGGCCGACGCGGTGTCATGTCCACGGGACTTTGAGCCTGCGGGTGGATTGTCTGGCGACCGCGAAACTGCCACCGCGCAAGCCGTGGCGGAGTGCCTGCGCCGTCAGCAGATCACGCTGGTCATTGCTGACCGCACGTTGCCACTCATCTTTGCCGATCACTTGCGGCAGGCTGGAATTGCGCTCGAATACGACGCCGGTATGGGCGTCCTCTCGCGCCGCGCCAAGGACACGCAGGAAGTGGAGTGGCTGCACAGTGCGCAGCGCGCCACTGAAGACGCCATGCGAATGGCGTGCGAGACAGTGGCGCGTGCCAGTGCTGATGCGAACGGCGTCTTGCATCATCACGGTGAGCGCCTGTCGGCGGAACACCTGCGGTTCATGATTGATGTGCACCTCCTGAAGCTGGGGTTCAGCAATCCGCCGTCCATTGTGGCTTGCGGTGCGCAGGGTGCCGATTGCCATGAGCACGGGCATGGTGATCTACGAACCGGCCAACCGGTGATCGTGGACATCTTTCCGCGCTGCCAGAAGACGTTCTACAACGGCGATTGCACACGCACGGTGGTGCATGGCGAAGTGCACCCAGAGGTCGCACGCATGCACAGCACCGTCCTGGAGGCGAAGCGTGCAGCGATTGCGGCTGTACGCACCGGCGTCACCGGCGAGGACGTGCATCGCGCCACACTTGGCGTGATTCATGCCCACGGATTTGCCAGTGGTATGCCGCCAGCGGATGCGCCGGACACGTGGTGCGGCATGACGCACGGCACTGGTCACGGCATCGGGCTTGATGTTCATGAGCCGCCGCTCCTTGATTTCAAGGGGCCGGTACTAGTGACTGGCGATGCGCTCACCGTGGAGCCGGGCTTGTACGGACGCGCTCACGGCGGGGTGCGCGTGGAAGACATGGTGATTGTTGGCGTCGATGGCGCTACCAACCTCAACAGACTGTTTGAGGGGCTTTCTTGGCGCTGAATGACGGCGCTGAATGTGCTGAATGACAGCGCTGAATGTGCTGAATGACAACTACCGCGCGCTGCGTCAGTCTTCGTCGGACGACTGCGTCTTCTTCCGGGTGAGCCCGAGTTCGGCTTCGAGTTCCGGTCCGGCGGCCTCAACATCAGCGTCCAGTTCATCCATGCGCGGCCGATTGCTGCGCACGAATCCCTTGGCAGCTTGCTTGCAGAGCGCCTCAAGCGCTTGATGCAACTTCTCATGGTCTGGCACGGAGTCGAGCGCAGCCATCAGGAAATCAATCTGTCGATCAAGTTCCAGTCCGGTATCGAGCATCTCAATGGCAGCGTCGCCAAGTTGTT
Source organism: Phycisphaera mikurensis NBRC 102666 (assembly GCA_945890745.1). Taxonomy (GTDB): domain Bacteria; phylum Planctomycetota; class Phycisphaerae; order Phycisphaerales; family SM1A02; genus UBA966. Next base: position 11,168 of record CAMDCW010000054.1, read on the forward strand.
CCATGGCCCCAACGAACCACTTGTGATCAGGCTTGTCCCAGTTCTTCGGTGGGTCAATGCGCGCACGAATGGTCATCTGCCCGATCGCCACCACTGGGCAGAGGCGCAGCATCGAAAGCGGTTCGCGACACATGACCGCCACCGGAATTTCGCGGCGCAGTGCAGCAAGCCGGAGCCGGCGAGCATCAGCACCGACGGTCGGAGGTTGCACCAAGTAGCAGCCCGGAGTCAGCGGCATGTCTTCGGTAATGTCGGCCTGCAGGATGGTGAGCTTCTTGTTGCCAAGCGCTTCTTGAATTCGCTGGCGGCGCGCCTCTTGCAGTGGCAGGATCACGCGGGCGAGCAGACCAAAGTCTTCCTTGCTCCGTGAAATTTCCATGGCGCGGTGCGCCAGTCGTTCTGCCTCAAACCATTGCGATCGGCGCAGCGCCGTCTCAGCGCGCTCCATGATCTCGTCAACCATTTCGTGTCGCGGAGAGGCGTTCATTCGGAGAAGCATAGCCGCCGGGGGGGTGCGGGCGGAACACCGATACCCTGCGACATCTTGCGAGACGCTGCGACCCCTTTGGGCGCGATGGTCAGTCCCGGCGACCGCGACGGTCGTCAAGACGCTGGGTTTCAAGGGATCTCCCGTGCACGCCGCGCGCTTGCGCATTCACGGCATTCACCAAGATCTCCACCGATCGCACCCCGGGGTACTTGGCCATGAGACCACTGATTTTCTCGGCAAGGCTGCCGCCCCGGTCGCGGAACAGGCGCTTGTACGCCTCCTTCATAGCCTCAATATCTGTCTCTGTGAAGCCGCGCCGCGCCATGGCGATGTGGTTGTGGCCGCGCACCTCCGCAGGATTCCCTTCCACGATCATGAAGGGCGGCACATCCATACTGACGCGCGCCATCGCTCCCACAAACGCGCACGTGCCAATCACCACAAAGTGATGAATGCCCGCACCGCCACCAACATTGGCGTTGTCCTGCACCACGGAGTGACCAGCAAGCATGACGTTGTTTGCAAGGATGCAACTGGTTCCCACAATGCAATCATGTGCAATGTGCACCGTGCCCATGATGAGATTGTCGCTGCCAATCCGTGTCCAGCCGCCGCCGTTCTCAGTGCCGCGGTGAATGGTGACGTGCTCACGAATCTGATTGCGATCACCAATTTCGCACCAGCTCTTTTCGCCGGTGAACTTCTTGTCTTGCGGCGTACCGCCGACATAGGCAAACGGAAAGATGGTGTTCTGGCGGCCAATCCGCGTGTGTGATTCAACCACCACATTGTTCATCAGGACAGTGCCATCGCCAATAGAAACCTCTGGTCCAACGATGCACCACGGGCCGATTTCGGCGGTGGGGGCAATGCGGGCACTGGGGTCGATGATGGAGCTGCTATGAATCGGCATGTGAGTGGGGTGATGATGGTTTACTGGAAATCCTGGTCAACCATCATGAAGCGAATTTCTGCCTCGGCTGCCACCTTCTCACCAACCAAGGCGCGCGCTTTCACGGCTGCACTGCGGCTGGTAGCGCGCATCGTTTCTACTTCAAGCACCAGTTGGTCGCCTGGAGTGACCGCCTTGCGCAGTTTCACCTTGTCAAGTGAAAGAAGCACGGCCACTTTGCCGGTGTGCTCCAGCGTTTGGCTCAGTAGTAGACCGCCCATCTGCGCGAGCGCTTCCACGATCAACACGCCAGGCATGATGGGGGTGCCCGGGTAGTGACCTTGGAAGAATGGTTCGTTGATGGTGACATTCTTGACGCCGATGGCGCGGCGGCCTGGCTCAAGTTCCAAGACGCGGTCCACCAACAACATCGGGAACCGGTGCGGCATGAGGCGACCGATGGCACGGGCGTCCATGGCACGGCCTTCGATCAATTTGCGCGACTGTCGCTCTCGCTGCACGATCCGCAGCAGTTTCATGCCGAGCTGGCGGTTCAATCCGTGGCCAGAACGATTGGCAACCACTTGGCATTCCACAATGGTTCCCACCAGCGCGAGATCACCGATGGCGTCCAGCATCTTGTGACGCACTGGTTCATCGGGGAAGCGATACTCATTCTGGATGGGGCCTTCATCGCCGATCACCAAGACATCGCGCGGCGTGAGGTGGCGGCACAGACCTGCCTGCCAGAGGGCTTCGGCTTCTTCCTTCAAGGAGAACGTGCGCGCTGGAGCGACTTCAGCAACGTAATCATCACGCGCTGGATCAAAGCTCCACGCCTGATGCGGAATGCGCGTGACATTGGCGCCGTAGTCAAGGTCGTACATCAGCCGCATGCCGCCGGGGCTATCGGCAGGGATCGCCGCGATTGATGCGTCGCCTTCTTCGACCGACACCGTCTCCATCAATTTGAACATCCGGCGCGGGGCATCTTGTTCCGCAATCCCAGCAGCGCGAATGGCATCAACAAATGGAAGCGCGCTGCCATCGCCGCAGGGAAGTTCCGGGCCGTGCAATTTCAGTAGCACGTTGTCGATACCCAGTCCGCGCAGTGCGGACATGCAGTGCTCAACAGTTTCAATGGTGACATCGCCAGCCTTGAGTGTGGTGCGTCGCGCGTTGGGGATCACGCTGGAGACCAACGCGGGGATGATCACCGGACGTTCAAGGTCGGTCCGTTCGAACACGATGCCGTGGTCGGGCGGAGCAGGCATGATGGTGAGCGTGGCTTCGCGCCCAAGCATGAGTCCCTTGCCGGTGACCACCGCCGATGCGGCCACGGTCCGTTGGCGGGGTGCGCCTGCGGGGACACCGCGTGCTGCGTTGCGGGTCGTGGTCATGGGGGAGGCGGTCACTGCGGGCGTTACTCGGCGCTACTGGTCTTTGAGGAGCTTCAGGAGCGGCTTGGAGAGTTGGGTGAGTTTACGGATCGCGGCCTGCTCTCGCAACGCCGAGCGAATTTCCTGCGCCGGGTAGCCGCCCCACGTCTCGCCCGCGGGGATATTGCTCATGAGGGCCGAGCGCGCGGCGATGCGCACGTCGTTTCCGATGGTCAGGTGCGGCCCGATGCCGCAGCCGCCGCCCATGTGCACGCGATCCCCAATGTTGCAACTTCCGGCGATCCCGGTGTGTCCACTGACCATGCACAGCCGACCCATCTGCACGTTGTGACCAACCTGGCAGAGGTTGTCAATCTTGGACCCGGCGCCGATGCGCGTCGCGGCAAACTTGCCGCGATCGATCATGGAACCGGAGCCAATTTCGACGTCGTCTTCAAGGACCACCGAGCCGAGGTGCGGGATGCGCAGCACCGACATCCCATCAGCGCTGGGGCGGTAGCCAAATCCATCGCCGCCGATCACTGAGCTGGCCCCAATCACACAGCGGGCGCCAATACTGCATCGCTCGCGGATCACCGCGTTCGCGTGGATGAGTGTTCCACTGCCCACGTGAGCGTCTGGATAGATGACGGCATTGGCATGAATCGAAACGTCAGTGCCAATGACGCAGCGCGCGCCGACCACGGCACCGGGTCCAATGCGCGCACCTGCGCCGATGGTTGCGGTTGGATCAATGCGGGCATCCGGTGAAACTCCAAGCGCCGGCAGCGACTCGCCGGGGAAGAACAACTCCAGCACCGGGATCATTGCCAGATCAGCGTTGTCAACTTCAATGAGGCTGCGGTGCGAGGCGTCATGACCACGCACTTCAATTCCGCGGGTGACAATCGCAGTGCCGGCCCGTGAATCAGCCCAGCGGTTTGCGTTGAGCAAGTCACCAATGAAGGTGAGTTCGTCGGTGCCTGCATCAATCACGGTGCCCAGCCCGCGCACGGGGCGGTCTCCGGGTCCAACCAGTGTGCCGCGCACCAATTCGGCAATCGATCCCGAAGTGTGCAGGACGTTCGTCATGGCTTGGGGGCAGCTTG
>CAMDCW010000055.1 GCA_945890745.1 Phycisphaera mikurensis NBRC 102666
TGCTGCGTAGTCGTGCACCGTGCCGCCGCCGCGCTGTGTGTTCAGCGCTTCGAGCACGCGACGGACGCCGCGGGCGTTCGGGGCCTTCTCTGCGTAGATCGTGAAGCCGGCCTTGAAGGTGCGGTTCTCGCCATGGAATGGAATTGGCCCAACGGCAAGCTCGGCCTTCGGGTCAAGTGCAAGCACCCAACTGCCAAGTTCAAACGCGTCTTCGCAAGACAACATCGGGCTGATCAGGACCGCGGTCTTCTGCTTGTTGTTGATCGCGTTGGCGAGCGTCCCCTGTGCTTTGGCAATGCCTGCCTTCCACGCGTGCGCGGCAGAGCTCGCGTCAAACGCCTCCATGCCCTTCACGCGTGGCATGCGAATGCGTGACTCAGAATGCACATGCTTCCAGCCGTGGCGCACTTCGTCAGTGATCCACCAGGTGTTCACGTCCATATTCGTACGCGGCTTGATGCGATGCATCCGGCCATCATTATGCTCGACGAAAATATTGTCGCCACTAGCAGTAATTCCATCAATCGACGGCGTCTTTGTCAGGAACCACACACGCTGCTGGAACAGGAATTCCTTGTCCAACAGCGCGCCGACCGGGCAGAGATCAACCACGTTGCCTGCCAGCGGATTGTCGAGCGGCTTACCCGGGAAGATGTCGATCATCTCGCGATCGCCGCGACCGTCCACCATCAGTTCGTCAGTACCAGTGACTTCGCGCGTGAATCGCACACAGCGTGTGCACATGATGCAACGATCGCTGTACAGAAGAATGTTCGGCCCGATGTCCTTCTTTGGATTCTTGACCTTCTCTTCAAGGAACCGACTCTGACCGCGGCCGTACTCATGGGAGTAGTCCTGCAGGTAGCACTCGCCGGCCTTGTCGCACACCGGGCAGTCCACCGGGTGATTGATGAGGAGGAACTCCATCACCGACTTCTGGTTCGCCATCGAACGCGGACTGTCAGTGGTGACCACCATGCCGTCCGAGCAATCGGTCTGGCAGGTCGGCTTGAGCTGACCCATGGTCTCCAACTTGCCGGACTTTGGATTCGGCATCGCCACCTCTGCAAGGCAGATGCGGCAGCTCGCCGGAATCGACATCGAAGGGTGGTAGCAGTAGTGCGGGATCTCTACATCGTGGCGAAGCGCCACCTCGAGGATCTTCTCGCCCTTTGTGAAGTCATACGACGTGCCGTTGATGGTGATCTGCGCCATGGGAGGGCAAAGTGTAGTGCCCTGCCACCCCACAGGGATGCCGATGGAAGCTGCAATTCGCTCAGCGCCGCGGCAGCGTCTCGAAATCAAGGATCGCTTCGCCGTCCGTGAATTCCACGTCGGTGACCTTGATGAACCGACCGTCCCCAAGTTTGGCCTTAAGGGGGAGGGCTCGTCCAAGTTCCGGCACGAACCATGCGCCGACGCCGGCAGCGAACGGAATTGGCAGGTTGCCGATACTGGTCCCGGCAGCGCGGAGTGTGGCCGGCGCGCCGTCCGTGCCTTCTGCGCCTGGCTCGATCGCCCAGCGCGTGATCATCACGAAACCGTTCCAGTCAGCGGCCAACGCAAATCCGTCGGCATCAACCTTCGCCTGCACGCCCTTGACGCCTTCGGGCCACGGCAAACTTTGGTCGTATTCAAGCCACTGTGGAAGTCGCGCGCCGAGCCACGCGTTGACGTCGGCTGCACGCACCCGCACGCTCCACGGCTGCACGCCCTCGCCACGAACTTTGGTGGTCTCACTGGCAATCCCCTGCTCGAGCGCACGCGCCGTGTCAAGCGCGCCGGCAGCGTCGCGTGCCGTTGGGCTCCACCACGCGGGCGTCATGCGCGCAAGAGCCACCGCGCCTGCAGCGGCTGCAATCACTACGAGAAGGATGGCAAAGAACGTGCGCGCGCGGGATCGTTTCATAGGAGTGGGAGTGTTCTGCCGCAGCGAGTTAGCGCACAAAGCGGCGCACGACCAACGAATCGTTCTGCCCGCCGAAGCCAAAGTTGTTGGAAATGCACACGTCAACCGGCACGCGGCGCGCCGTGTTGGGCACATAGTCAAGATCAAGTTCCGGATCCGGCGTTGTGAGGTTGCGCGTCGGCGGAACGATGCCATCGCGAATAGCAAGTACGCACGTGATGAATTCCACGCTGCCCGCCGCCGCGATCAAGTGACCCATCATGCTCTTAATAGAGCTCATGGGGATCTCTTTGGCGATATCGCCAAACACGCGCTTGACCGCGCGGGTCTCAATGGAATCGTTCTCTTTCGTGCCGGTTCCGTGCGCGCTGATGTACTGAATCGGCGGCCGCCCCTGCGCGTCGTGCGCTCTGGGGTCAATACCCGCCTGCACAAGCGCAGCATCCATCGCCACTGCGGCACCGCGACCATCCGGCTGAATATCGGTGATGCGGTACGCGTCGCAACTTGAACCGTAGCCAGTGATTTCTGCGAGCGGAGTTGCACCGCGTGCATCCGCGTGTTCAAGCGTTTCCAGAATAATCATGCCACTGCCTTCGCCCATCACAAAGCCACCGCGGTCAAGACTGAACGGACGGCTTGCCTCCGCCGGATCATCTTTGCGCTCACTCAGCGCCGTCAGGCGATTGAAGCCAGTGACGCCAAAGAGGTGAATCATGGTGTGCGTGCCGCCAGCCATCATGACGTCGGCATCGCCGCGGCGCAGAATGCTGAATGCCTCACCGATCGCTTGCGTGCTTGCCGCGCATGCGGTCAAGCAGTTGTACGCCGGACCACGCAGATTGAACTCGCGCGCCAAGTGCGCAAGCGGCATGTTTGGTTCCTGCTCAATTTCACGCGCAGGGGTCATGCGGCCAAGCGCAGCCTTCGCCCACTTCACGCCGTCAACGGCGTTGGCAGCGGGGTCCCAGGCATCAATGTTTGAGCCAACATAATTTTCGACATCAAGTACGCCTTCACCCGCGCCAAGGTAGAGACCAACGCGGCGCGGATTGCGCGGCGGAACTACATCAAATCCAGCTTGTTTCCAAGCTTGGCTCGCGGATCCCAGCGCAAATTGACTATTCAGACCGGCCGTGGCGTGCACCTTGGGATCCTTGACGAACCCCGCGACGTCATAGTCAGTGACTTCGGCAGCGAACGTAGTTGGAAACGTGCGCGCATCGAATCGCGTGATCGGCGCCATGCCGCTTTCGGCATTCAAGAGACGCTTCCAGACGCCTTCAATGTCATGACCAAGTGGCGTCACCCATCCGGTGCCGGTGACAACAATGCGAGGGAGTTCTGTGTTTCGGGGCGCGCTCATGCGATGCTCCGGATGATGGCCGCGGCGTTTTGACCGCCGAGGCTGGGTGTGAAGACAAGAATCGCGTTCAATTTGGCGGCGCGCGTGGCGCATGCGTTGGCGTCGAGACCAACGGCACCAGCGGTATTGATGCGTGCTGGTAGGCGTTGCTCGGTCAGGCAGCGCACGGCAACCGCTGCCGCGATGGCGCCGTTGCCCGCGCCGCAGTTACCGATCGCGGGCGTCAGCGTGATGATTGGAATCTGCGCAGCGCGCGCGCCAAACACCGTATGGATCGCGGCGCGTTCAGCGGCGTCCACCAGCGTGACACCCATGCCGAACGGAATGATGGCGTCGATGGCATCGGGCGACATTCCAGCATCGGCGAGCGCGGCTTCGATGGCGTCAACAATTCCTTGCCCGTCCGCCTCTGGGTCAACGCCCAACGTGTCCGGGCAGAAACTCTGACTTGCGCCAAATCCTGCTAATTCAGCAAGCGGAACGGCACCGCGCGCCGTTGCGGCGTCCATCGCTTCAAGCACCAAGAGACCACCGCCCTCGCCCGGCACGCAGCCTTTGGCATCGGGGGCATACGGGCGCACCACGCGCGTCGGGTCTTCGCCAGCCGCGGTGGCAGCGAGTCGCTTGGCGTAATGCTGACGCATCATGCCCATCAGATTGGTCTTACTTTCAGCGCCACCAGAGATACATGCATCCGCATCGCCGCGACCGATCACACGCATCGACTCACCGATCGAAAGCAGGCTGCTCGCTTCAGCGCAGGTGATGGTGTTGGATGGACCCTGACAATCATGAATGATGGTCACGTGACACGCCAGCATGTTGGGCAGATACTTGAGCATCCACAGCGGCGTCAGGTTCTTGATGCCCTCGCTGCCCCAGCGACTGATGTCAAACTTTCCGTCCGCGCCGCGCGCGGAGGCCAGTGCGCCGGTGAGTTCATTCTCTTCAGCAGCAATCAGGCCAGCGCCAATGTGGCAACCGAAGCGACCGGGCGGAATCGTGACCGATTCCTGCTCGTGTGACTTGGTAATGATCTTCGCGTGGTTGATCGCCTCTGTTGCCGCGCCCACCGCGAGTTCAATGTCACGTGACATGACCTTGGTGGCCTTGCGATGCGACTTCGGAACCACCGCCTTCACGTCAAACAGCTCGTCGGCAATCTGCGCAACGAACGGCGTGGGGAAGCCACTGAAATCGAAGGTGCGACATGGGCCGATGCTGCTCTTGCCCTCGCAGAGCGCGCTCCAGAGCGCACTGATGCCGAGGCCAAAGGGCGTAACGGTTCCAGTACCGGTGATAACAACTCTGCGAGTCTGCCGTGCCATGGACGGATCAGTCTACGGAGACAGCCGTCGTGCTGTGCGGGGTTGCCATCAGCGGCGGCGGCGACCGCTACCGACCAGAGTGGCTGCGCCGAGCAAGGCCACCGCTCCGGGTGCTGGAACCACGGTGACGAAGAGCGACTGCCCGCCAAGGAGACCCGTCTCGATGGTGGTCGACCATGACTGCCCGGCGGTCAACGTCGGCAGACTGAGATGCAGGCCGAGCGTGCCGGTCCAATTGATCGTGCCGGTGGTAGACGCCAGTTCAAAGCGGTTGCCGACCGACGGCGTAAAGGTTGACCCCAAGGACACGTCAAAGAGGCCGTTCAGGGTCAGGTTGCCGTACACAAGGACGGTGTCGTAATCGACGCGCCCAGTGGTCAGTACTTTGGAATTGTCGGTGCCAGTCAACTCAAAGACCATGCTCGAGTTTGCGCCGAGCCGGAGATTGCCACCAACTTCAATGACGCCGGGCGAATTGCCCCAGACGAGATCCAGGCCCTCAGGACCGGATTCAAGGTCAAAGGCGTCGTATCGGAAGCTGCTGCCGTAGACAGTCCGCGCGGCGGCGTTAATGGTGTCGCCTGCGCCGGCGGCGGCGATCGCGTCGGAAATCTGACCGTATTGGTAGCCGTTGGCAGTGCCACCCGGTCCCACGGTAACCATGGCGCACCAAGCTGGTGCAGCAACAAGGAGTGTGGCAGAGGCAGAGAAGATGGCGGCGGTGTTCTTCATGGTGTTGCGTTCTGAGGCTTGCGCCCCACATCAAATCAGTGAATCCGTTCAGAACGGCACCCCCACAGGTTGCTCGCTCACGCCCATTAAGGGGGCGCTACTTAGGTAAACGAGATCCATGGTCGCAACCCATCAGACCTGAATGGGAAATTTCCATCATTTTGGCGGTCACTCAATACAAATCGTGGGCGACCGGACGCAAGAGCATCTAAATCATTGCCAGAAGCCTACTTACGCATCCGCCGAGCAATCAGCATCGCCAACTCCAACGCCTGCTCATAGTTGAGGCGCGGGTCGACCGCCGAGTGATATGCCTGCGCCAGCATCTCGTCGGATAACCCGCGCGCGCCACCGGTGCATTCGGTGACATTTTCCCCGGTCAGTTCCACATGGATCCCACCGAGCCACGTGCCCGCGGCGCGGTGAATCTCAAAGGCCTGCTCCACTTCCGCCAAGATGTGTCCAAATTTCCGAGTCTTGACCGGCACGCCCTTGCCCAGGCCCGACTGCGGAATAACTGTTTCTGTATTGCCGTGCATCGGATCGCAGATCCACACCACGGGACGACCGCTCGCCTTGACGGCTTCGACCAGTTTGGGCAAATGCGCGGCAATGGCATGCGCGCCGAAGCGGGTGATCAGCACAATGCGCCCCGGAGTCTGGTACGGATCGAGCCGAGCAATGGTGTGCAACAACGCGTCCGCGTCCGTCGTGGGTCCAACCTTCACGCCCACTGGATTTTCAATGCCGCGGAAGAACTCCACATGTCCGCCTTCTGGATCCGCAGTGCGAACGCCAATCCACGGAAAGTGCGTACTCAAATCCCACCAACCCGCGCGATGCGGCACTTGCCGCGTCTGCGCTTCTTCGTAGTCAAGCACTAAACCTTCATGGCTCGTGAAGAAATCAACGCGATGTACTTGCGCAACATTGACTCCAACAAGCGTCTCCATGAAACGGAGGCCGTCACCAATTTGGTCGACCATCGCCTGATATTCCGCGGCCAATGGCGAATGCTTTACAAACTCAAGATCCCAGTATTCCGGGTGATGGAGGTCTGCAAATCCGCCGTCGACAAGCGAGCGAATGAAGTTCAACGTGAGCGCGGCGCGCTCATGACCACGCACGAGGCGGCGCGGATCAGGGGCGCGTTCTGCTGCTGTAAATGCTGGCCCATTCACCAAGTCGCCGCGGTACGCGGGCAGTGTCACGCCGTCGCGCGTCTCCATATCGCTTGAGCGCGGCTTGGCGTATTGACCAGCAAATCGACCGATGCGAGTAACGCGGCGGCGGCCACCCTGCACCAGTACCAGGCTCATCTGCAACAAGATCTTCAGGCGCGCGGCGATCGAGCCAGGCTCACAGCCATCGAAGGTCTCTGCGCAATCGCCGCCCTGCAGAATAAAGCGCTGACCGACAGCGGCTTCCGACAACTGCGTGCGCAGGGCTTCAATTTCAAAGCTGGTGACCAAGGGCGGCAACCGCGCGAGATCCGCGCATGACGCTCGCAACGCACTGTGGTCAATCCATTCGGGCTGCTGCAGCGTGGAGCGCGTTCGCCATGAGGAGGGCGACCATCCGTCAACGGCGAATGTGCGGCGAGTAGCAGGTGCGCTCATGAGGTGTAATTCGTCCGTCCAGTGAGATGTGAATGCGGGCGACAGGAATTGAACCTGCACGGGTTGCCCCACTGGAACCTAAATCCAGCGCGTCTGCCAATTCCGCCACGCCCGCAGCGTGAACCACTAAGTGTAGAGGGATTGTCGGCTGCAAGGCGAATCAACCCGCCCGACCCCGGCACGTCCTGATTTCCCGCCCGCCCCTAGACTCCGCCCCATGAGCCCGAGCCAGTTCGCCGCCACGAACATCCTGCCGCTTTTGGCGCGCATCGTCCTGTGCCTGGCGTTCCTGCCGCAGGGGTGGAACAACTTGATGCGTGACGTGGAATACACCGCTCATGACGCGCAGCGATTGCGTGAACTTGGCGTCCGCGGCATCACTGACCCCGATCCCAAGAAGTCTGATGTGGCCCTCGGTGCCATGCGCGGGTTCGAAGCGTTCGAATCACCCGAGTGGCAGAGCCCCGCCGCCCCACCAGCGCCACGGCCAGGGGCTAATGGCATGGACGACTCAGCGAGCACCGCAACACCGCAACCAGGTGTTACGCCTGCGGCGGTGACTGTGCCTGCCAGCAGCGCCGCACAGGCGACCCCAAACACTCCATCGAAACCGGCCGCGCCCGCACCGGTCATCACTGAACGCGCCAATGCGCTCGCGAGCCCGCTTGCTCCGCTCACGCAACGCGGCTTGTACACGTTGGCACTGTTAGTTGACCGCGCGCGCATTCCATTTCCAAACGAGATTGCGTGGGCGGTTGCCGGAATCCAACTAGTCGGCGGGGCGTGCGTGCTTCTTGGATTGTTTAGCCGCGTCTGGGGACTGCTGATGTCCCTGATCTTGGCGGCACTGTTTGTGATGACCAGCCTGCCGATCATCAAGTCACAGGGGGCATTCGCACTCGGTGCAGAACAACAGAACCTGGTGCTTGCGCAAATGGGTCTCTTTGTGCTTGCGCTCGGCGCATTCCTGGTTGGCCCCGGCGCCATGAGCCTCGACCGTGCCATCTTCCGTCGCTCCAAGCGCGGCGGTCCGACGCGCAAGTCATCATCGGCATGAATCGCGACGCGGAGAAATTCGATGGCTCGGGTCAGAAAACCGCGCACAGCGTGGATCGCCGCGTGGAAACCGGTGCGAACACGAGTGTGGAGACCGATGCGGAAAATGACGTAGAAACCGGCGTTTCAACGCGCAGTCCGATGGTGGCGATCACTGCATCAACGCTTGTACATGCACTGATTGCGTTTGCACTGGTGGCCATGGGAGTCACCGCCGCACGCGCCATGCGTCGTGAGGCACCGCCCATATTGGTTGCCGAATGGACTCCGCCGCCACCCATCGGTATCGCTCCATCACCGCCTGAACTACCAATCCCCGGAGGCGCGATCGTCTACCAAGGTCCCGCGGCTCGCGGCGTACACGACAGCGCTTCCGGTGCACGCGCGGCCGCTGATCGCTTGGAGCGACTGGCTCCGCCAATCGCAGTGACCGCGAATGCTGCTGGCCGTTTCGGTGGCCAACTTGGCTTCGGCGGCGCACTTCCGGAACGATTCCGCGCCGCGAGCTTCGCGATGGACAAGCAGCGTGTTGCATTCCTCATTGATGGCGGCGGACGATTGCTTTCAGCACTGCCCGCGGCGCGCGCAGTACTGGCGCAGCGCTTGGCGGCACTCATGCCCAATCAGCAGTTCACTATTGCTATCGCCCGCGGAAACGGCGTGGAACTGGCACCCGGAACTCCAGCTGCAGCCACGCGCGCAAATACCGCCGCTGCACTGCGTTGGTTTACCGAACGCAGCGCGCCCGGAGGCACGCCGGACCTTGGTGCGGCACTTGAAAGCGTTTGGCGCGCGCTTGAGCCAGACGCCATCTGCGTCATCGCGCGCGGCGCGCCCACGCCGCTGCGCACTGCAGCACGCAGTGCCAACGCCACCCTGCTCTCGACCGCCGATCGGCTCAATCCCACTACTACGGACGGCTCTCGATTTGCCACCTTTCTCTGCGTCGAACTGGTGGAGACATCCGCCGACGGCGCACTGCGCGCACTGGGCGAACGCCACGGCGGCAGCAACGGATATCTACTTCTCGACCGCGCCACGCTCGGACTTGCACCGATGCGTGCGCGCAACCAGCCTGCAGGAAACATCAGCAAATGACTAGTGACTCACTCCCAAGCATCGCTACCCGCACCACTGACCTCGGCACCAAAATGTCCACCCGCCTGGTGGCCAGTCTTGCCGCCGGATTCATCGCTGCGCCAGCATGTGCTGGGCCATCGTTCGCGACCGCCTTCTTCATCTCGCTCGATCAGTTGCCGGATGGCGGCGTGCGTGTGGATTGGATCGGTAGCTCCATGATTTGGGTGTTAATTGCCATGAGCATGGCCAGTGTGGCACTCATCTGGATTGCCTTCACCGCCAACCGTGTGAGTGACATGCTCCCTCCGTCCGCCGTTGAACATATGCGCGCCATGGTGAGTAGTGGCAAGTTTGCCGAGGCGCTTGAGTGGTCGCGCACCAAGGGTGGTGACTTTGGCCGTGTCATCCACGCGGCACTTCTGGCTGCCCCCGCTGGTCATGACGCGATGATGCAAGCGGCGGAGTCGATGACTGATGAACTGGTGGTGCGACGCCTACGGAAAATCGAAGTACTCAATGTCTTTGGCCAAGTGGCGCCCATGATCGGACTCTTTGGAACGGTGTACGGAATGATCGTCGCATTCTTCACCATTGCGCAAATGGGTGGAACCGCTGACCCAGTGGCGCTTGCGGGCGGAATCGGCACAGCGCTGGTGACCACTTTCTGGGGTCTACTGATTGCGATTCCAGCACTCAGCGTGTTCGCCGTGGTGCGCAATCGCATTGACGCTGCGGGCTCTGAAGGCGCGCGCGAAGTGGAGCAAATTCTCATGCGCTTCCGACCCGGCGGCGCGGGATCGCCCGTTGCAGCATTGCGTGCAGAAGCGAAGAGTGCTGAGGCCGCGATCGGTGCAAGCCAATCCAACGCCAACAACACGGGTACCGAAGCCTGATGCGCGCCAGTCGTATCCATCGCAGAGGGCCTGCATCGTTTGAGGCGAACATGACGCCGCTGATCGATATGGCGTTCCTGCTGATTGTGTTCTTTGTGCTGGTGAGTCAGGTGACCAGTGCGGAGATGGCGGACCTTTCCTTGCCACATCCCACGTCCGGTGCAGCCAAGCAGCAAGATGGCTCGGAGCGCATTGTGGTGAACGTGATTCCAGCGACCGATGGCGGCGCGGCCGGTTACCGCCTTGGGAAGCGTGAATTCACCGCAGATACGGCTGGATTGCAGCAACTGGTGGCAGCCATAGCGCAGGCCATGAAGGGTCAGCCAAGCGTGGACGTCAATATTCGGGCCGACCGCGCAACGGCGTATTCATGGGTGCGTCCTGCCATGAATGCGGTGGCCGATGCGCTGACGGTCAGCGGCATTGATCGCGCGCGAGCACGGGTTCGATTAGTGGTACTTGGCGGAGTTGCAAGTGAATAACGCGGGCTCACAGGTCCAGCATGCGAATGCACCACGCGAGGCGCGCCATGCGCTTGATGCGCTCAATGCGCTCGCAGCGGCGTTGCCCGAAGCACGCATCGGCGGCAGACCGCGACGCGGATGGCGCGCGCCGCGCCGCCTACGCGGCACATCACTCGGTGCCGCTATCAGCACCAACATGACGCCAATGATTGATGTGGTCTTTCAACTATTAGTGTTCTTCATTGCCACTACCCACTACGCAAGCGACGAGCGCGTCATCGCCATGGATCTCTCGCGCCGCATTGCCGTGACAGCACCAAGTGGCGCAAGCACCGAAGTAGCCGCGCCGCCGCACAAAACGCTCGACCCGTTCGCCATGAATGACGAAGCGCTGCACCTGTCAGTAGGCATTGATGGAGTGATTGTTGCCGGCGCCCCGCTGCGACGCACTTTCACCCCCGCCGAATTGCGCGCGACATTGGCATCCGAATTGCGTGGCAGTGCGCACCCAAATGGCATGTTTCAGCCTGGATTTCCAGTGGTGATTGCACCCGCTGATAATGCTCCTTGGGAGATTGCAGTGGAAGTGCTTGACGCCGCCGTGGCTGCAGGTTTCCGAAACGTTGGGTTTGAGCCACGCGCCACAGTGCTGGGGAATGCGCCGTGATTGCCATCGTGATGACGCTGGCTGCATTGGTTGCGCAGGCGCCCGCGCCGGAAGGCATTGATGCGCTGGCCGCCGCGACCGAAGTCGCCCGCACCGAAGCACGTCGCCCATTCACCACCGCGGCTGCTGCCACGGCTGCATGGACCCGCCTCGAACGCGTGCGGGCACCTCTCCTTGAGTCAGACGATCCACGCTGCGCTGCATGGCTTGCTGATGCAGCGGAAGATGCCATCACGCTTGGTCTCGCCATTGATGGCTGCGGCGTGGCAACCATCGTTGGCATCCCAACGCCCGAACAGCGCGAACGCTGCACCGCACTGCTGCGCGACGCACTGACGTGGACGCGCGCCGCTGAGCGCTCGGCACGCGCAGCGATTTCCGCTGGCACAGCCACTCCGGAACTGGCAACTCGACTGGACTCGGTCGAACTTGCGCAACGAATTCCGCTGATCCGCGCCTGCGCTGCAGTGCTTGCTGGTTGGTCAGGGGCACTGCCAGAAACGGATGCGCCAGCGATCATTGAGAGCGCCGCTTCGCGCCTCGCCGCCATGCGCGGCGCACTTTCCGGCAACGCGCGCACCCTGGCTGATGCGTGTTGCGGCCTTGGTTTAGCGCGTATCGGTCGGCACGCCGAGGCGGACGCCGTATTGGCGCCCCTTGCTGCTAACCAAGCTGCAGAACCGGTATTCCGCATCCTTGCCATCACGGCGCTTGCAGAGAACGCCGCAGCAAACGCCAGTGGCCGTCGACGCGCGCTCGACGCGCTCCGCGCTCGATACAGCGCTTCTCTTGACGACGACTCGCGCCTCCTTCTTGGTGACCTTGACTTTCGGCTCGCTCGCGCCGCGGCAGCGGATGCCACCAGCACTGCAACGCCTGGTGCGCCCGGCCCGGTACCGGCGTGGCGTGGATGGCTTGACGCCGTGGCAACCACTCCACCCGGGCGCCGCACCGCCGTGCGCGCGGCAGCGCTGGCGCGGATCGCGCAACATGCCGGAAGTATGGACGACCCCGTGGTCCGTGTCGCGCGCGCACTGGCGGCCAGCAGTAGTAGCGAAGGTCGCGCCGCCGGCACGGCGCTGCTTCGCGGCGCGCTTGCTGACCCGGCTCTTGAAGCGGGCGTGCGCACGCTTGCCATGCTTGAACTTGGTCGCGCGGAACTTCTCTTGGGCCATCCGTCCGAGGGCGCAACGGCACTTCTTGAGTTTGCGCAGGCATATCCCTCAGAGCCGGTCTCGCGTCATGCGATTGATGCAGCGGTTGCCGCGGCGCGCGGAACTGGCGATTCTTTGCTATTTGCACGGGTTCTTGCCACTGCCGTTGCTCGGTTCCCAGATCACCCCGATCATGCGGCGTGGCGAGTTGAGCAGTCCGCGCTGGTGCTATCCAGTGATACTGCGATGGAGTCGCGCGAATCGCCAGCGCGGCGCGCGGCCCTTGCGCTCGACGGTCTTGATCGTGCCGATCGTTCCGGCGTGACCGACCCAGCATTGCGCGCTGACTTAGCCATTGCAGCCGCCGATGCACTGAATGACGAAGTGCGCGCTGATGCAGCCCTTGAAGCACTGGACCGCGCGCGCCCACTGCCAGGAACGGTACTGCCCGAAGCGGTTCGACAACGCATGCTGGAAGAACGTATTCGCGCATTGGTGCTGGCCACACGATCCATTGAAATGGACCGCACGGTGGCCGATGCAACTGCAGCGGATGCCAACGGCACTGCCGATGCCGCGGCGCGCGTCTTACGCCGAATGTCCGCTGCGGACCTTGGCAGTGTTGCCGCCGCAGCGGTTGATGAACAACAGATTGCGCGCATCGCGCGACTTGCCGACGCCACGCTGCACTTGGCTACGCCGACCCCGGAACGTGATGAAGTGCTCGCGCGCGCATTTATTGTGGCCCGCATGCATGACTCCGCACAGGCTGCCGCACGACGTGCCATTGCCGCGCGCGGAGAGCGCGCCGACCTGACGCTTGCCCTCGCTGAATCACTGTGGGGAATCGGCGGAGACGCTGCGCTGGCAGAGGCATTTACGCTCTATGAACAGGTGTCTCGGGCAGTGCCCGAACAGTCGCCAGCATGGTGGTTGTGCCAAACGCGTCGCCTGCAAATTCTTGACCGAGTGAATCGATCGACCGAGGCAATTGCTCCAAAGGTTGCTCGTCTCAAAGCCATCGATCCAGCGCTGGGCGGCCCTGCGTTTGCAGCAAGCATGCTTGAAGTTGCCGCGCGACATGAGTGAATGTTCACCACGGGAACGCCCGCGCTGCGCGGGTGACATGCACTTCCAAACTCAATGGTCCAGCGCACGCAACTCATCGCGCAGGATGGCCGCCAACTCAAAGTTCTCCGCGTCCACGGCGCGGCGCAATCGTTCTTCCAATTCGGAGCGCTGGCTCGCTGGCAAGCGCGGCACCAATGCATCGCGCATGCCACGCAGTAAGGTGACTTCGCTGGACTGTTCGAACCCGCCCATCGGTCCGTGGTCATCAAAGTGCGTCCGCAACTCAGTAAGCGCTCGCTCGACCGCCAACAACGCTTGTCGCGCGTTGCCGCCTGCAAGACCAATGGCTGCCTCGGCACGCGCTCGCATCATCACCACAAATGGCCGGAACTGTTCCAGCACCGTGCGATCGCCCTGGCTGGCGCCAAAGGCACGGCACAAGTCAAACATGCGCAGGTTCCGCCCGGTGTCTCGCACCACGGCTTCATATTCCTCAAGGGCAAAGAGCGCCACATAGCGGTGATAGACCTGCACCCCTTCGTCGCGTAAGGCATCACAGTCCTTGGAGGTGAGGTGCATGTCCGCATCGGTCCCCGCGCTTCGACGGTATGCCTCCAATCGAGCGAGGTGCCAGTCCAAAAGGGAGTCCGCGCCGTGGGGGCGGCGCCCGTCCGGGCGCCCGGTGAGGGCCAATTGCAAAATTCCCAGTTCTAACCGAACCTGAACAGCACGCTCTCCCGTGGCTGTTCGGATCATCCGAACCGTGGGGCGATTGCCGCCGATCGGCCATGATCTGAGGGTCTCCGTGAGGTCCACTTCCGGGCCGGCAGCGGTGTCATCTTCACGGCTTGAGCGAGACGAATCTTGGTTTGCAGCCTCTGGAACGGGGGATTTTGGGTCACCCGGGTGGCCAGGTTCCCCGCCCTCCGAGGAATGCGGGGAATTGTGATCGGGGTTGTTGGGATCGGGCTCGTGCATATGTGAAACTCCCAAAAGAGTTTGACATTCATATTGACTTGTTCCAAAGAGCACCCTTGCGATTGTCGATGGGGTGCGTACGATGCAACGCCCGGCGTGAGCGTGTGGCTCATGTTCTGGTTTGCTGATCGCGAGGGTGTATGGCGCGAACCAGTGTCCAAAACGAACTTCAGCTCTACCTCCGAGAAATCAAGGAGGAACGACTCCTTACTCCCGACGAGGAAAAGGTGTTGGGCTGGCGCATCATCAACGATGAGTGCCTGAGCTCCAAGGATCGGATGATCAAGGCGAACCTTCGCCTCGTGATCTCCATCTCCAAAAACTACGCCCACCGCGGGCTGCCGCTCTCCGACCTCATCGAAGAAGGCAACATCGGCCTCATCAAGGCCGTCGAAGGGTTTGACCCCGCCCAAGGTGCCCGATTCAGTACCTACGCCAGTTGGTGGATCAAGCAGGCCATCAAGCGAACCCTGAT
>CAMDCW010000056.1 GCA_945890745.1 Phycisphaera mikurensis NBRC 102666
TTGCCGCCGTTGGCCTTGGCGTAGTCGCGCACTTTTTGCACCAGTGGACCGGTTCCGTTGGGATCCTTCTCGTCAACGTTGGCGACAAAGAGGACCGGCTTGGCGGTGATCATTCCCAGGGAGCGCAGGATGCGGCGTTCCTCTTCCTCAAGGTCCAAGCTTCGGATCGGATTGGAGGAATCTAGGCAGGTTTTGCACTTTTGCAGCACCGCGCCTCGGGCGATCGCTTCCTTATCGCCGCTGCGTGCCAGACGCTGCGCCTTGTCCAAAATGTTCTCGACCACCTGCATATCCGCCAGCATCAGCTCGGTCTCAATGGTCCCGATGTCGCGTAGCGGATCGACCGACCCTTCAACGTGGATGATGTCCGCGTCTTCAAAGCACCGGACCACATGAAGGATGGCATCCACCTCGCGGATGTGGGTCAGAAACTTGTTGCCAAGGCCTTCACCCTCGCTGGCACCGCGGACGATGCCCGCAATGTCCACAAGGCGGATGATGGCCGGCAGGATCTTCTGGCTCTCGATGTGGTGGCGAAGAATCCCCAGCCGCTTGTCGGGCACGGTGATCACTCCGACGTTCGGTTCGATGGTGCAGAACGGATAGTTCGCAGCCTCGATTCCTGCCGCGGTGAGGGCGTTGAAAAGAGTGCTCTTTCCGACATTCGGTAGACCGACAATTCCTGCGTCCATAGGGGGGGGAATGGTACGCTCTGCGAGTCAAGATGTCCCGCCCGCGGGGACCCGTGCGGCAGGACGCTGCGCGGATCGTGAAGCATCGCTCCACAACACAGATTCACCACGGTCAGGACGACCAATGGCTTCGGAGTCGGAATCGGATCGCCCATCGTCACTTCGCGGTACCTCCATGTTCCAACGGAGGATGATGGTTGTTGGCGTGGTCTTTGCCGTGGTCCTTGGCGGTATGGCCGCTCGGTTGTTCAGCCTCACCGTGGTCATGGGCAGCCAGCAGCGCGCACTGGCGGATAGCCGGCTCGACCGCAGCACGCTGCTTCCAACCGTGCGTGGCTCGATCAAGGACCGCAAAGGTCGTGTGCTTGCTGAGAGTGTCCCCAGTTACGACGTCGCCATCTTTTATCCCGCTATCAATGGCTCTTGGGTTGATACGCGAGCGATCGCTGCTGCGAAGAAGGCGACGGGTCGTGCGGCATGGAATCGCCTTGGACCCGCTGAGCGCGAGGAGCGCATTCAGGCGCAGCGACAAGAACTAGCAGCGGAACTTGAGTCAGTGTTGAATGACGTTGCAACGGCATGCCACATGACGCGCGATGAGTTGTCAGCGCAGATGGGCGACGTGCGTATGCACGTAGAGAAGAAGGCGAGCGCGGTATGGGAGGCCCGGCTTGAAATTGACCGAGCCAAGTACGGGGAGGATGCCGAGGGGCAGTTTGATGCGCAGCCGATCGCGGAACAGAGCGAAGCGCATGTGGTGAAATCAGGCATAGAAACTGCCAGCGCTTTCATACTGCGAAAGCTTGCAGACGCCCATCCGGGGACCATTGAAGTTCAAGACAGTACGCGCCGCGTGTATCCGTGGGCATCGGCGCGGATCGACTTGGATCGTTCCAGCATGCCGCGACCGCTTCGTGGCAGCACGCTGAAACTTGATGTGCAAGGCATTGCGGATCATGTGGTCGGCGGGGTTCGTGATGAAGTGTGGCGGCAGGATCTGGAGCGTCGACCATTTCGCGTTGTTGGTTCCGCGGGCGATGTTGCGTTGGACTTAGGCGGCTATCGTCCTGGCCACGACATGGTGGGCAGTTACGGAATCGAGCGCACCTATGAGGATCTTCTCCGTGGCCTGCGCGGTCGAACAGTGCAGCGCCTCGACACCAACGAGACATCGCGAACCGAGCCGGTGCTTGGATCCGACTTGCAACTGACACTCGACGTTGCGCTGCAGGCTCGCGTGCAAGCGCTCTTCATGCCAGAAGTGGGACTCGCGCGCGCACAGCAGTGGCATTACGGATGGGATAACGACGGTACGCCGAAGCAAATGCCGTTGTCATATCTGGCGCCATTGAATGGCGCTGCGGTGGTGCTTGATGTTGATACGGGCGAGATTCTCTCGATGGTGTCATGGCCAACAGTCGCTGCGGGGGAGGACTTTGATGACGCGGTGCGTGCCGCACGCCATCCGTCGGTCAATCGGGCCATTGAGGGCTTCTATCCGCCTGGCTCGATCATCAAGCCAATTGTGTATGTGAGCGCGGTACGCAGCGGAGCATTTGGTGCTGATGAAGAAGTCGAGTGCAACGGACACTTCTTTGGCGAGAGCGATCCATTCGGGCGCTGCTGGATCTACACGAAGCAGAATAAATACCTGACGCACAGCAAAGTCATCTCTGGACCGCTGGGCGTGGAGGCGGCCATCAGTCGCAGTTGCAACATTTACTTTTACACCATCGCGCAGCGCATGGGCTTGCGCACGCTGACTGATTGGTATCGCAACTTTGGACTTGGTCAGAAGTTGGACATCGGCATTGCGCGATGGGAGCCGCGATTGGATGACGCGGGCAACATCGTTGGGGATCGACTGTCTGGTGAGCATCCTGGCGTGCTGCCGTCGGTGCAGGCAATCGCCAAGATTGAATCGACGGGCGATCGAATCGTTCCAGTCATCGCTGGTATTGGTCAAGGTCCAATCGCGTGGACGCCCATGCAGGCAGCCAACGCCTACGCAACACTTGCGCGCGGCGGAGTGATTCGCGATGCGGAATTGTTGGTCACTCCGATTCCGGGTCGTGGGGCGCGTCGGACTGGCGATTTGAAATTGAACCCGCATAGTTGCGAGCGCGCATTTGAAGGGTTGCGGCAGGCAGTTGAGGAGCAGCACGGCACGGGCAATCATGTGAGTTACGAAGATCGAAGGCCGGAGGCAATCATCAATGCGCCGGGCGTGGTGGTGTGGGCCAAGACCGGTACAGCGCAGGCTTCGCCGCTGAAGGTTGATGATGATGGCAACGGCACGATCGATCGCACGATTACTGGATTGAATCACGCTTGGTTTGTTGGTCTGGTTGGTGACGCGCAGGAGCACCGCCCGCGCTATTCGGTGGCGGTGCTATTGGAGCACGGCGGATCGGGCGGAAAGTCTGCGGGCCCGATTGCCAATCAGGTGATTCATGCGTTGATTGCGGAGGGTTACTTGCAAGGGGATCCGCAATCGCGCCCCGCGCGTAAGCCGTTGCAACCAATCGGTGCTGACGATATTGAGCCAACCGGAGGCGCTGGATGAGCATTCTGGTCTCCAATTCGCTGGCGCGCGGACTGCGCCGCGAGCGCGCGGTTGATACGCGCACTGCGGATCGGCAGTGGTTGCATTGGGCTTGGTTACCCGTTGTGGCTGGGCTGGGTCTGAGTTTGCTGGGTATTGCTGCTATTGGCACCACTGAGCCAGTGCTGGCGCAACGGCAGTTTGGATTTCTGATCGTTGGCATGCTTGCAGCGGCGTTTGTTGGTGCACAACAGTGGCGTTGGATGCGGCGTTGGGCATGGCTTCTCTTTGCAGTGAACCTGGCGTTCTTGGTGCTGCTATTGATTCCCTTTGTGCCAGACTCCATTGTGCGCCCACGCAACGGCGCGCGTCGCTGGATTAATCTTGGGGCCTTGGACTTCCAGCCAAGCGAATTGATAAAGCTCACCTGGGTAGTTGCCATGGCCGCGTGGATGCGCACCACGGCTCATGTGAAGCGCTTCAGTGGCATTATCGCCACCATGGTGGTGACGCTTGTTCCGGTGGGGCTGATCATCTTGCAGCCGGATCTTGATAGTGCGCTACTGTTCGCGCCGGTGCTGTTAGTGATGCTGCTGGCCGCCGGTGCGCGCATCAAGTACTTGCTGATCATTGCGTGCATTGCAGTGGTTCTGGCGCCATGCAGTTATCCCGTCCTCAAGAAGCATCAACGCGATCGCATTGACACACTGATCGCGCAGATTGTTGGCGATACGCGTCTCAACAACGGGAACGGATTTCAGTCGAGCCGAGCGGTCACCCTGGCGGCAGCGGGCGGGATTGTTGGTTCTGGCAAGTCAGAGTCTGGCGCGCTGATTCACTACAACCGGTTGCCCGAAGAGCACACGGACATGATCTTTGCGGTCATTGTTTGTCGCTGGGGGCTTCTGGGGGGCCTGGCGCTGTGGGCGCTGGCAGCAATCTATGCATTTGGGGCATTCATGGTGGGAGTGCGCGCCGGAACCATGTTTGGACGCTTGGTTGCGGTGGGGATCGGTGCTATGGTGTTCCTGCAATTGATGGTGAATACCGGCATGACCATCGGCGTATTGCCGGTTTCTGGCATGACGCTTCCGTTCGTGAGTTACGGCGGCTCGAGCCTGGTGTGTCTGTGGATCACCACCAGTGTCCTTTTTGCGGTGGCCAGCCGGCGATCGAGGGGCTTTGACCTCGACGCCTAAGATTCACAATTGGTGCACTACTGAACGTTGCAATTTCACCCTCATTCATCACCTTAACCCTACAAGTCTCGCCATTCATACTGAATCAACCAATTCCTCAGCTGCTGATCTGCCTTCGTCATCATCGCTGCCGCCGCTGCCGCCTGTTCCGAACATTCCAGCAGCGGTCACTGAAGCACTCGCCACCATGGGCATTGAACTTGAACCTGGTGACGCCGAGCGGCTACGCGCGTACCTGGAAGCGCTTCGCGGTGCCAACACGCGCTTCAATGTGACCGCCATCGTTGAGCCGGAAGCCATGTGGGTGCGACACATTCAAGACAGCCTGACCTTGGTGCCATTCCTTGCAAGTGCCGAAGCAAAGGCCGTGATTGATATTGGTTCGGGTGGAGGACTTCCAGGAATCCCGCTCGCCATTGTGATGCCAGAAGTGCAGTTCACGCTGCTTGAGGCAACTGGCAAGAAGGCGGCGTTCATCAAGGAAACCATCGCGGCGCTTGGTATTTCCAATGCGCGCATCTTGAACGATCGCGCTGAGACAGCGGGTCAGGACCATCATGATCACCGCGCCAAGTATGACGCTGTGGTGGCACGTGCGGTTGGCAAACTCAATGTGCTTGCTGAACTCACCGTTCCATTTGCGCGCGAGGCGGGATCGATCTTTCTGATCAAGGGCGATAAGGCTGCTGAGGAAGTGGAAGAGGCCAAGCCAGCGCTCTACAAACTGCACACGCATGTTGTTGACTTGCACAAGACGGCTACCGGCACGGTGGTGGTCCTAGAGAAGACGCGTGCCACACCGCGCAATTACCCGCGTCTGCCGGGCGAGCCAAAGCGAAGGCCCTTGGGGTGACACTCTCTGTTGATATGTTGCTTTCCGACACCGGGGCAATCGCGCGGCGATTGTCCGGCTTTGAAGTGCGTCCACAGCAAATTCTGATGGCAAGTGCGGTGGAGCGCGCGTTTGAAGAGCGGCAGCGATTGTTTGTGGAAGCAGGCACCGGGGTCGGCAAGAGCTTTGCGTATCTCATTCCTGCCATTCGGCGCATTGTGGAACGCGGCGAACGCGTGGTGGTGGCTACCAATACCATCAGTCTGCAGGAGCAGTTGATTGAGAAGGACATTCCGCTTCTTAATGCGGTGATTCCCGAGGAATTCAGTTCGGTGCTGGTGAAGGGCCGCGGCAACTATGTCAGCCTGCGCCGCCTCAAACTAGCCAGCGAGCGCGAGGGACGCCTCTTTGCGCATGATGAAGATCGCAATGACCTCCGTCGTGTTGAGCAGTGGGCGTACCACACTACTGACGGATCGTTAGCAACGCTTCCACAATTGCCGCGCAGCGAAGTGTGGGATCAAGTGCAGAGCGACGCGCACAATTGCATGGGGCGGCGCTGCCCAACCTTTGACAAGTGTTTCTATCAAGCGGCGCGCAGGCGTATGGAGAATGGGCAGCTGCTCATCACCAATCACGCGTTGTTCTTTGCTGACTTGGCCATGCGCGCCCGCGCGGGCGCTACGGGCGGAGTGCTCCCGAATTACCACCATGTGATTCTTGATGAAGCGCATGAGATTGAAGATGTTGCCGCAGAGAACTTTGGGATTCGACTCTCGGAGAGCGGCGTTCGGCATCTCTTGCGGACGCTTTATCAAGTGAGCACTGGTCGTGGCTATCTGAGCGCGATGCGCTCCGATGACGCAGCGGAAACAGTAATTGAAGATGCCATTCGCTGCATTCGGGACTGCGAAAGCGCTGCGGATCGGCAGTTTGACGCGCTGTGGCGCTGGCATGAGGAGTATGCCGAGTCATCAGGTCGTATGCGTGACAAGGATGCGGTGCGCGACCACCTGAGCGGGCCGATGTTGCAACTTGCTGCAACGCTGCGCATGTTGCGCGACCGCATTGCCAATGAGGCAGATCAGTTTGAGTTGAATTCCTACGCTGCGCGCGCCGAGGCGCACGCCACGGGTGCGCGTGATCTCTTGGCGCAGGCGCTGGCGGGTTGCGTGTACTGGGTGGAGATCGGCAAGAAGCGACGCGGCGGCGAGCGTCCCAACCTGACCGTGGTGTGTGCGGCGGTGGATGTCGGGCCCATTCTGCGCGAACATCTCTTTGCGCAAGACAAGGGCGTGGTGCTCACCAGCGCCACACTCGCAACAAGCCACGGTGACTTTCGGCACGCAGCCATTCGCCTTGGGTGCGACGATCCGCAGACGCTGGAGCTTGGAAGTCCGTTTGACTACGCGCGCTTGGTCACGTTGATCATCGATCGCACCATGCCGGAACCGAATCACCCGGACTATGAAGATGAATTGGCAGGGCGGGTTCTGAGCCACATCCGTGAGACTGACGGCGGTGCGTTTGTGCTCTTTACGAGCTTTCGAACGCTGAATGCGGTCGCTGAACGTATTGCCGATCGGCTTGTTGATGACAGTTTCCCGCTGCACATTCAAGGTATCGGCGTGCCGCGCAACACGTTGCTGGAACGATTCCGCACCGATGAACGCAGCGTGCTCTTTGGCGTCGCCAGTTTCTGGCAGGGTGTTGATGTGCGCGGTCGGGCGTTGCGCAATGTGATCATTACGCGGCTTCCCTTTGAGGTGCCGGATCGACCGATCGTTCAAGCTCGCCATGAATTGATTGAATCGCGCGGGGGCAAGCCATTCTCGGAAGACTCACTTCCGCGCGCCGTGCTGCGCTTCAAGCAGGGTTTCGGTCGGCTGGTCCGTAGTTCCACTGATGAGGGCAGGGTGGTGGTACTTGACCCACGCATCCTCACCAAACGTTACGGGCGCATGTTCCTGGATGCACTCCCGGATGGAATTGTGGCTCGGGTGGAAGAGTGACCGTTGCCCGGGGCTCAAGCATCACGGCTTTCGACGTGGTCATGAGTGCAGTAGCGGGGTGATTTTGCCAAGCATTACCACGGTTCTGCGCACGCCATGCATATCACAGGCATCAGGAATTCGACCCCATTCTGTGAATCCGCGCGAACCAAACAGTCGCACGCTTGCCTCGTTGTGAGCGAAGCAGAGAGCAATGACGCGGTCGATGCCACACTCGGTGGTGCGTGCGAGCAGTGCATCAAGCATAGTTCTGCCCACGCCCCTGCCGACGGCTGATGGATCCACATAGACGCTCACTTCAGCAGTGGGCGCATAGGCCGCGCGGTCTTTGAAGTTGGTAAACGCGCCCCACGCGATGACTCGTCCGGACTCTTCCATGACCAGAACGGGTCGCGTGGCGTGGTCCCGCTGGTCCCACCACGCTTGGCGGGCAGGAAGTTGTTGCGGCGAAAGGTCCGCGGTGGACATGTGCGCAGGAATCGACGCGTTGTATATCGCCAGAATGCCTGGAAGATCGGCGCGGGTGGCAGGGCGTGGAGCGGAGTGCGTCATGAGTGTTGTTGTTCGATCGCGGTGGGTAGTGACCCTGCTGTGAACACGCGTACTATATTCGTATGAAGGTCATCGGAATCGTGTTGACGTGCGCATGCTTGGCTCCGCCAACTCATCCAGCCACTCAACTGTCGAATCGGACCTCCGATACGCCAAACAGTGCGAGCGTCAGCACCGGCGCCAGCGTTTCCAAGCGGGAATGGACGGTGGACGGCGTGGTCCGCACAGTCATTGTGTGCCTTCCACCCGCGGACAACCGAACGGCGGAGACTCCCCTGGTGTTCTGTTGGCACGGTCACGGCGGTGCCGCAGTGCATTCGCGCGCAACCGCGGCATTTGAAGTCGCGTGGCCTGAAGCAATCGTTGTGTATCCGCAAGGATTGAAGACCGCGAGCCCGCTTGTTGACCCGGAAGGAAAGAAGTCTGGTTGGCAAACCACTGCTGGCAATGACGGCGATCGCGACATCAAGTTGTATGACGCCATGGTTGACTCATTGCGTATGGAGTACAAACTTGACGGACGACACACGTACTCCACTGGACATTCAAACGGTGGGTTCTTCAGTTACTTGTTATGGCAAACGCGCGGTGCAACGCTCGCGGCCATCGGCCCGGTGGCTGCCGCGTACCTCAAGCCCACCGCGGATATCAAGCCGTTGCCGGTGATTCATGTGGCTGGCAAGGATGATCCCCTGGTGAAATTTTCGTGGCAGGAGCGAACGTTCGTCAACGTTCGCGCTGCCGATGCGTGCACAAGTGAAGGTAAGCCGTGGGCAACCGAGGGTGGTCTCACCGCAACGCTCTATGAATCGAGCAAGGGCGCGCCACTCGTCACCGTCATTCATGAAGGTGGTCACGAGTTTCCGAAGGGCGCGACTGCACTGATTACTCGATTCTTCAAAGAGCACGCGCAGCCAGCGGTGACTACACCTGTGCCGAAGTAACTGCACGCCAGACGTTGTAGTGCCGGGACGTTACGTGTGCTGGAGTGAATTGGACGTTGCCGACGTTTGGTCGGTCGGGTCGTTGGTCTTGCTGTCGGTGCCACCAGATCCGTCAGTGTCATCGGTTCCGCCGGTTCCGTCCACACCACCCATGCCATCCGCACCACCGATGCCATCGAGCCCATCAAGGTCATCGTTGCCGTTCGCCGCCGCTGGCACGACCTTTCCGACCAGCCACATCGCCCGCTCAAAGAGCGCCAGCGTGTACTGCAGGCCGGGTCGAGCGCCGCGTGATGTTGACGCTGCGATGTCTGCCCGCAGTTGTTCCATGAGGTCGCCGCGGTCGCTGACAATCATGAGCAACATGGAAACATCGCTCGGTACCCGACTGCGATCGCACTCCACCAGTTGCGAGAGCACCAAGTGCAGCCCCTCCGTCATCCCAAACAGCAGCGCGTTGCCGTCGGAGTCGCCCCCTGTCTCACTGGCACGGCGTTCATCCAGCGATGCGCGGGCAAAGTGTGCGACTTCGGTCACCAGCTGATCCACTGCACGTTGCTTCATGTCTAACGCGAGCAGCTGCTCAGCGTCTTGCCGATCAAGCCGCGTCTGCGAAAGTTCCCGGAGCGCATGATGGATCTCAGCGCCCAGTGACTTGCACGACTCCGCCATGTGGTTGCACTCAGCCAGGGTCCGCTCGCCATCAGAACGCACGCAGTCAAGAATGTCAGGAAGTCGCTCGACAATCCGCGATTGCTCGCGCGCAATCATGTCCAAGAAGCTGGTCGGATCAACGCCCGCGCCCTGGTCGATGTACATCGGCGTGGCCAGATTCTGCGCATCGGTTGGCGGGCTGAGCCGGTTCAACCATTGCGTCCAACGGCTGCCACACAGTTCCGCAATTCCAACGCAGAGCGATTGCTGCACCACGTACACGACCGCCAGCATGCGGCTTGAGTCTGAGGTGATGGTGTTGCGAATCAGATCCAGCAGGCTTGGTAGTCCCGTGAACTTTGTAGTGATCACTTCAAGCGCCAATATGGCGCCCGCAGCGGAGTTGATGATCGCTTGGAAGTACGCCAGTTGTCGGGGTAGGCCATGTGAGCTGCGGCCCATCAGTAGCACCGTCGCACCGACACCCACACCGGCGCCGTGAACCATCATGGCAGCTTGGCTGTCAGTGAGGATGCCACTGTTCACGAACGTAACAACGATCACCACGATCGCTGATGTTGATTGGATCACCAAGCGCGATGCGATCCCCACTACGAAGCCGAACACGAGCGAATCGCCCAAGGTCTGCGCAAACTGCCTAAACCACGGCTCATCAGGGATGCCGCCCGTGGCATCCTTCAGGAATTGCAGGCCGAGCATCAGCAGACCCAGCATGAACAGACCACGCCACGCGGGAAGTAGGAATTCTCGGCCGGCACGGAAGGTTGCCAACAGGCCGCCAACGCCGAGGATCAGGGCGATGACAGTACGAATATCGAACGATGCAACGAATGGGAGAACCACCGTCCCCAGGTTGGCCCATGCAACCATCGTGAGTGCACGTCGGAGCGTCAACAAGCGGCTTGATACAAAGCCAGTGACGATGAACGATGCCGCGGTGGAACTTTGCGCGAGCGCTCCGAGGATGAATCCCCACAGGGCGGCGAGTGCGCCCGTTGACGTGAATCGCTCGATGCGCTGGCGGAGCGAGCGTCCGGCCATCGACTTGAGGGATTCCTTGACGCCATCCAGACCATGAAAGAAGAAGGCGAGCCCCGCGAGGAAAATGGCTATCGCCGGAAATGTCGTCAAGTGCTCGGACGTGTTCAAGCGGGCGCCTTGGTTGACTCGGGTTGTACTTGGTACGGCGTGATCACCGATCCCAACCCGGCAATCCGCAGCAACTGAATGATGGCGGGGCTGGCTCCAAAGTGATGAACGCTTCCACCATTTGCCTTGGCGAGTCCCGCCGATTGTACAAGCACGCCAAGACCTGCCGACGCCATAAACACCAGGGCGGTGAGGTCAAAGACCACCCGCTTCGCACTGGGATTCATGACCGCACGAATCATGGTGAGCGTCTCAGCAGCGTTCTTCGAATCGAGGCGACCCGAAAGGACCACAACGACTCCATCAGGGATTGACTTGATCGGCTCGCTCATGTGTATTCACACCCATCTCAAAGACTTCAAGAAGATACTTGGCACTTCGTGGTTTCATGGTTGAGCACTGTCTTGATTCGGTTAAGAATGCGCTCGGTCCCAGCGGCCGACCCGCCATGCTCCGATGACCCGGTCCCGAGGGGAAACTCACATTTTCACTAAAGAATTGACCAGTTTGCCAGGGGTTTCCTTCCCTCGGTCATCCACGCCGGGGGTACATACCATGAGGCGATGGGCAACCCCACGCACCGTTCCTATCTGTCCGCCGCCACTGCCTTTG
Organism: Phycisphaera mikurensis NBRC 102666; assembly: GCA_945890745.1. GTDB lineage: Bacteria > Planctomycetota > Phycisphaerae > Phycisphaerales > SM1A02 > UBA966. The sequence goes on from CAMDCW010000056.1 coordinate 11,213, forward strand.
CGATGTTGTGCCTAGCGGTCGGCCACGCCAGCGCGCAAGTTTCCGGCGAGTACTCGATCGCACCTGGGCTCACCCATCCGGACAACCTGCCACCCGCACCCGATCAAGACAACGGCGAGACCTTTTGGCCGCAGGTCGCGGCGGTGAATGGTTCGGTGTACACGCTGTACACCCCGCAGTTTGAGTCCATCATTGGTACGGCAAGTACGGGTCGCGCGGCGTTCCGGATTGCAACGCCGGGCGCGCAGCGCACCTATGGAGCGATGTTCTTCAGCGCCACACTTGACAATGACCTGGCCGCTGGACTTATTCAGGTTTCTGGAATGCAAGTGACCCGCGTGCAGCTGGCGGGTAGCCAAGATTCCACTGCCACCACCGCGGTACTGCAGCAGATGCTTGCCAGCGCAACGTTCACTATTCAGCGTTCAGTAGTGTTGGAGAATATGCAGGTGACATCGCTGCAGGCTGAAGCTGCGCCGCTTGGAAATGCAGCGCCGGTGATTCGAGTCATTGATCATCCTGCGGTGTTGCTGCTTCTGGATGGGGCGCCAGTACTTCGTGATGTCGGGTCGGGTGTTGGCATTGCACAGAACACGCCATCGCTCTTGGCGTTCGATTCCGCCAGTAAGACCTGGTTCACGCGTGTGGGCGCGAGCGTTTGGATGCAATCTGCAAGTTTCAGCGGACCATTCATGAGTGGCGCGGCGCCCGTTGATTCAGTGGCGAACGCCATTAATGCTGCGTTGCCGCGCAGCACCGCGGCAGTACAAGCGGATGGGTCAAGTACAGCTGTGACTGGATCGTCTGCGTCAACTGCATCTGCAACAAGCCAAGTACCAGAAGTCGTCGTCAGCACCAGTCCGCTGTGCCTTGTTTCGATCAATGGCGCACCCAACTTAGCGCAGGTAGCCGACGGGCTCTTTGCAATTTCAAACGCGAATTGCGACCTCTTCACCACTACGGCATCCAACACGTGGTATTTGCTTGCATCTGGCCGTTGGTTCACAAGCGGTGATCTGATGAACGGACCGTGGAGCTATCTCAAGCCATCAGCCCTTCCGACATCGTTTGCATCGATTGATCCAAAGGGAACATGGGGCAATGTGTTGGCAGCAGTGCCGGGAACATCTGCAGCTAATGACGCGATCTATCAGCAGTCTGTGCCGCATGTCGCAACGCTGGATCGATCGAAGGCAAAGGCATCGCTCTCGACGATCGGTGGTCCTGCGCGATTTGTGGCCATTGATGGAACGAGTTTGAGTTGGGCACCCAACGCGAGTTCGCCACTCATTCTCTGTGAGGGCTCGTACTACGTCTGTCAAGATGCAGCGTGGTTCACTTCCGACGCCGCCACCGGACCGTGGGCGTTGTGCGATGCCGTCCCGCAGTTGATGTATGTGATGCCGCCGAGTTCGCCGGTGTACGGGGTGACCTTTGTTCGCGTGATGGGCTCAACGGCCGACACGGTGACCTTTGGCTTCACGGCTGGCTATATGAATAGCTATGCAAACAACGGAATCGTTTCCTATGGAACGGGTTTCGCAACAGCGGGCATGACGGCGCCGGGCGTGGCTGGCAATGATTACTTGGGTTACCCCGGAACCTACGGAAGTTGGCCGAATTTCGGCTACGCCGGCTGGATGTACGAGACTGCGCCCGGTTGGGGCGAGTACGGATTGCAATGCGCACCGACCTGGGCATGCAACGGTTGGTGGGGACCAGGACGCTCCTTTGGACTTGGTTATGCATTGGGCATGGGCTACGGTGGATCGTGGCACTGGGGCTATCACCCATGGGGTTGGCGTGGCACTGATGGATGGTGGATGAATCATTGGAGCGGTGCATATCGCCGCGCGTGGAGTGATGCGGCGCGCAGTTACAACCGTGCGGCTGCAGCGGGGGACATCAATCAGTTCTCGAAGGCGGCATCGTCGCGCACGGGGGCGGGTGCACCTGCGGCGAACACCGCTGCGAAGACCGCTGCGAACACCACTGCGACCACCGCAAACACAGCGCAGTGGCGACACGCGGGCGGTGTCAATGATGATGTGTCCGCGAGCCGTGATGGTCAGGTCATGCAGCAGCGCGGGACGCAGAGCTTCGCGCGCGCAGACGGTGGATGGAGCAGGGCACCGGGTAATGGCTCCGCGAATGCTGTAGCAGGTGCTGCGAACAGCGCGGGCGCGATGGCGAGTGATAATTCCACAAGTCAATTTCAAGAGCGCGACGGGTCAGCCGCCGCAGCAGCAAATGCACGATCGTCCACAATGGATGACTTCCGTCCGGACCCGAACCACAATTTCGATGGCAGTCCGCGCGGCGCGTTCGCGCGTGGTGAAACGAATTACGCTGATCGAAACGAAGGATTGCAGCCTGGAAACGCTGGGCGTAACTCGTCGCAGTACTCGCGCGGCGGCGCGTGGAACGGCGGCGGTTGGGATCAGCGCAATGGATCCGCCAACGACAATTCCACATGGTCGAACGGCCAGCGTGGCTACGGTGAACTGAGTGGTTACACCGGCGCTCGTGGCATCGTCCGTTCCGATGAAGACTCGGGAAACGGTGGCTACTCAAATCCATCGGGATACCAGCGCTATGAGGATCGCGATGGTTACGCCAAGTACGAGCACGGCGGCGGTCCAGTGAGTGGCTACACGGGCGGAGGCCAGACGCGCAACTACAGCATGTTCGGCTACGGCATGGTTGGCGGCCAGAATCCGCATTACACGTGGATGGGTATGTGGCCAGGCAACGGCTACTACGGGGGCTACTACGGTGGATTTGGCGGCTACGGCGGCTATGGTCGTGGCGGTGGTGGCATGCGCATGGGCGTCGGGCGCGGCGGTGGTGGGCGGCGGTGACCGTTTCTTTGCAGCAATGGCGGATGTATCCAGTCCTGTGCCAGGGATACGACCGCTCGCTACGGTCATGGACTCTGTACCCTGACGAAACGATCACTGACGGTTACACCCTGTAGCCGCTGTGATCGTGAAAAACAGAGCACTAAAGTGCTCGCACTCTGGGGGACACATCATGACATCGATCGCGATTCGGACGATTCAACGAACCGTCTGTGCGTTTCGCTTTGGTGGGACAGCGGTGGCATTGGTGTTGTTCAGTGGCTTACTGATGCCATTCGCAACTGCGCAGGCAGAGCGTCCAGCGAGCGCACCCGCTGCAGTCACCACGGCGACAGATGCAGTTGCCGCGCAAGAGGCTGATGATGACGCGCAATTGGAAATGGTGGTAGCGCGGTTTCTCACGGCCGGATACTCCACTCCAGAATCATTGAAGCTTGCACGGATTGCCTTGGCGATGCCGGATCCAAGCCATGAAACCAGTGGGTGCCTGTATTACGAAGTCGAGGCGTTCTGGTCCGACGGCATCACCACCCGGAGTGACACGTACAACGTTGGGAAGATGTGTATTGAAGCGGCCTTACCAACCTGCATTCTCCCGGCCTGCGGGGCAGGGCAGAAGGCCTTCTTTAAGGTGACCACTTCGGCCACGTGCGACCCTGCATCCACATGCGTGTACCTATCGATCAGTGC
>CAMDCW010000057.1 GCA_945890745.1 Phycisphaera mikurensis NBRC 102666
GCGCTGAGTACCAACGCCGACGATGCAACAAAGTGGTAGTTCTTCATGTGTGGTGTAGCTCCTGCCTGAGTGCACGCATCCGCTGAATCGGGTGCTGAGTATGGAATCTGCTCGGGCAACTCGCCCGTGCGTCAATGAATGTAGAGGCAACACGCAATTTGTCCAACCTTAGTTCGCGAACGATCCCAATTCCGATGGTTAGATGCCACATTTCCTGCCGTCCATGCAGTTGAGCGTGCCAACTTCCTCCAAGGCAACCAGCGTTGCCGCCGATAACTGCAGCACGGCCGCATCCCCCCTATCCTGACACGATGCCGCGTTTCCGACTGGTCGTCGCCTACGACGGCACCCATTTCCACGGTTGGCAGCGCCAAGATCCACCAGGCGCGCCGTCACTGCGCACGGTGCAAGGCGTGCTGGAGGCTGCTGTTGCCACCGCCGTGAAGCGCCGAGTGATCGTGATGGGCGCAAGCCGCACCGATTCGGGAGTGCATGGATTTGGACAAGTCGCGGCCTTCACCGCTGAGACGCGCATTCCGGTGGAGCGCATGGCGCTGGCGATCAATGCGCGGCTGCCGCGCGATGTCCGTGTCCGTTCCGCGGAAGTGGCTGACCCACACTTTAATCCGATTTCTGATTGCGTGAGCAAGTGCTACCGCTACTCGATTGCACATGGCGACCTCGGCACTGACGGAAATCTGCTGTTTGAGAAACGGTATGTGTGGAGCACCAGACACCCCCTTGATCACACACGCATGGCCGCCGCAGCGGCAGTGCTGGTGGGCACGCATGACTTTGCAGCGTTTGCACAGGCGAGTCACGGCCGCGAAACGACGGTGCGATCCATCTATGGATGCACGGTGATCTCTCCGCAGCCTGGGCGCATCACCATTGAAGTAGCTGGCAACGGATTTCTCTACAACATGGTGCGGATCATTGCGGGCACGCTCGTTGAAGTTGGCCGTGGAAAGATTGATGTTGCGCATGTGCGCGAAGCACTTACTACATGCAACCGCTCGGCCACTGGTCCAACCATGCCACCACATGGTCTTCGACTGGAATGGGCTCGATACGGTTCTCTGCCAACCGATGAGGCCGATGCATGATCCGGGCGGTTCGCGCTGCCTGCGCACTGCTTTGCGCGCTCGGAACGCTGCACTTGACTGCGAGCGTTTCGGCACGAACGATGCCGCTGCTGTCCGGTGCTGCTGCGCTTGAATTACCGCGTTCCCTGACGGATAGCAACGCCGCACTTGATGCGGCGCGCACCTTGCGAACAGAGATGGACGCGCTGGCAACGCAAACTGCTGGGCTCACGCGTGACGTACGGGTGAACTTTCGCCGGGTTGCTTTCGATCTGCTGTTTCACGGTGCGGCAGCTCCATTTGATTCGCAAGCGATGGTGATCGCCGGACTGCGAATGGCGGCCGTGCGTACGGAACTTGATCAGACACTCAGTAATCCACTGGCTAAGGGCATTGACCGCAAGGCAGTCGATGAAGCACTGCTGCGCTTTGTTCAAGCAAGTGCCAACGGGCTTGAACCGCTGCCGACGCCCGATCATCCAGAAGTGACCCTTGCGCCAATTCTCTTGCCATTGGAGCAGGCGGTCGCGCTGTTGGAATCTCGTATCCCTGCACCATCGCCAACGGCTTGGACAGCACGCATGGATTTGAAGCTCCCAACCCTGGTCACCACGCGCGACCCCAACGCCGTCTTGGCCGCAGCCACGTGGATTGATCCAGAAACACGCCAGGCACTTGCCGCGGCGTACCAGCGCGCTCAGGGCGCACGCGACGCTGCCAGCATGCAGGCAATCACTGAATGCACGCGAGCGATCGAAGGCGGGACGGTCTTGTCACATCAACCTGATGGATGGACAACGAACGCCGTGTGCCAAGGCCTGCGCGCACTGGCCGGCGCATTCAACCGCGAGAATGCACAGCGATTTGCTGATGCTGTTGCAGCCGAAGCTACCTGCGTGGCGTTTCATCCTGCGTCACTCAGAAATGACCTACGTAACGTGGCAACCGAATTGCGCACGCGTGCCATTACCCGCGGCGTTCGCGTTGCGGCGGGACTGCCTGACCTGGCACGTGGTTCGGACGCTGACACTGGTCTGGCGGTCAAGTCACTGCAGGATGATGCCGCCGATTTGCTGCGAATTGCGGCGATACAAGGATGGGTCGATACGATCGGTGCAGTGCGCGCACAGTCTCGCGCTGCATTCGAGTCAGTCACAAAAGGATGGGCAGCGGCCCTGCGCGACCCCGCTCGCGGCAAGGCAGCGCGCGATGCCATGGATATGTTCGCTACCGAATCAGAACTGCTGGTTGCCGGGCGATTCGAACGCATGGTCAGGCGCGGAGACTCAGCGGCCATCAATGCGTGTTCGGGGCGCTCAAGTGAATTGCTGAAGGAACTCGACCGCCGAAGAAGCACATGGGCGGGCGCATGGGCGAGTGGAAAGGCAAACACGGAAGCGTCGCGACGCATGTTGCAAGGATCACGAATAACAGAACTATTGGAGTGGTCCGCAGCACTGCAGAGCCACGAAAGTGCAGAGCGCCAACTCAACGCATGGGGAGGCTTTGCAGCACCTGCTGACGGATGGATGCCGCACCCGAAGGCCATTGCTGCGCGTGGCGCGTTGGCGCTCGAAGCATTTCTCGCTGGGCAGGATGAAGCTGCGGAAGCGGATATTGCCAACGTGGAGTCAGATGTGCCGCTCATGGTTGTCGTGGCGCGGCTGGCGGAAACGCTGGAGCCGTGGCTGGCAACACGCAACACACTTGGTGCACGGCTTGCGGCAGTCCGAGACGCACCGGTCGCTGACGCATACTTGGCTTCCGACCGCACCCTCCTGATGCAGCTCGCCCGCTGTTTGACGGAAGTGGCGCGAGCGCGCTCGCTCCGCCAGGCTGAAGTCACCAAGGAGTTGCAGTCCCTCACAACCGTGATTTGCGCTGAATTTGCCGGGCGACTTGACGGTGATGTGGCACGATTGGCTGCGCTCAAGCGCTTGGCAGCAGAAATTGCCGCCCGCCCCGCCACTCCGGCAGGCGCTTCCCCAAAGCGCCGCTAGGCTTTGCGCATGAACATTCTTGTTGCAGGACCGCATCCCGACGATCAAGAACTTGGCATGGGCGGCACCATTGCCCGCTTGGTATCGCAGGGACATCGCGTGCTGTTGTTGGACCTGACCGATGGTGAGCCCACACCCTTTGGCGATCGAGCCACCCGAGCGCGCGAGTCGGCGGAAGCTGCGCGCATTCTTGGCGCAGAGCGCATCACGCTCGACTTACCGAATCGCACCGTGACGCATTCGATCGAAGCACGGCACAAAGTTGCTTCGGTGATCCGCACCTTTCGCGCAGAGATGATCTTTGTTCCGTACTACGAAGACGCGCACCCGGATCACATTGCTGGGACACGCATCGTTGAAGATGCTCGCTTTGACGCCAAACTCACCAACTGTGGATTGGCCGGAGAACCGATCTATCCGAAGTGGTTGTTTCACTACTACGCGACGCACTTACGCATCGTGCCGCAGCCGTCGTTCGTGTTCGATACAACAGGATTTAGTGAGCAGAAACGCAACGCGGTGCTGGCGTATCGAAGCCAGTTTGTGGACAACCCAGGAAACAGACGGGTGGTGGATTGGCTGGATGCGGCCGGTACATACTTTGGCAGCCGCATCGGTACAGCAAGCGCGGAGCCGTTCTTTGCACGCGAGCCCATTGGGCTCACGGGACTTTCTGCGCTGGCGTGAAAGACGCACGCGCAGCGAGACGACCGGTAGATTGGGGTGAACGCTTGAGCGCTCAGGCGAGTTTCTTGACCGTTTCTACAACGCTCTCGGCAACCCAGTGGCGCTGCGCTTCCGTGAGCTCGCCGTAAATCGGCATGGCAATCGTTTCAAGCGCGGCGCGCTCCGAATGCGGGAACACGCCCTGCTGATATCCCAAGAATTTGAAGCACTCTTGCATATGCAAGCAGAGCGGGTAGTAAATCTCGGTACCAATCTTGCGCTTGGTGAGCTCATCGCGCACAGCGTCACGGATGCGCGCTGGCACGCGGATCACGTACTGGTTGTAGATATGACGGCCAGCAGCCGGCGCCTTTGGGAACCGAAGCGGAAGGCCGCCCGCGTCCACCGCAACTGAGCTGTCGGTGGCACCATGCGCGGTAAAGAATTCGTCATACCACGCGGCATTGCGCTGGCGCGCGTTACTCCACGAATCAAGGTGCCGGAGCTTGATGCTGAGCACCGCGGCCTGCAGCGCATCCAGGCGCGAGTTCATGCCGATTTCCTGGTGGAAATACTTTGGCTCCATGCCGTGGTTGCGCAGGCGCTTCATGCGGGCAGCGTGAACATCGGAATTGGTGGCCATGATGCCGCCATCGCCAAATCCACCAAGGTTCTTCGATGGGAAGAAGCTGTAGGTGCCAATATCGCCAACGCTTCCAACGCGGCGGCCGTGCACATCTTCGGTACCGATGGCTTGCGCGCAGTCTTCAACCACCGTCAGGTTCCGCGCCTTGGCGATCGCCATGATGCTGTCAAGATCCGCAGCTTGACCAAAGAGATGCACGGGCATCAAACACTTCACCTTCTTGCAGCAACCAAAGGCTTCTTCGGTTGACTTTGGGCAAATGTTATAGGTGGTGGGATCGATGTCCACAAAGACCGGGCGTGCGCCCAGGCGATGCACGCTGCCGGCGGTGGCGAAGAAGGTGAACGTCGGAAGAATCACTTCATCGCCAGGACCAACATCAAGTGCTTGCAGAGCAAGCAGAATGGCGTCGGAACCGTTGGCGCAGCCGATGGCATGCTTGGCGTGGCAATAGGCGGCCACTTCCTTCTCAAGCTCATCGATCTTGGGACCGCCAATGAAGTACTGACTCTCCATAACGGCGAGCACTGCCGGCTCGATCTCAGCACGGATAGTGGCGTATTGAGCTTTGAGGTCAAGAAGCGGGACAGTGACTTCACGGGCGGTCGCGGTGGTCATTACGAGATGATACGGAGCAGCGCGTTTCCGGTCAGCGCGCGGGTCAACAACATTCCAAAAGCCAGGTCCGCACAAAATCCCTCAAACACTGAGCAATTGCCCGCTCAGTGCCCGGTGCTGCCGAATCCGCCCGCGCCGCGCGAGGTTCCATCAAGTTCTTCGACCACGCGGACCGTCGCACGCGCGACCGGCGCCACCACCATCTGCGCGATTCGCATTCCGTGCTCCACCGTAAATGCTGCGCGCCCAAGATTCACCAGCGGCACCTTCATCTCACCGCGGTAATCACTGTCAACGGTGCCTGGGGAATTGGGCATGCCGATCCCGTGCTTCGTGGCCAGACCGGATCGCGGTCGCACCTGCGCTTCAAAGCCATGTGGAATTGCCATTGCAAATCCACACGGAATCATCGCGATGTCACCGGGCGCAAGTGTCACCGGCGCTTCGATGCAGGCGTGGAGGTCGAGGCCCGCCGCGTGCTCGGTTTGGTACGCGGGGAGCTGAGCCCCTTGGTGGAGGCGGAGGAAACGGATTTCGACGGCGGGCATGGTGCGGAGCCTAGCGCGGCGGCGGCGGCAAGGATCTCGTCAGCGTGGCCTTCGGGCTTGACCTTGTCGAAGCGTGCGGCCACTTTGCCGTCCGGACCAATCAGGTAGGTGGTGCGCGCAACGCCCATGTACTTCTTGCCGTACATGGATTTTTCTTGCCACGTTCCATAGGCGGTGCACAACTTCGGCGCCTTGCCGGCGGCGGGCTCGTCCGCGAGTAACGCAAACGGCAACTTGTATTTCTTGATGAACTTCACATGGCTCGCAGTGCCGTCTGGGCTCACGCCGAGGACCTCGATACCTGCCTTGCGCAGCTTCGCCCACCCGTCACGGAAGGAGCACGCTTCCACGGTGCAGCCAGGCGTGTCATCCTTTGGATAGAAGTACAGCACGACGGATCGACCCTTGAATTCGGCAAGCGTTCGGAGCGTGCCGGTTTGGTCGGGAGCGGAGAACGCGGCAGCCTTGCGGCCAGGATTCAAGAGGGGCATGGCGGGAAATGTACGCGCCACGTCTGCTTTAGACCAGCACAAATTTCATAGCCGCCACCAGAATTACCACTCCCAGCAATACCCGCAACGTCCGCTGCGAAGCGCCGCGAATGCTCCACTGCGCACCGATCCACCCACCGACGGCAACGGCCGCACACGCCCACCAAATCCAGTGCTCACAGTGAATCCCCTGGGTCATCATTCCAGCAAGACCGGCCATCGAGTTGACCAGAATGAACGGCGCAGACACAGCAGCGGCCTCGCGTGGTGTTGACCAACCCCACAGGATCAGGAGCGGTGTGAGAAAGATGCCACCACCCACACCAATGAGACCCGAGAGTACGCCGATGACTGCGCCGACAGCAAGGGCGATCGGCAGCGATAACGTTCGAGCCGGTCGTTGCCGGGCAGGAACAAAGAGCCGCACCGCCACGAACACCAGCACCACGGCCATCACGATCCGAAAACTGCTGTCCTGCAGCGTGCGCGTCCCTCCCAAAAATGCCATGGGAACTGAGGCAACAATGAATGGCATGAGCATGCGCCAACGAATCTGCCCCGCACGAGCGAACATCACCGTGGCGAGAAGCGATACCAATACGTTGAGTATCAGTGCAGTTGGACGCATCACCGTTGCGCTGATGCCAAACAAGGCCATCACCGCCAAATAGCCAGACGCACCGCCATGGCCAACACTTGCGTAGAGCGCGGCCACGACTGCGAGCATCAAGACGAATACTTCGATGGATCCTGGGGTCTCCATTCCCTCAGAAGGTACCGCCGCCGCCCATCGACTACGCGCGCGCTTCGCGGTGCAGCAGTCCGCCGCGCACGGTGTGCTACCCTCATCACGCCTTGCGAACCGATGCGCCACACTCGATCGGCACTACCAACGTTGCCGCACTGGCACGCGCCGGGAGCGGTACAGCATCCTCAAGCGCGATCGCTTTGCCGCAAATCAAAGCCGGAAGTGCCGGAATGGAACGGGTGCAGCAGCAACCACTACCAGCGGCACCGGATGCCGTCCGGGCGGGACGGCGCATGATCGATTCGCACGGCCGCACCATCCTGGACTTACGAATCAGTATCACCGACCGCTGCAACTTTCGATGCGTCTACTGCATGGAACCCGACGTTCGGTTTCAACCTGCTGAACGGCTACTCACGCCAACCGAAATCGTGCGCATGGCGGGGATCGCCGAAGGGCTTGGGGTGCGCAAGATCCGGATCACCGGCGGCGAGCCGACCCTCCACCCGGAACTTGAAACGATCATTGCTGGAATCCGCAATAACACGCGTGTAGAAATCGCAATGATCACGAACGGATCACTGCTCACGCGTCACGCCCTCGCGCGATGGAAGCGCGCTGGACTCGATCGAGTCACTATCAGTATCGATTCGGTGCGGGCTGATCGTTTCGCGCGCGTTACCCGTTCGACGGCCAATCCGGATGATGTGATGGCAGGTATTGACGCGTGTATCGCCGAAGGACTCACGCCGCTCAAACTCAATGCAGTGCTCGTGCGCGGAGTGAATGATGACGAAGCAGTCGATCTCGCCAAACTTGCCCGGCAATTTGGCGTCGAAGTGCGATTTATTGAATACATGCCGCTCGACTCTGCGCACGCGTGGGATCGAGCGCTCATGGTGCCCGCAGCGGAGACGCGTGCCGCGATTGAGCAGGCGTTCGCGCTGCTCCCGACCGGTACCGATGATGCGCATAGCACGGCGCGCACCTACCGATTTGCCGACGGCGCACTCGGCACTGTGGGTTTCATCGCCCCAGTGAGTAGCCCGTTCTGTGGTGCATGCAGCCGCTTGCGGCTCACGGCCGATGGCTTCGTTCGCCCGTGCCTGTTTAGCACCACTGAATGGGGTCTGCTGCCGCTCCTCCGGAATGGGGCCAGCGACGCAGATATCGAGCGATTCTTAATTGATGTCACCTGGACAAAGTTGGCCGGCCACCAGATTTCCTCTCCAACGTTTACGCAGCCAGCACGACCAATGTCCGCCGTCGGTGGCTGATGAGTGGAGCAACACACGATGAAAACCAGCACTGTTACTGCGTCCATGCTGCTATCGACGGCCATGTTTTATGGATGCGCATCGGAGGTCGCCACGAGCACTGCTCCGCCCGCGGAGACCAAGGCCGCTGAACGCGACCTTGCCACCATGAAGGCTTCGCAACTGTTCGACCAACGGGCACGTGCGGCAGCGTCACCCCAAGTGCGCGACGAATTCATTGCTGTCCTTGCTGAAAAATCAGTTCCTGACGACGTGCAAGGATTTGAGTGCGCAGTGCTGCAAGCCATGCTGATTTCGCAGCGCGATGACAAGCCCATTGATCCCATGCCGCTCTTGAAGCGCAGCGCGGCGCAGGACGGGATGCAGACCAAAGTTGGCAGCGAATTGCTTGATGTGCTGGCCAATGCGAGCCCTGCTGACCTCGCTGCATATGCCGATGTGGTGCGTGCATTGGTGGCAACGCTGAGCGATGGCAAAGCTTCCACTGCGATCATCTTGAAGCTTGACACACTCGTCGATGTTGCGCGCGTTGCACTACCGGAGCAAGAAGCTACGGCAGCCCATACGGCAGCGCTGGCATGCGTCAAGGCAACCATTGCCAAGAACACCGCCATGGCTGCCACGCTTCGTGATGCAAGGAGCACGGAAACCAAGGGAAGTAAAGAAGCCAAGGAATCATCCAAGAAGTCGGCACGCCTTGAGTTGTCGAATTTGGGTCTACGGCGAATCTTGCGTCGCCTGGAAAGTCCCGCCGGACGTGGCGAACTCACCGGACGCACCGCGCCGGAGCTGCATTGCGAATGGGTTCGCAACGCCGATGGCTCAACACCATGGAATCAACTTTCGGATCTGCGCGGCAAGATTGTGGTGATTGATTTCTGGGCGACATGGTGTGGTCCTTGCGTTGCAAACTTTCCAAAGATGGCACTTTTGCGCGCGCGATATCCCGCTGACAAAGTGGCCATTGTGGGTGTAACGAGCCTGCAGGGGCGGGTGGCGCACCGCAAGCGCGCGCCCGTGAAGTGCCCTGGTGATATCCAACGTGAACAGCAAGAGACCCTGCTCTTTATGCAAGAGATGGGCATGACTTGGACGGTCGCTATCACCAAGGAAGATGTCTTCAACAAGGACTTTGGAGTGGTGGGCATTCCAAGCCTGGCGGTGCTTGATCCAGATGGCAAGGTGGTACGCGCGGGGCTGAGCGCGTCGGATGAGCCATCGGTCCGCGCCGTCATTGACAGTTTGCTGACCCGTGAGGCGGCAGAAACCAAGGTTCGGTAACCCGCTTATGCCTTCGCGCAAACTGCGGAATCACCAAAAATATGCTGATTTGTGAATGCTTGCGGATATGCAATTGGCGCCGTGTGCCCCAGCGACTACTCTTGATTCGACTTCGACCATCAGGAAACCTATGACTCATCATTGGACATACGCGACATCCCTATTTTGCTCGGTATCGCTTCTGTTTGCTGGCAACCTGCTGGCCGCTGATGGCGATCGACGCACCTTTGACTTTGGCGCGTACGGCTCCATCAGTGCTACTGAAACGATTCACACTCCAGGCGTATGGGAAGGCCGAATTGACGGTAAAGATTCTGCCGCGGGCGGATGGCTGATGCAGATTGAGACGAATGTCGGACGCGTGTTGGTGGCACACGGCGCTGACGGACGAGTGCTGCAGTCGCTTCCACTTGGCGACGGCACCTTCAACGTGTTTGAACAGGACGCGCCTTTCCCCGATTGCGGTGGCGCCATTGAAGTGCCAACCGTGGTTCCGAATGAAGGTGGCGTGGCAGGCAACTGCGACGATGGTGAAACCCTTGACGTTCTTGTGAAGTGGACCCCTACCGCATCAAGTGCCGCTGGTGGTGAGGTTGCCATTCGGGCGTTAGCAGAGGCATCGGTAGCTATTTCCAACCACATCTACATGGCGTGCAATATCAATCTGCGCATGCGCGCGGTCGGCTACGGAGTCACTGAGGCATATGCCGGCGACGCTGGCTCCACCGTCTTGAGCGAACTGCGCTCAACCAGCGATGGCATCATGGACGCCGTGCACGCTGAGCGAACAGCCACGGGGGCGGATCTGGTCAGTCTGCTCACCGGCACCAACCCCAGTTACTGCGGTGTTGGGTATCTCCTCGGAACCGCAACTTCCGCGGCATACGGGTTCAACGTGACGGTGTGGAGCTGCGCGCTCGGCGCACTGACCTTTACCCACGAAGTTGGGCATAATCAGGGCTGCTGCCATGCCACTGGCGACGGTGGCGGCTGCACCTCGGGTGGCGTGTTCTCCTATGCCGTTGGCAATCGTTTCACCACCACTGGCGGTACACAGTTTCGCACCGTGATGGCTTATGCCCCCGGCACGCGGATTCCGCGATTATCAAGCCCGCTGGTCAACTTTGCGGGAATGCCCACCGGAACGCCCGAGGCCGACAACGCGCGGACACTCAACGAAACGGCGATCGCCATGGCGAACTATCGCTGCTCAGTGACGCAGTCTGTTGAGCAAGATCATGTGGTGTCTCCGGTTATGGCATTCCCATTGACGGGTCAAATATCAACATTCACTGCACCGGCTGTTCCGCGTGCGGTTGATGGCACCATGGTGGACATCAGTACCACTGCGGTTGGCGATCTCAGCGCAGCTGACGAATTCCTTGCGCTGAAAATCGGCACCACGAGCCTTGGGGTAGTCATTGGTTCCACTGGCTCAGACTGTGGCGTGTTCTCACGTCGCACATCCATTCCGGCAGCGACTTTCAATGCGGCGATCGGAAACGGCACCTTTGTACTGTTTACACTCGTTCCATCGCCAACCGTGAACACGCTGTGCACCTATTCCGAAGCACGAGTCGTGATGCGCTACCGCAGCCAACTGGCATGCGCTGGTGATCTCAACAACGATCGAGTCACCGATGGTGCCGACCTCGGCACCCTGCTCAGCCAATGGGGCCCTTGCGCGGCGTGCAGTGCCGACCTCGATCGCAACGGCAACGTGGGTGGATCGGATATCGGAATCCTCTTAGGTGGCTGGGGACCGTGCCCCTGATGCACTTCGGCGATCGGTATCATGAACTTGCTTGGACAGATGGCCGAGTGGTTTAAGGCAGCGGTTTACTAAACCGCCGAAGGTGCTCGCACTTTCCGTGGGTTCGAATCCCTCTCTGTCCGTTCGTACGCAACGCTCTCGGGAACTTCCACCCGTGGGCGTTGTGCTTTTTCAGATGTAGGTCATGCGTTCGATGCCCACATGCGCATTACGACGTCGCCGGCGGGCTGTCATGCAGCGCAGTCTTCCAAATCGGCACATCACGCTTCATACGATCGATGAACTCGCCGACTGCTGCCAATGCCTCGGCGCGGTGGAGCGCATGCACGGTCAGCCGGAACGATCGCTGCCCCACCGGGACTTCGCCACGGCTGTGCTCAACCATGATTGCAACAAGCCCGTGCTTTGCCAGCATTTCGCGGCCGAGTTCGGCGAGCATGTTCGAGGCCATCGGCTCGTACACCTCGTAGGCGAGAGCGCGGATGGTGCGTCCGCCTTCATCGGAACGGACCACACCGTCAAACACGATAGCCGCGCCGAACTGCGCGTCGAGCGGAAGAACCGGTGCTGGATCGCCAATCGCACCGTCGATGATTCGAACGGTCGCGCTCATCCGCCGCCCACCAGTTCAATCAGTGCGATTTCATCACCAGCGCGGAGTGGTACATCTGCTGACCGGAACGAATGATTCACTGCGAGCCGTGCACCACGAAAGAACGTGGACTTGTGAGGGTAGCGCACGGCAAGCGCCTCATTGACATCACGCACAGAAGCATTGTCAGGCACATCAACGGCAATGCTTGCACACGAAAATTCGCGGGCAAGTGAACCGAAGATGAGCACGCGAAACACCATGATTTACAGTGTAACATTGCGACTCGCTATCCAATTCGATACCGCCTGCACCTTGCCACGCGCGATCGATGGAACCATGTTCATGCCAGCATCGAATCCCATCGTCGCACCAACCGAGCCGCAATCGCCGAGCGCGGCGATCGATGCTGTGTGCGCGCATCTTGTTCCGCTTGAGGCTGAATCGGTTTCGCTGGCACATTCATCTGGGCGAGTCCTCGCTGAAGCAGTACGCGCCGACCGCGCCAGCCCGGCGCTTGACATGAGTTCGATGGACGGGTTCGCAGTGCGCGTTGCAGACCTCACCGCGATGACCACTACTCACGGTCTTCCGATCGCGACAGGCGTGGATTGCGAAGCCAGCATTGGCCAGGCGCCAGTGTCCATGCGCGCTGGTCACGCCATCCGCATCGTGACCGGCGCGCCGATTCCAATCGGCTCAGACGCGGTGGTGCGACATGAAGATGTCCGCGTCAAGAACGGATGTGCACTGCTACAGATTGCCGCGAACGCCGTGCAATCCGGAGCGTTCATCCGGCGTGCGGGGGAAAACGCATCGACAGGTGCTGAGATTCTGCGGTCAGGAACGCTGATCGGAGCGGCCGCCATCGGTGCACTCGCCACGTTCGGCGCGAGCAGTGTGTGCGTCCATCGCCGGGTGCGCGTGGCAATCATCACCACCGGCGACGAGCTAGTAAGCACTGACCGAACGCCCGCCCCGTGGCAGATTCGCGACAGCAACGGCAGCGTGCTCGCGTCACTCCTCGGCGCGCGAGCATGGATCGAAGTAATGGCCCACCTGCACGCCCAGGACGATGCCAATGCGCTTGCGGCGACGCTTGCAACGGCGCTGGAATCAGCGGACGCGGTGATCCTGACTGGCGGCGTCTCCATGGGTCATCACGACCACGTCCCACAGGTGGTCGAGCGTCTTGGCGCACATACGGTGTTCCACCGACTTCCGCAGCGGCCAGGACGACCGATGCTCGCGGCAGTGCTGCCGCGCGTCGGTACGCGGGCCCCGCGGCTGATTCTTGGTCTACCGGGTAATCCTGTCTCCGTCATGGTCACGGCACGCCGCCTCGGAATTCCCATGCTCGGCCAACTCGCCGGACTTGCCCGGGGCGAATTCGCCGCGCCGCGCCTGCACATTGATGGCAATGACGGCGCACAACTCGGCATGTGGTGGTTTCGACTCGTCAGCGAGCGAGTCACGGCGGACGGCGAACGCCGACTGCAACTGCTGCCAACCAAAAGCTCCGGCGACATCGCTGCCGCTGCAATGAGTACTGGGTTTGTAGAAGTACCGCCAAACCAAAGCGCAGCGAATGCGAACGCCTTCTATCCATGGATGCACTGAATCACCAACGGAACCGTGATGGCAACGAAAAAATCAACAAAGCGCACTGCGAAGTCCCGATCATCGTCACCATCACTATCGCACTTGGATGCGCACGGTCGCGCTTCCATGGTTGACGTCGGCGCGAAGCCCGTGACGCAACGCCGCGCCGTGGCCGAAGCCCGCGTGCAGATCTCGCCCGCGCTTGCGGAGCGGATCGCGCACAACACGCTTGCCAAAGGCGATCTGCTCGCGGTGGCACGCCTTGCTGGGATACAAGCCGCCAAGCGCACTGATGAATTGATTCCGCTCTGCCATTCGTTGCCACTCGACTCAATTGATGTCCGCGCCGAATTGCGCATCGATCACGTGTACCTCTGGGCAGAAGCGAAAGTGAACGCACGAACCGGCGTTGAGATGGAAGCACTCACGGCAGTGTCCATTGCTGCACTCACCGTGGTTGACATGGGAAAGTCAATTGATCGAACGATGACTATTGAAGGCGTTCGACTCTTGGAGAAAGAAGGCGGCCGAAGCGGTCACTTTCGTGCTGCTGCTACATCGGCAAAGCAAGCCAAGCGAGCGGGCGCATGAGCACTGCCCCTCGCGTGGTCATCCTGACTGTCAGCGATCGCTGCTCGCGCGGTGAGACCGTGGATACATCAGGACCGAAACTACAGGCGTTGGCGGTGCAGCATCTCAGTGCCACGATCGCACATGCCGAGTGTCTTCCAGATGACATGGCCGCGCTGGCTCACTTCTTTGCACAATGGTCAGAAGAGAATCGACAAATCGACCTGATTTTGAGCACTGGCGGCACCGGCCTTGCCCCACGGGACATCACTCCCGAGGCCCTACGCACTGTCATGCACCGCGAACACGCTGGCCTCATGGACCTTTCGCGCCTGCGCTGCCTTGAAAAGACGCCACGCACATTTCTTTCGCGCGGCATTGCAGGAACCATCAACCGCACACTTGTCATCACCCTGCCCGGCTCGCCCCGTGGGTGCACGGAAATGTTTGAAGCGATCGCAGACATTCTTCCACACGCCATTGAGACGCTCCGTGGCGATGTGCAAGATGATGGTCGACCAGAACTCGATGGCGGCAACAAACGCGTCATCCATCACCGCGACTGAGTAGCCGATAGCAATCACCGATCGCCGCGACGATAATCCAAACTCGGTCGCCGATGACTCCGCGCCTCAAGTTCCGGCGTGCGCCAGCAACCCACCCACCGATTCGGCCGCACCTCAACGAGCACATGTTCATCGCGGCCCGGCGCGCCTTCCGGGCGAACGCCCGC
>CAMDCW010000058.1 GCA_945890745.1 Phycisphaera mikurensis NBRC 102666
GCCACCAGTTCATCACGGGTGTGCTGCGGATCAATGATGCGATCCACCCAACCACGGCTCGCCGCGTACTTGATGTCCTGCTGTTCGGAATAGCTGCGCGTGATCGCTTCCAGAAGTTGCGCGCGCATGCCCTCATCGATCTTCTCACCTTTGCGCTCGCGCGCCGCCAGGTCAATCTGCAACAAGGTGCTCGCTGCCTGAGCCGCACCCATCACGCTGCATTTGGCGTTGGGCCACGCCAGCGTGAGCAGCGGATCAAAGGCACGTCCACACATGGCGTAATTGCCCGCGCCGTAACTTCCACCAACAATCAACACCAACTTAGGAACTACGCAGTTTGCCATCGCGTTGACCATCTTGGCGCCCGAGCGAATGATGCCGCCCTGTTCGCTATCGCGCCCCACCATGAATCCGTTGGTGTCGTGCACGAAGAGAATTGGAATCTTGCGCTGATTGCAATCCATAATGAAACGCGCGGCCTTGTCAGCACTGTCGTCATAAATGACCGCAGGCATGTTGGTGGCAACCGAAGGACCAGCCTTGCCGCCGGCCATCTTCTTCTGCGTCAGTTTCTTCTGATTCGCCACGATTCCCAGCGCGAATCCGCCAATGCGCGCGTAACCACACACCAGCGACTGCCCAAACTCAGCGCGATACTCATCCATGCTGTTTGCATCGACAAGGCAGCCCAGCAACTCGGTCATGTCGTACTGCTGGCCAGGCTCAACGCGAATCACCGAAGTCACTTCAGTCGGCGCGCGCGAAGGCTGCACCGAAGGAACCGCTGGCGTCGGAGCCGGCAATGCAGCACGGCTCGCCTGCAGCAAACTGCGCAGGCGCGTGATGCATGCCGGATCGTCTTTCTCCCGGAAATCAATCGTTCCGGAAATCTGAGCATGCATGGCTGCGCCGCCCAAATCTTCGCTGGAAACCTCTTGCCCGATCGCCGCCTTCACCAGCGCTGGACCTGCCAGATACAGGCCGCTTCCCTCGGTCATCAACAGCGTGTCGCACAGCACAGGCAAGTATCCGCCGCCCGCCACGCAATTGCCCATGATGGCCGCGTACTGCGGAATGCCCATGGCACTAAAAACAGCGTTGTTACGGAAAATTCGACCGAAATCATCCGTGTCTGGAAACACGTCTTCCTGCAACGGCAAGAACACGCCCGCACTGTCAACCAAATATAAGAGCGGTAAACGAGCGCGCTCGGCAATCACCTGCGCGCGAATGATCTTCTTGCAGGTCATCGGAAAGAACGCCCCCGCTTTCACCGTGGCGTCATTGGCAATGATCATCACCAGCCGGCCCTGCACCGTTCCGATACCAGTGATCACGCCTGCTGCCGGTGCGCCGCCGTATTCGCGGTACATGTTCCACGCCGCAAACAATCCGAGTTCCGTGAACGCAGTCCCAGCGTCAACAAGCAGCGCGATCCGCTCTCGTGCCGTCAATCGGCCATGACGGTGCTGCCGTTCGATGCCCGACGGACCACCGCCTTGCTCGATCTTGGCGCTTTCGGCGATGAATTGGGCGATCGCCCCGTGAAGTCCTGTTGGGGCGGCGGAAGGGGCGTCTGCCATGATGGAACGAAGGATACGGCGGTTTCGTCCGTCCTGATAACGCTCATCGCTCCCCCGGCTTGAGTTAAGCGGCGGATTCACTACACTACGCGGCTCAATTCAAGCAAGGAAAGCCAGAAGCAATGTCGATCTCCGCAACGAAAAAAGCCGCTGTCATCAGCGTCAACCGCACCCACGCTACTGACACCGGATCTCCGGAAGTCCAAGTGGCCATCCTCAGCGAGCGCATCACCACGCTGCAGGACCACTTCAAGGCAAACCCCAAGGATCATCACGGCCGCCGCGGCCTGTTGTTCATGGTTGGTCGCCGTAACCGTCTGCTCACCTACCTCGCGCGCACTGACCGCGATCGGTACCAGACCCTCATCAAGCGTCTCGGTCTTCGCAAGTAAGGCTTGCAGCCGCACCGCCGCATTGCGGCAGTTGGCATCGCGCAGCCTTCATAGAACGAAGTCTTTACTGCGCCGTGGCTCCTGTCCCGAAGGCGGGTGGCTGTCGTCTATTTGCATACCAAGACACCCCGTCCAAAATTATTAAACGCGTTAGAGCATCACTTTAGAAAGAGGAATGAAGCAAATGTCCAGTACCAAGAAGCATGTCATTGTTGAACGTGAAATCGGCGGCCGTACGCTGCGATTCGAAACCGGCAAGGTTGCCAAGCTCGCCCACGGAGCAGTTGTCGCCAGTTACGGCGACACCGTCGTCCTGTGCACCGCCGTCCGCGCCAACCCGCGCGCTGGCATCGATTTCTTCCCACTCACCTGCGATTACCGCGAGCGCACCTCCGCCGCCGGTAAGTACCCAGGCGGCTTCAAGAAGCGCGAAGGCGCCCCAAGCGAGAAGGAAGTCCTGACCATGCGAATGATGGATCGCCCGATCCGTCCGCTCTTCCCAGATGGCTTCATCGACGAAATCCAATTGCAGTGCATCGTGCTCAGCCACGACACGCAGAACGACAGCGACGTGCTCGCCTGCACCGGCGCCAGCGCCGCACTGAGCCTGACCGACGCCCCTTTCCAAGGCCCGATCGCCACCGTGCGCGTCGGTCGCGTCATCACTGAACAAGGCTCGACCTTCATCATCAACCCAACCGTGGCGCAGCTTGATTACAGCGACATCGACTTGGTGCTCTCCGGTCACAAGGACGGCATCAACATGATCGAAGTCGGCGCCGCCGAAGTCGATGAGAAGACCATGCTGGAGGCAATCGCCTTCGGTCTTGAGCACGGCATCAAGCCGATCCTGGCACTGATTGAAGAACTGCGCACCAAGAGCGGCGCACCAGCGCACTCCATGGGCACCCCAGTTCTCCCATCGGACGAAGTCATGAAGCTCGTCAAGGAGAAGGCATACGACTCCATGAAGGAAGCGCGCAAGATCAACGGCAAGAAGGAGCGCAACGCCAAGGTGGACGAAGTCAAGAAGTATGTGCTTGACACATTCTTTGCGATGCCAACCGGCGAGATCTCTTTCAGCACTTGGCAGACCGCTGACAAGCGCGCCAAGGAAGCCAAGGAAGCCATGCGCATCATGGAGAAGAAGGTCACCCACGACCTCGTCTCCAACCACGGCATCCGTCCGGACGGTCGCACCAAGGATCAGATCCGCAAGCTCGATATGGAGGTTTCTGTCCTCCCGCGCACGCACGGCAGCGCCTTCTTCCAACGCGGCGAGACGCAGAGCATTGTGACCTGCACACTCGGCACCATCAAGGACGAGCAAATCGTCGACGGCCTCATGCCTGAGTACGCGAAGAAGTTCTACCTGCACTACAACTTCCCTCCATTCTGCACCGGCGAAGCTGGTCGCATCATGGGCCCAGGACGTCGCGAGCAGGGTCACGGAGCACTCGCAGAGCGCAGCCTCCGCGCGATTCTGCCAGATCCGGTGGAGTTCCCGTACACGGTGCGCCTGATCAGCGAGATCACTGAGTCCAACGGCTCAAGCTCGATGGCCAGCGTCTGCGGCGGTTGCTTGGCACTGATGGATGCAGGCGTGCCTATCAAGGCCACCTGCGCCGGCATCAGCGTTGGTCGCTTCACCTCATCAGAGGGCAAGGTCGGCCACGTGATCGACATCATCGGCGAAGAAGACTTCTTCGGCGAGATGGACTTCAAGGTCAGCGGAACCCGCGAGGGCATCACCGGCATCCAGCTCGACCTGAAGGCCCGCGGCCTTTCGATCGAGGAAATCACCACGATCTTTGAGATCGCCCGCAAGGGACGCATCGACATCATCGGGCAGATGGAAGCTGTCATCGCTGAACCACGCGGCGACATCTCCAAGTTCGCACCGCGCATCATCACCGTCAAGATCGACCCCGAGAAGATCGGCAAGTTGATCGGACCAGGCGGCAAGATGATCCGTGGCATCCAGGAGCGCACGGGCGCCCAGATCGACGTCGAAGAGGATGGAACCGTGTTCATCGCATGCGCCGACAGCGAGAAGGCCGCCCAGGCGCGTGCCGAAGTCGAGGCGCTCGGTGCGGAGATCAAGCTTGGCTCGATCTACGACGGTAAGGTCATCTCGATCAAGGACTTCGGTTGCTTCATCGAACTCGTCCCTGGAACCGACGGCATGTGCCACGTGTCGGAACTGGCGCACGGGTTCGTCAAGAACGTCACCGAGGTCGTCAAGATCGGCGACGTCGTCAAGGTCAAGGTTATCAACGTCGACGACAGCGGTCGCATCAAGCTGAGCCGCAAGGCCCTCCTTGAGGCCCCAGCCGGCGGCAGTGGTGGCGGCGAAGGCGGTGGTGGCGGTGACCGTGGTCGTCGCGATGGCGGCGGCGGCGGCGGAGACCGTGGCGGACGCGATGGTGGCCGCGATGGCGGACGCCGCGACCGCGAAGGCGCTCCAGCCCAGCAGTAACACCTGACGGCGATACCAGTTACTCAAGAGCCGAGGCCATCTACAGAGGTGGCCTCGGTATTTTTTGCGCCAGGTTTGCGAACCCACCCCTGTGCTACTTCGTAAACCCTTTGTTCATAAGCGACTACACCCGCTGAGTTATTCGATACCAAAATGCACGTATGAAACACGTAAAGTATTGATTGTTCAGACTTGCATAAGTCCGAAAACCGGAGCACAATACGCACAGTCTCAGATTGTTTGAGGCTGGCGGATCACACAACCGCACCTTCCTGCGTGTTCATCGGTAGGAATGTCACCAAGTTAGAGCGAGCAACCAATGTCCAACACCACTCTCGAAAACGTAGAAGGCCAAGTGAAGTGGTTCGATCCCCGCAAGGGATTCGGATTCATCGTTGGACCTCAAGGCCAGGACATCTTCGTTCACTTCTCAGTCATCGATCAGGAGGGCGGATTCCGCACTCTGAATGACGCCGAAATGGTCGTCTATTCCGCCACTGAGGGTGCCAAGGGTTGGGCAGCCACCAAGGCTCGTTCGCTGACTCGCGTTCCAGCCGCTGGCAGCAGCACATGATCCGTCGCTCAACGCGGCGCGCCTGATGCACATCGAACTGTTTAGCCCCCTGCTTTATGCAGGACTATTCCCTGCCCGACACCTGCGCATGTCGGGCGTTCTTGTTGATATAGGTGCCCCCGGCATCATCGCCACAGTCGGCGCGCCGTGGCAGCCAGCTTCCTTGCCGACTGCCGCTACTGAATCGCTCCCCGGATGGGCGGTCATCGCCTTGGCATTGGGCAGCGCACTCTGCATCGTTGCGCTCGCCTGGTGGATTCCCTACCGCATGATGCGTTTGCAACGAACGCAAGTCCGGCACGCTGAACGTGCAGCCGCGGAGAGCGCGCGCAACGCTGAGATTGCATCGATGACCCGCGGGCTGGCACACGAAATCAAGAATCCGCTATCCACCGTGGTCTTGAACGCACAACTGCTGCGCGAGGAAATCCTGGACTCGCCGCTTGATGAAACCGATCGTGCCAGCATGTCTCGGCGCGTGGACACACTGGCGCGCGAAGCGGCACGGCTGCGCGACATTCTCACTGACTTCCTGCGTTATGCGGGCCGATTGCAACTTGATCGGCGGCATTGCGATCTTCGCGATGCCGTGACCGAAATCAGCGACTTCTTCATGCCGCAAGCGGAGCAAGCGGGCGTCCGATTCGTCGTCGATACGGACCGGCATCCGGTGATTGTGGACGCCGACCCTTCGCTCCTGAAGCAAGCACTGCTCAATTTGCTCCTGAACTCCGTGCAGGCCATGCAAGACCTCCCGGAAGACCGCGCCCGGACCCTGCAACTTTCGGTGTACGCCGATCCGCCCGAAAGCCGGAACGAGAACCCCCGCTGTGCTGCCATTGATGTGGAGGACACTGGCCCAGGATTGACCCAGGAGATGCGCCAACACGCCTTTGAGCCGTATCACACCACCAAGCCGGGCGGCAATGGGCTCGGCCTTGCCACCGCTCGGCGCATTGTGGAGGCGCACGGTGGGAGTATTGAAGCACTTGATGCAAGCGATGGACGTGGGGCACGCTTTCGCATCACCCTGCCACTCGCCGAGACCGCGTCCGACGCAACAGCGCCGCGCTGATTGCGCGGTACCTGCGCTTAGTCCAACCAGTCCTTTGCCTTCAGTCGTTGCGGCACATACGTTTCAGTGACGTAGGAGATGTCCTTGGTAATCAATGACTCCACTTCCATCTTGAAGCCGTTGTTGAGCATCCCATCGATCTCGCGCTGCCAACCCTTGTGACCTTGAAACCACGGGTACGCGGCAATTTCCTTGGCACGCTTGATGTCGGTGTCATTGAGCGCAATCTGCACATCATCACTGAGGCCGCACGTACGGTAATCACTCGCGCGAATACCCAAGTACTTGACGTCAGGAATCGCCAAGCGCTCACTCTCGAATGCCAACGAGATACTGCCCTGCTTGATCACGCTGTAGATGTAGTGCCCCCATGGGTCGCAGTCGAGCAGGCAGTACACCGGCAGCCCAAGTTCTTCGTTCAGTCGACGCAACAAGCGGCGCACTCCGCGCGGTGGCTGACCACCGCCTTCGGTCAAGATGCAATTGTGCTTCTCCCAGAAGCGATCCTCGTTGAAGCGACTCCAAACGGTGTTCTTCTCAACATGCAGAACGAACTTGGCGTCACACTTCTTGAACTTGATCACGTCCGGTTCCACGATGGATGGGATGGCATACCCGCCTGATCCCATGCGTCGGCAGTCGATTTCATCGCCCGAGTCGATGATGGTGATATTGCCCACCATCGTGCCCGCCTTCTTGGCAAAGATGTGCAATTCTTCACGCAGCGCAGCGAGCGACACTTCAAGATCTTCCAAGATGCCGTCCGACTCATCCTGGTCAGCGAAGGTCTTCTCCTTGGTGCCCGCAACCGTATGCAGACCCTTATAGAACATTCCACGCAAACTGAGCGTCTTTTCCGCTGCGATCAAGTCCTTGATACTTGATGAATGCAGCATCGTCTGCATGAAACTCTTCGCCTGACTCAAGTTGAACAGACCGCGCTCTTGCGCAGCGGGGCCCATTTGCAGAATGCCCTTTTTCTTGTTCCAAAGCGTGTTGCTCTTGGTGCGCGTGGGAACCCGAACAGTCGGCTCATGTCCTGCAAGCGAACGTTTCGCCACATCGGTGGCGAGTGTCACAATCTTCTTCTCAGTGGCGGCGTCGCGCTCCTTCTTGGTGCGAGCGGGCGCGCTGGGTGTCTTCTGCTTTGCCATGGTGTCGTTCCTATTTCGTAACTAGATGATCAATGATGATCAGAATGATCAGAAGAGTCGCGGGCCGTCATTACTTGGCTTGCCGCCGCCAGGCTTGCGGCTCGCCGCCTTGGCTGCGCGCGCACGAAGCTCTGCTCGGGCTGCTGATTCTGGAGCCTGCTTGGCAGTTCGCTTGGGGCTCGCTGCGGCATCGGGTTTGGACTTGCCCTTGCTACGGGACGGAGCGTCGCCCGTGCCACGGGGCTGCCGAGTTGCGCCCTTTGCCGTTGCGCCAGCCTGACTCGCCTGCTTCTTATTGCTGTTACCAAAGTCCAGCGGCGCAAACGGGGTGGAGGAAAGCTGCGCAACCGCCGGCGCAATAGCGTCGTGCACAATGAGCACGCCATCATCGTCCGGTCCAGATGGCTCTTCATCCTTGATGACCTTGCCGTCTTCATCAAGTACTTGATCAGCCACTGCGGTGCGCGCGTTGGCTTGCTCCAACAGTGCGTCGTAAATCGCCTTTGGATCAGCACCCATGATGGCATGCACTGCCTTGGCAATCTCACCGATGTAGCGCTCAAAGACATCGCGGCGCAGACCTTCGCGGCGCATGCGCTGGCGTTTGCGTAGGTAGGTGCCAAGCTTGCGCCCGCACTCCATCAACGCCAGCTTCATCTCCTTGCGAATTTCGTCATAGTCCGCAATGGCTTCCTTGCTTTCGCTTGTGAACGGCACCCACACCGAAGCCATGTGAATCATGATCACCAGCGGGCCAACCGGAATTCCGCCACGCGGTTGTGACAGGTTGTAATTCTTCCAACCCGTCTCACTGACCGCTTTGAAACTGGAGCATGCACTCTGCTGAAAGAGCAGTGGCACACGGTTGGCAAAGCGAATGACGCGCGCGGTTTCGTCGCCAGGCAGTTCGCCACCGAACGCAATGGCCGCCTCAATTTGGAAGGGTCGACCACGGTAGACATCCGCCTCACGGCTCGATGCCGCGTAGAACTCCGCACGTACCCCTTTGAGCATTCCGGCCAGCAATTGCCGGACACCAATCGGTGCAAGGCAATCCGTCGGCGGTGGCGCTAGCTTTGATTCCTGAAACACTTTGAAGAGTTTCTCGGCCTGCGGCGGACCAACATCGGCCACCTTGGTACGGCTCGTCAGCCCGATTGCTTCACACATGCCGCTTGCAGTGGACGCGCTCACGCGGCAGAAGCAATCCTGAAGGAACTTAAAGAGCGTGCCGCCCTTCTCAGTGGCCTCGTAATCCTTGAGCATCTGCAGCAGGATTCCCAACTCGATTCCCTTCGGATGTGGCTGGATTTCCTTGGTTTCACGGGGCAATTCATGAACGCCACGCGGAAAGACAATGACGCCATTGGTCTCAGTAGTGACCTTGGCAACAGCGGCAGCGCTTGCCTCAGCGGCCGTCAGCACATCCGGTTCATCATCTTCCGTCACCCGTGTCGGCGGCACAAAGACGATGCGTGCGTGCGGATTGGCAATGGCCGTGAGTTCAAGAAACTCGTCCACCGAACCACGCCCGCGCTGATACTTACCGTCAAGCTCAATGCTCACGGACGTACCAGTTGGGAATTCCGTTGCAGTCAAAAATCCACTCTGCTCAGCCAGTGCGCGCGTTCCCGCGCTCAACTTGCGCAGGCGATCCGGCGGGAAGTCCTTGACCTCTTTGTCAAAGGTCACTTCGGCGCGGTTGGTCTTGGTATTCATCGCCAACTCGATGTGGTGGGTCGGCTGACCCGCCTTCGGCTTGGTGAAGATTGCCATCGGCCGACCAGTGGTGATCAGCCCGTACATGCCAGCGGCACTGATACCGATGCCCTGCTGACCGCGGCTCATTTTCAATCGGTGAAACTTCGATCCGTACAGCAAGCGGCCAAAGATGTTCTCGACCTGCTTACGAACAATGCCTGGTCCATTGTCAACCACCGTCACTCGGTAGCGCGAACTCTTGGCTGACGCGGGACGCGTTGGCTCAAGATCCTCAATGATCACCGCGATCTCCGGCAAGATCCCTGCTTCTTCGCAGGCATCAAGCGAGTTGTCCACCGCTTCCTTGATGGTGGTCAACATCGCCTTGCGCGGATTGTCAAACCCAAGCAAGTGACGGTTCTTTGCAAAGAATTCACTGACCGAAATGTCCCGCTGCCGAGTGGCCATGGACTCCGCATCCACCTTGGGGGTAGCGGACTTCTTCTTCGGTTCAGCCACTGCAACGGCTTCCTTGGCTGCCATTTCGGGCTCCTTTACGTGCGTTCGCGGATCAATGCTTCCCGTGCCCAACGTCCTGGATCACGGGCCGCGTCTTGCTTCGTCGTTTCACGGCGAAGGGGCGGGTACGGTAGCAGGATCGGCTGAATGCCCTGCCGGACTCGGTTTTTTGCTATCCTTGCCGCCCCACAACTCACGGAGAACAACATGGAAACAAGCCTCATCATTCTTAAGCCAGACGCCGTCCAACGCGGTCTCATGGGTCGCATCATCAGCCGCTTCGAAGAGAAGGGCCTGCAAATCGTCGGTGCCAAACTCACTCAGATCAGCCCGGAACTGGCCGCTGAGCACTACAAGGATCACGCGGCGCGGCCGTTCTATCCTGGCTTGGTCAAGTTCATGACCTCCAGCCCGGTGCTGGTTTTGGCCATTCGTGGCAACGGCGCAGTGGCCATCTGCCGCAACCTCATGGGCGCCACGTTTGGGTCCAAGGCTGCCGGCGGAACCATCCGCGGCGACTTTGGGGTCTCCAACAGTTTCAACCTGATTCACGGCTCTGATAGCCCAGAAGCGGCTGTCCGCGAGCTTTCCCTGTTCTTCAACAAGGGCGAAGTCTTGGACTTCAAGCGCCCCAGCGATGCCTGGGTCTACGACATGTCGAGCGGAACGGCGGAGTAAGCAACTCCCTCACCGACCTAAACGTCTGATAATAATAGCCAAGGCGCTCATCTTGAGCGCCTTGGCTGCTTTATCACGGTTCCGTTACCACAATCCCGAACCCGCGAGAGCCCCCGTGCATCTCAAGGTGCAACGTATCTCGACCATCGCTGGCGATTGGCTGACCCCCAGTCGGAAGTCCCGGGTCCGTATTAGGTTTCAAATTTTATTGAATCTGTTCCGAACACTCAGCGAAATCGTGCGTAGGAGTACAGGCGAACCACTCACGGTCGCCAACAACACCATGACCACACTACCCCACAGCATCATGGACGGCGACGGTCGCCTTCCTCAGGCACGAACCCGCCGCCGACGCGGACAGGTGACCGGCGGTGGTGGATGCGGTTCGACTCCACCACTCAGCCCAACACGCTCCACGCTCGCGCCTGTTGCCCGCGTGGAGCCCAAGTTGACCAAGCCAGCCAAGCCAACCAAAGCGCAACGCACGCGGGCCGAAGCAGCGCTCCTCAGCGAATTGCTCGCCGACGAAATTGATTTCATGGATCACCCGGATTTCCACAAGTCCGGTGCGGAACAGCGCATCTACACGAAAGCTCCACCGGTTCCTCGTCCCACCGTGAGCTGGTATCGCCCCATGATGGACGACATCGGCACCACTTCGCCGCGCCGACATGATGGCGTGGTACTCACCGCTGCCCAAGAACGCGTGATCTTCATGCAGTTCAACTACGCGCGCTACCGCATGAATCGGATTCAGAAGTCTTTGCGTGGTCGTACCCCAGGGGTAGAACAAGCACGGGAACTGCTCCGTTGGAACAGCACAGCGACTGCGTACCGCGAACAAATTGCCGAAACTAACTTGGCGCTCGTCTTGGCCATGGCCAAGCGTGTTCGCCTCGGTGAAGGTGAGTACGCGGACCTGATCGGCGAAGGCAACATGGCGCTGATGCGGTCGGTCGACAAGTTCGATTGCGGCAGAGGTTTCAAGTTCAGCACCTACGCGTGCCGCTCGATTCTCAAGGCGTTCAGCCGTCATGGAATCAAGGTTTCCAAGCACAAACAGCGCTTCCCCGTGGAGTTTGATCCAGCGCTTGAACAAGGCGACGGCGTTGCTTCCATCCGTGCCGCGTCAGAACGGCAAGATGCAGCGGAAGTCCGTGACATTGTTGAATCAAACCGCGCTGATCTCACCGAGATCGAACGCGAAGTGGTCATGCACCGCTTTGCATTCCAAGGCCTTGATCAAGGTCGAACACCAACGTTGGCCCAAGTGGGCAGCCTCATTGGGCTCACCAAGGAACGCGTTCGACAAATTCAGAACCAGGCATTGGCAAAGATTCGTATGACCCTTGAAGGCGCGTGCGCAGGTGCCCGATCTGCTAACGGTCATACATCCCAGATCATTGCCATCAACTGAAAATCCCGCCACCTCATCGCGATGGGTTCGCTCGCGTGCCACGACGCGAAGCCAGTACTGCCGTGCCCGCGATCAAGGCCGTGCTCACCGCGTGCGCTACTGCAAACAAGACGATGACCGATGCGTAGTCGGCGTACCCCGGCGCTGCCTCGTTACCAATGGCGCTTGCAAGGACGATTGACAGCGTGGTCCCTGCAAAGAACCCCACATCGCCCGCTGCTCGGAATGAACCAAGAGCAACCGTCGATCCTCCGCTCTCCGCGGCGATCGCCAGTGAACTGGAGAACAGCGCGCCAGCACTGACTCCAACGGCGAACATCGTCACCGCCATGGCTGCTTGATTTGAGGCGGCAAACGGAATCATGGCAAACGCCAGTGCATACACCACGCCAGCTGCGATACGTACGCGCAGGCTGCCAACGCGGTCACAGAGCGCCCCGGCTGGTCCGGTGCACACCGCCATCAACAACAGCGGAAGTCCAATCAACCAGCCCCGTTGACCCTTGGTGTAACCAAGAAATCCAGCCAATACCAACGGAAGCGTGGTGGTAATGAGACCGCCAGTGGCGCGGTCGAAGAATGCCATCACGCAACTCCACAGGAGCGGCCGCGGGCGATCGTCAAGCCGCCCCAGGGGAACTCGCCCGGCATGCGAGGCGCCGCTTGCAACCAGCGGCCCGGTCTCTGGCTCAACCGCTGCGATCCCGCCGAGCCAACGCCGAAACACCAGCGCGCCAATGGCCACCAACACACTGGCAAGCGCGGACACCCCAAAGACAGCAAGTGCCACGTCCGATCCCGACGCCGCGTCATCACTGAGGCCCGCAACGCGCTGCGCTGCCAACCCACCGGCGACGGCACCGAGTCCCAGGCCAAGAAGGAGCGGCGTGGATGCAAGTCCAAGGCCACGCGCGGCATGCGGTCCGGAATTGCGCCGAACTAAGTCAAAGAGCGACGCGAACACCACCACATCAGTGATGCCCTCCGCTGCACGCACGGCGAGCGAGGACCACAGTCCGATGGGAGCCGACAGCAGCCCCAAGAGCACTGCATCGGCCAACGAAGCGATGACGAGCATCCGCACCGGACCCGCACGACGGCGCCACCACACCAGCAGCGGCACCGCGGCGACCGCGCCCAGCAGGTTGATCGCCATGAATACCTGCGCTTCCTTGACGGTTGCGCCGTAGCGATCAACAAACAGTTCCTTCAAGACCGGCGCGGCCATGGTGTCGGGCATGGCCGAAAGCACCAGCAGCAGGGCAATCAGGGACAGTGTCGATCGGCGGTTCACGGCAGCCGCAAGACTAGCCGCGTCGGGGTTACACTTCCTCACCACAACGCGTAAAACGCAGGAGATCTGATACATGGCAGCGAGTAAGGTCTATGACTCACCAGCGAGCGCGCTTGCAGGCATCGTCCAGGATGGCATGAGCGTTGCCGTGGGCGGATTCGGCCTGTGCGGCATTCCGGAGCAACTCATCATGGCGCTCCGGGATTCCGGTGCCCGCGAGTTGACCTGCGTCTCCAACAATGCTGGCGTTGATGACTGGGGGCTTGGGCTCCTGCTGCAGACCCGGCAGATTCGCAAGATGATCTCCAGTTATGTCGGCGAGAACGCTGAGTTTGAGCGCCAATACATGAGCGGCGAGCTGCAGTTGGAATTCACGCCGCAAGGCACGCTGGCGGAACGCATGCGCGCCGGCGGCGCCGGGATCGCCGGCTTCTACACCAAGACTGGCGTGGGAACGGTGGTTGCTGACGGCAAGCCACACATGGAATTTGACGGCGCTGAATACGTGCTCGAGCGTGGCATTCGCACCGATCTGTCACTGGTCAAGGCGTGGAAAGCTGACCCGGCAGGAAATTTGGTGTATCGAAAGACCGCCCGCAACTTCAACCCCATGGCCGCCACCTGCGGCGCCATCACCATTGCGGAAGTGGAAGAACTGGTGGCGTTGGGTGACATTGACCCCGATGACGTGGACACCCCAGGGATCTTTGTGCAGCGCATTGTTGTGACTGTTTCTGAAAAACGGATTGAGCAACGAACCGTCTCCGGCGCCTGAACATCCTGCAGCCTGCGCTAACGGGGTCAAACGCGGTCGGCGCACTTCGCCGAGACGTGGGCGGGAGTGTCCGTTATTGGTTATCAGTCGCAAAGTACAAAAGTCCCGTGAGGACTTCCGCAGTCCGCGCCGATGACATGCGATACGGCACCGACTCGTGCGTTCCTCACCCGCCGACTCGCGCGTTCCTCATCCGCCACGATCCACGCTTCCTGCGACAATTCCACTTCCCGACTTCCCGGAGACCAGATCATGCCACGCACACCATCCCAAATCGCTCGTCTTCACACCATCGCACCTCGGCTTCGCGCGCTGTTTGCAGCCATCGCCATGGTGACGCTTGCCGGGGTTGCAACATCGCCGGCATCGGCGCAGTTCGGTGGTCGCGGGGGTTTCGCACAAGCATTCCAGCCCGACATCATGCAGCGCGATGTGACGCTGATGACCAGTTCGCTGGGCCTTGAAGAGTGGCAACGACCGATTGTGGAAGCACTGCTTCAGGATTACATGTCCAACTTCAACACCGGAGTTGAAGCACTCAAGGATCGCATGAAAGTGGCTTCCGACGACGCGGGGAAGCTTGCTAAATCAAACGGTGGCGACGCAGTCCTTGAGAAGATCATGGCGCCACTCAATTCGTGGCGTACTGAGAAGACGCAGATGCTGGACAAGTTCATGGCCGACCTCAAGAGCCAGCTGGGTCCACAGCAGCTTGAACGTTGGCCGAGTTTCGAACGCGCGCTGCGCCGCGAGCGCTTGCTCCCGGACGGCGACCTTTCCGGCGAGAGCGTTGATCTCTTTGCAGTGCTGACGCGCATGCAACTGACTCCAGCCGAACAAGACGCTGTCAAGCAACCACTTGCCGCGTATGAACTGATGCTTGACGAAGCGTTGGTGACCCGCATGACCAG
>CAMDCW010000059.1 GCA_945890745.1 Phycisphaera mikurensis NBRC 102666
AGGACGCTATATCCCGAGTTGGTCAATCCGCAGGTGTAGACGCGCGCATACGCCGTCGAGCCGCCCGTGGAGTTGGACAGAATATAGTCATTGATGCTGCCAGGAATGGTGAACGCGCCACCTCCACCCAATGGTGAGAGCGATGCGGATCCAGCTGCCATCCATCGGTTCATTCGATGGTTGTAGAAGTAGACCACCTCCAAGACAGGCAGGTTGTACGACACTCTGGAGTTGGTTGCCAGTCCGATGGACGTCACGTTCTCGGTCGATCCCAACGACGACACCTTCAACTGCAGATCGGTGGTGCCGCCACCGAGTGGGTAGAAGAGGTCGGAGCCATAACCGTTCCCGCGGCTGCCCGCACGGCGCCGCACTGCGCCAAGGCGCAATGCATTGCCGTCAAGTTGGCGCAGGGAGAAATTGGATCCGCCCTCGTAGGTGCCGCAGATGATGTCGTACGCCACCGGCGTTCCGCCGAAGGTGTTTGAGACAATCCATGAGACCGTGTTGGTTGCGCGTGGGAAGCCGCCGATCGGAGCAACGATCGCTCCGTTCACTTGCAGGTCGATGTCGCCAACACTCGGGTCACCATCTTCTGGATAGCCGGGCATCTGGTCGGAGTCGTAGTCGATGCCGCACTGTTGGTAGATATTGGCGTCCGTACTTATCGCAGCGCGGAGCACCTGTGGTGGCAATGGAGCGCCGAACCAGGCGATGGAGAAACTCTGCAGACGAGCGCACCATCCGGAGATGATTGGTGCAGCTGAACTGGTGCCGTTAAACACGGATGTGTAACTGCGGAGCCGATTCCGTTGCAGCGGGTCGTCCGAGGAGTTGGTTCCGTTGAACAGGTCTCCGTAGCCGGTGCTCGTTACTCCGGTACCCCAACCAGAAAGGGTGACGTCGCCAGTGTTGTTGTCGGTGCTGGTGAAGTTTGAGAAGTTCAGGCGGCAATAGCCGTTGCCCGGGAATGGACCAGGAATCGAAACATCGGTCGTCAATTGACCCACCTGGAATCCGGGCCAACAGGCGCCAACAATCACCGCTCCCGAGTCTCCGCCGGCACCGCCCGGCGAGGTGATCACAGGCACGGCATCGTTGCCGGCAGAGATCACCGTGGTGATTCCGGCGTTCGTTCCGGTGGTCACCAGGTCGAACATGAGCGGGCTCGCAACGACGGTGTTACCGCCGCCAGAGCCGATCGACATGTTGATGACATCGCCTTCTTGCAGCGCAATTAGGGCGTTGGTGTAGGCATTCTCAATACGTGAGCCTTCTTCAACGCTGACGATTGGGTAGAAGCTCAGGTCAGCGCCATCGGCAATGCCAGTCACGCCGATGTTGTTTCGCTCAGCGCCAATGACTCCCAAGACAGCGGTACCGTGATTGGGGTCAAGCGGCGGGGAGACCACCAACACCTGCGTCTGGTTGGGCTCAGGGACAACAACGTTGATGAGATCTTCGTGGTTGACGTACGCGGCGTGCTCAATCACAGCCACTTCAACGCCTTGACCACGCCCTTGCTGCGCTGGATTGAGACTGAGTTGCGTGAGGAGCACCTCGTATCCCTGCAGATCAAGACCGCCTCCGCGGTAGCCGGAATTGATGGCTGCGAGCGTTCCGAGGTTGGACGCTGTGTCTCGTCGTTCCGCATCTCCGGGGAAGGCTGTAGCGTTCACCGTTGGAGCTTTGACCGGGTAGGTTAAGGCTGGTTGTCCCGGCGCTGTGGCTGGAAGAGTGTCGAACGGACCAAGAACCGCATCACCAACCGTGTAGGTTTGGTAGCCACGCGCGTTGCCCGGCGTACCGTCCAGGTTCTCACGGTTGCCCGCTGTTAAGAGCGGTGTTTGCCCTCCCGGAGGGAAGACGTCGGTCGGTAGTGATTGGCCCGTGCAAGGGCTGTCGAAGAGCGTTCCTTCTGGTGCATTCTGGGCTTGGGCAACGCAATTCAGGTCCCACTCAATGACGCAGCAGGCCGGATCGTTGCGGCACACGAACACGCAGCAACTCACTTGGTTGCAGCCGCCAAACGTGTGCTCCACAAAGCAGCCGCTTGAGAATGCCAAGTACGCACCTTCGAGGCTCGGGTCGGGAAGTGCCTGCTGCGCGACATCAAAGGCTGCCCGCCCCTCATCGCTGGGTTGCAGGGTTGGATAGGTCACCGGAACCAATGAGCCGGTGATAAATGCACCAGTGGTGGGATCGGTTGTGTAGGTCAGCAACTGGCTCGTCACGGTTGGCGCAGGGGCCGGCGTCTCCACCACTCCGTACACCAACACGTCTGGGCTTGGTACCGGATTGATCGGTCCGCGCATGGCGAAGCAGGGGTCGTACTTGTAGCTGCTTGGAATGGAGACTGCGGAGCCTCCACCGCCCTGAATCGCTGGGCTCGCGTCATACACCGTACTGGTGCAGAGGATGTTTGCGTAGGTGGCACAGACGGCATCCCAGCCCTGGTTGCCTTCGCCATCATTGCAGCCTGGGATGAGTGCCGCGACGGTTTCGCAGCAGTTGGTGTTGTTGCATCCGTAACGGCACGCTGGCAGTGAGCCATCGGGTGCGGTGCATGCGTTCACGTCGTTGCAGCCCTGTCCGCCACCGAGCGTTGAGCATCGGCTGTCAGGGGAAGTGGTGTAGCAGTTGGTGATACCAGTACCGTCGCCGGGGCCGTTCGCTCCGCAACCATCTTGTTCTGCCCGGTTTGTGCCACCACCATCGGGCATCATGATGCGTTCAATCTCAACCCATTCAACGATGTCGAGATCGTTGAGCGCGCGCGCCGCGTCAACGAGTTTTTCCGGCTGCACGTCGACGTAAACGATGCCCGCCAAGTCAGCCTGTGCCATCTTGCTGATGCGCTCGGCGCGCATTTCCAGGGCGCGGAGTTCTTCCGGCGTGCGGCGCAGTGCTTGCCGCACGGTGCCGCCGAATCCCGAGAGAATTTCAGTAACTTCTGGAATGGGCTGGCCGTTGGCGCCGCGAACAGTGGTGCTGGAAATTCTGTCAGCGCGAACTTTGAGTTCATCGCGGAACTTGACGCCAAGTTTGCCGTTCCATTGCGGGCGACCGGAGATCGGATCCTCGGGGAGGATGATGTCGGCAGAGCGTTGCTTTGGACGGACGGCGCGGGGCGCCAATCCTCCGGTTGCGGGCTGCGTGCTGAGGTCGTCAACCTTGGGCGAGACGGTGGCGGCAGTGGAGGTAGCCAACTGCTTATCCGGGATGATCGGAGCAGCAGCGAGGAGCACAGTCACGATGCCAGCGGCGCACGCCGTTGCGGCAAGACGGATCAGCATGGGTCAACTCTCCAGCCCGGCGATCCTTCGCACGGGCAATCATGAAACGACAACAACTCCGGCCAAGGAGGCGCCTCCTAATGGCCATTTCTCAAAGTCCTTACGCAAGTTACTCGCGCGCTGATGCCGGATCAAGGCAATCCGGGGTGCGATTACCGCAGATTCCCATATCGGTCATGACGGCGACACTTTTAGCTACGCCCGGGAACGTTGGCTGCAATCGCTGCCGCTTGGGTGAGCACGCGATGCCCAATATCCCGGCGGAAGAACGCCCCCGGGAACCGAATTCGGCTCGCCGCGAGGTTGGCCAGCTCCTGCGCGCGACGCAGGTCGGCTGCCAGCGCGGTCACCCCGAAGACTCGTCCGCCCGCGGTGACGATGTTTCCTTGTGGATCCGTGGTCGTTCCCGCATGAAAGATGATCACTTCCTCGCCTGGACCGGCCACATTTGCGGCCGTCTCCAAGCCCTCGACCACCTGGCCGGTTCGAACCGTGCCGGGATAGCCTTCGCTGCACACCACCACGCAGCAGGCGGATCGGGGGTCAAAGGACAATTCGTTGCCGTCCAGCTCTCCGCCAGCGGTCCGCCAGAGGATTTCCACCAAGTCGCCCTGCAGGCGCGCCATCAGGGGTTGGGTCTCCGGGTCCCCAAATCGGGTGTTGAACTCCAGAACCCGTGGGCCCCCGGCAGTGAGCATGATGCCGGCGTACAGGACGCCGCGGAACTCGATCCCCTCGCGTCGGAGTGCGTCGATGGTGGAGACGAGCACATCGCGGCTGACTTCCTCCATGACGGAATCGGTCGAGAGCGGAGTCGGGCAATAGGAGCCCATGCCACCGGTGTTCGGGCCCACGTCTCCTTCGCCCACCTGCTTGTGGTCTTGGCAGGGGTCAAGCACGGTGATGGTCTTGCCGTCAACCAGTGCGAGCACGCTGAGTTCTTGACCGGAGAGACGCTCTTCAATGACCACTGTTGATCCAGCATCGCCAAACTCACGCTTGCCCATGATGCGGGCAAGTGCTGCGAGCGCTTCTTCGCGGTCCTCGCAGACCACCACGCCCTTACCGGCGCAGAGTCCGGAGGCTTTTATGACCAGCGGCGTATCGCGCGCTTCAACGTAGGTTCGTGCTTGTTCGTAGTTAGAAAAGCTACGTCCGTCGGCGGTGGGCACACTTGCCAAACGCATGACGGTCTTGGCATATGACTTGTCAAATTCAAGACGCGCACCATCGCGCGTTGGGCCAAAGATGCGGCGCCCTGGAGCAGCAAGGTCATCAACGATGCCCTCTGCCAACGGACCTTCCGGACCGACGATCACCAGATGAATATCGTTCTTGTCGAGCCAACTCTTCAGAAAGAAACGTTCGCGTGGTGACAGCGGCGCATCACAACGGCGACCGAGCGCCGCCAAACCTGCGTTGGCGTCAGCCTGCACCCAAAGTGTGCCGAGTCGTGGTGACTGTCGCAACTTCCATGCGATCGCGTGTTCACGACCGCCGGTACCGAGAAGGAGAACATTGCAGGGAGCTGGTACTTCGGTCATGGCTGGAAGTGCTTGGTGAGCGTGGGGTGCGGGGGAGAACCGAGCGAGTCTAGCGCAGTTTCTGCTACCCTTCGCCGCCCGACCTGGATCGGAAATCCTGAGCCGGGAATGCCGCCTAATTTGGAGACCACCCGCATGCGTCTTGCACGCGCCACGACCCTCGCTACCGTTGCCACCATTGCCATGGCTTATCTGCCCGGAGCGATCGCCCGCGCTGATGACTCCAAGGCGGTCGATGCCTTGAATGCGCCCGCCAAGGTGATCCAAGAGAAGAGCAAGTGCTGGAAGGGGGTGCTCGACGCGTACATAGCGATGAGCGCGCCGCCCATGAAGGTGGGTCCGACCTTCAACGTTCTGGCGGTCTGGCCGGGAATGGCAGACTGGTCGAAGGCGAAAGAGTGGGCCGCCGCCAACGGTCCAATGGCCAAGGCGTTGTTGGATGCGCAGCCCGCGGTGGCATTTTGCCTGCCCTACGGCCGGACGAGTGTCCCTCCGATCTACGTTGAGAAGGGCGCATTCATTGGAATCGGCGACGGACTGGCGGTGTACGAGTCGGATGTGGCATATCTGAAGCCGCTGGCAGTCATCAATACCTTCGTCGCAGTAGAGATGTATCGACTGGGCGAGGAAAAGAAATACCAAGAGGCCTTTGACCTGGGCATTGCAGCGTTGAAGTTTCTCCGTAAGGTTGCCGACCAGCACCTGCTCGCGGAGAAGATCTTTGCCATGGAAGCAATGTGCGACATGGCATCCGTGCAGCGTGATGTGCTGCAGACATTCCTTGCTAATGTTCCCGCTGCAGTGGTGAAGAAGTTTGCGTT
This sequence comes from Phycisphaera mikurensis NBRC 102666, assembly GCA_945890745.1. Lineage (GTDB taxonomy): Bacteria > Planctomycetota > Phycisphaerae > Phycisphaerales > SM1A02 > UBA966. Next base: position 5,662 of record CAMDCW010000059.1, read on the forward strand.
GTCCGGATACGCATTCATCCATCCCACCGACGGCGAGCGCTTGCGGCGTATTGAAATGCCCGAAGGCGACCGCGTGCTTGCCGAGGCGCTCATCATGCAGCTCTTTGATGCGCAGGGGCAGCCAGATACCGTGAAATTTGCGGCAACCATGGGCAATTTGCAGGCGAGTAAGGAACCATTGGCGCGCTTTGGTGCCGGCAAGCGCTGGGCTGAAATTGCAGATATTCACGGCTCGCTTGATTCCACGCGCGCCCGATTGACCAGCATTTATGACGATTGGTGGCGTCGCTGGCGCGTTCGTTACTACGACGGGCTGCTCGACAACCCCACGGTGATCAGTCGCACCAACAAGATGCGCTACGCGATGGTGCTGGCAATGGCCAATGACATTCAGCGCCTCTTCGCATTGCGGCAGCGCCTCAACGCCGAATTCAACGGAACCGTGTTGGCGTTTGGTGTGGTGGCGGCCTATCGCGACAGCGGTACATGGCCGGGTGGTATCGATCGCACGTACACGCAGTTCACCATGAAGCGCTTTGACTTTGATCCGTGGGATCCAGCGGCGGGTCGGTGGCAGTATGAGAATCTTGCGACGCCGCGCGCCATTGAGAGCGACTTTGGTCGCTTGGAGATTTCCGGCGGCGTGTTGTACGCACGCGGCGCGGATAAAGAAGATGGCGGCGCGCAGAAGTCAACCAACGATGGATTGACTGGTGACTTTGTAGCGTGGCCTGCGCTGCGGGCGTTGAGCCGATCCGCTGGTGGTAAGTGACTGCGAGCGATGCTCGCGGACAGGAAGCACATGTCTGAACAATCGACTGAGAAGGTGTTGATCATTGGATCCGGTCCCGCTGGTTGGACCGCGGCCATTTACGCCGCCCGCGCCAACCTTGACCCAGTGGTGTATGTGGGCGTGCCGGCAACCAATCCGGCCCCGGTGCTTCCAGGTGGGCAGTTGATGTTGACTACCGAAGTAGAGAATTACCCTGGATTTCCGCACGGCGTCACGGGTCCGGACATGATGGCCAAGTTCCGCGAGCAGGCGGAGCGATTCGGCACGCGAGTGGTCGATGCCAATATTGATCAATGTGATTTCTCCAAGCAGCCATTTCGAATGATTGATTCGGACGGCCAGACAGTGCTGGCGCGCAGTGTGATTATTTCCACCGGCGCAACCGCCAACTGGATGGGCTTAGCCAACGAGATCCGCCTCGCCATGAATGGCGGCGGCGTCAGTGCATGTGCGGTGTGTGATGGTGCACTTCCCGTGTACCGCAACCAACCGCTCGCAGTGGTTGGTGGTGGTGACACCGCGATGGAAGAAGCGAGCTACCTGACCAAGTTTGCCAGCAAGGTCTATGTGATCCATCGTCGCGACACGTTGCGCGCTAGTAAGTCCATGCAGGACCGCGTGCTTTCCAATCCGAAGGTGGAGATGGTGTGGGACAGCGCGGTTGATGACGTCATTGGCGACGAGCGACTTGAGTCGGTGCGCGTGAAAAATCTCAAGACTGGCGCACTGCGCAGTCTTGATGTCCGCGGACTGTTCATCGCCATTGGCCATTCGCCAGCGACCAAGTTCCTGCAGGGCTCGGGTGTTGAACTTGACGCCAAGGGTTACGTGGCGTTGCACACGCGTGCCAGTACCACCAATATTCCGGGCATATTTGCAGCGGGCGATGTGGCGGACCAGCAGTACCGCCAAGCAGTGAGTGCCGCGGGCATGGGTTGCCAAGCGGCTCTTGATTGCGAACGATGGCTTGCAGAGCAGGGCGTGCACTGATGGCCGGCACGCTGGGAGGCAAGGAACGCTGGGTTGCCACCGGCTCAATCGGTGCGCTGATTGGCGGAATGATTGTCGGTGAAATGCTGCACCGCATTGGCGCCACCGCCACCGTGTCTGGGTTCTCAGTTGCTGGCGATCTGATCTTGGTGCGCCCGCTGATGATGCTGGTGCTGCCGTTGATTTTCACCAGTGTTGTTGCCGGAATCACCTCGCTTGGCGATCCTTCTCGACTCGGTAAGTTGGGACTGAGTACCAGCGCTTATTTCTTGGCAACCATGTTGGTGGCCGCCACATTGGGCGCCACGCTGGTGACGTTGGTTGGTCCGGGACTTGGCCTTGCGCCGGACGACGTGACGGCGCTCACCACCAGCGGCATCGAGCGGTTTGAGGCTGCTCCCAAATTGATGCAGGCGACGGCAGCCGGCGAGCAGGGGCTCGGCGCGGCGTGGCTACAGATTGCACGTCAGTTGATTCCCGCCAACCCCTTTGCGTCCATGGCTGAGGGACAGCCGCTGGGAATGATCATCTTTGCGATCGTCCTGGGTGTAGCCCTGGCGCTGAGCGGCGATGCTGGCAATTCTGCCGCTCGGGTACTGAATGGATTGAACGAAGCGTTGCTGCGCGCGGTGGGGTGGGTGCTGTGGATCATTCCAATCGGCGCGTTCCTCTTGGTGAGCGCCAGTGTTGGCAAGGTTGGCCTGGCAGAATTGCTGGGGCCGCTCGGCTTGTACATGTCGGTGGTGATCGGTGGATTGATCATTCACATGTTCATCATTCTGCCGATCTTCCAGGTGCTACTCGGCGGGGGCAATCCATTCAAGTTCATGTGGGCCATGCGCGAGGCGTTGGCAACGGCGTTCGCAACGGCGAGTTCCAGCGCCACACTGCCGGTGACTATTCGAGTGTGCGAGACTGAGGGCGGCTGTTCGCAGCGAGCCACGCGTTTCTGTGCGCCGCTTGGTGCCACGCTCAATATGGACGGCACTGCGCTTTATGAGGCGGTGGCCGTGGTGTTCTTGTTCCAGTTGTACGGCGTACAGCTTTCCTTTGGCGAACTCGCCGTGGTGGTAGCGACGGCAACACTGGCGGCAGTGGGTGCTGCTGGCATTCCCAGCGCGGGCTTGGTGACAATGGTCATTGTGATCACTGCAGTCAATGCCTCGCTCGGTAGCGAGAAATTGCCAGTGGGCGCCATGGGCATCGTGATCGGCGTTGACCGGTTGCTTGATATGTGTCGCACCACCGTCAACGTGTGGGGTGACATGGGTGCAGCGCGGATCATGACCCGCATTGCGCCTGACTAAATTGTGGTCAGGGGTTCAAGTAGTGAATCGCGAAACTTCGTTGTCGAGACCATCCACGGCATCGCGAAGGTGCTTGGTGGCGCTATTGAAATCGCCCAAGGCAGAGGCGGTTCGTGCGGTGCCCTCGGCAAGTCTGCCCATGGCGTCACGGATCTGATCCGCGCCCAGTGACTGCGCTCGCATGCCAACGGTGACCTGCTCAAATCGACCAGAAATCCCTTGCACTGCCGAGATGATTTCGCCGAGCTTGCGGGAGATGTCGCGGATCTCTTCAACGCCGCCCTGGACTTGAGTAGAGAAGGTGCCCATCTCTTTGACACCAGCCTTGACGCTGCCTTCCATCTCACGCACCATGCGTTCGATGTCGAGCGATGCCACGGCGGTCTGTGTGGCGAGGTAGGCGATTTCGCGTGCGACGACAAGGAATCCCAGCCCGTGTTCGCCGGCCTTCTCAGCTTCAATGGCAGCGTTGATGGACAAGAGATTCGTCTGGTTGGCAACCTTGGCCATGGTGACGATGACCAGGTTGATTCGGTCAGCGCTCTCGCGGATCTTGGTCAACTTGTCACCGAACAAGGCGGTGCTCTTCGCCAATTGCTGCATGGTGGAATCCATACCTGCAAGGTTGGCGCGACCCTCTTCGGCACGATGACCCGTGTGTGAGGCCATTTCGTTGACCTCATTCATGGTGCGCAACAATTCCTGGCTGGTGGTGGAGATCTGATGGACCGCAGCGCATGCTTCGGCGGTCGCGGCTCCGTGATCCTCGATCACCTGCTTCTGTTCTGCACCGGTGGATTGCATCACCGTGGCGGTGGCGTCAAGCGTGGCAGTGGACATCTGGATGCGGCCAATGAGCGCACGCAGGTCGGTGGTCATGGTGTGGATCGCGTCGAGCAGCGCTCCGGTTTCGTCCTCGGAGGTAGTGCCCATTTCTGCACGGAGGTCGCCGGCGGCTACTTGGCGCGCAACGGCTACCGCCGCGCGGATCGGCGTGGAAATGGAACGCGCCACGAAGAGTGCCGTGATGACTACCCCAATGCCCAAGGCAATGGTGAGAGACATGATCAGGTTGCGTTGAAAGTTCAGCAAAGCGAAGGCTTCGCTCGCATCCTGCTTCACCAACATCCCCCAACGGTAGCTGGGCAGGTAGCACCATGCGGCACATACTTCAACGCCGCGGCCGTCGGTCACGGTGCCATATCCGCGGCTTCCGCTCGCGGCATCTCGGGCGGTTACCTCGCCGACGCTTCCGGTGGCGAGGCGGAACTTGAACGCAGCATCGGGGTCCGTGCGGGTGGGGGAGGTGACGGTGATCCCCGTTGAGTCGCGTTGCGCGGTGACGATTTCGCCAGTTTCGCCGAGTCCCGTGACATCCGCGAGCATGCGCCAGACTTGCTCTGGGCCAAGACCTCCGGCAGAAACACCAATCACGCGTCCATCGCTGACGATTGGACTGGTGATAAACATGATCGGCTCGCGCGATGATCCGTAGGGTTGAAAGGCGGTGATTTCCGACTGCAACAACGTGCGTGCGCGGTCAAAGCCGGCAGTCAGTTCCGAGGTGGCGAGTTCACCAGTGAGAATCGAAGAGCCCACCGTAAATGATGGGTCAACCGACAAACGAATGATTCCAGCCGTATCGATCAGTAAGAGCCGCTTGTATCCCAGCGCCGTGGCGGTTCGGTCAATATTGATCGCGGACTTCTTAGTGCCTTGCGGGTCGCTGATGGCATCTTCATTGAGCCGAGCCATCGCTTGGCGCATGCCTGCGCCTCCCGCCATCGCCGTAGCGTCGGCGAGTCTCTCCAGTGCGTATGTTTCCAGCTCACTGGACTTTGCCGCATTGATTTGCACCAGTTTCTCGCGAACTGAGCCCTCGAGCGCTTGGGTTGCAATGTTCGCGGTGATCACGGCCAGCGCAATGCACGGCACCAGCGAGAGCAGCAGAAACCACGTCAGCAGTCGCCCGGCGATCGATCGATGCATAGCAATTCGGGTGTCAGCAACGGCTGGGGTAGCGGGCTCGTTCATGGTGCGGGTTTCTCGCGCAGAGCACGTGGTGGTGATGCGGCGCGGGTTGGGTCCGCCGCTGGTGCAATCCACTGTCCGCCCCAGCTGCGGTAGAGGTCTAAAACGAATTTTTCCCACACCTCGCGCGGGCGGGAAGATGGAAACGGCACCGGTCGTACCGCGGTTCGGCTTCGCCAGACGATTTCAAATTGGCCGTCGTTTCGAATTCGCCCAATGGATACGGGGCGCCAGGTGTGTTGCGTCTGCGGATCGACCGCAATGGTGCCTTCGGGTGCGTTCAGGCTTTGACGGCGAAGTGCGTAACGGACCGGCCGGACATCGGTGTTGTCGGCCTCACGTACCGCCTGCGCCCAGAGTTTGACGCTGAAATACGCAGTTTCCATCACGTCTTGCACGGTGCGGTCGCGCCCGTAGCGCGCTTTGAACGCGTTGACGAATTGAACATTCTCTGGACGGTCAATGCTCTGGAAGTAACTCCATGAGGCATAGTTGCCAACCATGCTTCCCAGCGGCATGGCGTGCAATTCATTCTCACCGAGGGCGAAAGTCAGCACCGGCGTCTTGGCCGGGTCGACCCCCGCCTGCCGGAGTGCTTGTGCAAATGCAAGTGCTGAATCGCCGACCACGGAACTGAGTACAACATCGGGTTTCGTGTCCACAATGGCGTTCACTGCCGCGGATACATCCATGGCGCCAAAGGGGATATATGCCTCTGCCACCTTCTCGGCACCGAGCGCGGCAAGTTGGTCACCGATGATCGCATTGACGCAGTGCGGCCAGACATAATCGGAACCGACCAGGAAGAATCGACGCGCCCCCAGTTTCTCATGGCACCATTGCACAGCCGGGGTAATTTGCTGATTCGGCGCAGCGCCCGTGTAGATGATGTTTGGCGATTGCTCCAAGCCTTCGTATGCCATCGGGTAGACCAACAGATGGTCGGCAGCCTCAACAACAGGCAGCACACCCTTGCGGCTGGCGCTGGTCCAGCATCCAAAGATGACGCAGGCGTCGTCTTTACTAATGAGGCGATCGGCTTGTTTGGCGAAGGTCGGTGGATCGGAGGCGCCGTCAGCAATGATCCATTTCACTGGGCGCCCAAGCAGGCCGCCTTCAGCATTGATTTCCTCAAGCGCAAGCACTTCAGCCTCAATCATCGACAATTCACTGACCGCCATCGGCCCTGTCTGTGAATGGAGAATTCCAACGATGATCGGGCTGCGGTCGTTGAGGATCCGATCAAATACGCGCCAAGTAAAGGTGATGACGACCCCCGCAACGACCAGCAGCCCGATGCGCAACATCCAACGGCGTCGGTTCGACTGCACGGGCGTAGTCGTCGTCACAGTCGCAGCGCCTGCGGTTGCAGCGCGATTTGGTTTGCGTGGAGTACGTGCTTCAGTGTGATGGCTGGCCATCGTTGCTTTACGACTTCTTCTCTAAGAGGGTCACCTTCATGCCGCAGTCGAGAATCTGTTGTTCATCAATTGGACCCGGTGCATCGATCATGAGATCGCCACCGGACTGCGTCTTCGGGAACGCGATGACATCGCGAATGTTGTCGGTGCCAACCAAGTGCATGAGCAGTCGATCAAGTCCGAAGGCGATGCCGCCGTGCGGCGGAGCGCCGTGCCGAAGCGCGCTGAGCAGGAAGCCGAATTTGGCGTCGGCATCTTCCTTGGTGAGACCGATGAGCTTGAATACTTTCTCTTGCACGTCCATCCGGTGAATACGAATGGAACCGCCGGCGATTTCGCTGCCATTGACAACCAGGTCATAGCCCGCGCTTAGGCACTTACCGGGCTCGCTCTCCAGAAGGTGGAATTGGTCGGGATTTGGGCTAGTAAATGGATGATGCATGGCCACCCATCGTTGACCATCCTCATCCCAGTCAAACATCGGGAAGTCAATGACCCAGAGGAATCGCCACTCGGATTCGTTGACGAGGCCCATGTCGCGACCAACCTTCAAGCGCAGTTCGCCGAGCGCCTTCGTGGCCGAATCCCAGTGGTCGGCCACGATAAGGACGCTGTCACCAGGCTGCAGTGCCAGGCGCGCAACGAGTGCGTCCTTGAAGGGCTCCAAATGTTTAGCGACGCCAGTATCAAATCCAGCAGCGGTGAACTTTGCAACCGCCACGCCGCCGGTCTTGAACTGCTTGACGAATTCGGAATACCCATCCGTCATCTTGCGCGTCAGTTTCTCAGCACCGCCCGGAACGCGGATGGCCTTTACGCAACCACTACGACCCGCGCGGGTCTTCTCAATGGCTTGTTGGAAGACCTGGAATTCGCTGCCAGCAACGATGTCGGTGATCTCGCGAATCTCCAACGGATTACGCAGGTCGGGGCGATCAATGCCAAACCGGTCCATGGCCTCTTGCCAAGTCATTTGCTCAATGCGGCCAATGTCATAGCCAAGGATGTCATGCCACACCGCGTGCGCAAAGCCGCCCATCATGGTCATGACGTCTTCGCGCTCAACAAAGCTCATTTCCAAGTCAATTTGACTGAATTCTGCTTGCCGATCAGCGCGCGGGTCTTCGTCGCGCAGGCACTTACAGATCTGGATGTAGCGATCGAAACCAGCCACCATCAGGATTTGTTTGAAGAGCTGCGGGCTCTGCGGCAGTGCGTACCACATGCCCTGGTGCAGGCGCGCGGGAACGATAAAGTCGCGCGCGCCTTCCGGGGTGCTCTTGATGAGGAGCGGGGTCTCGACTTCCGCAAATCCGTTGGCTGCAAAGTAGTCGCGCGCCAACTTGGTGACCTTGCTGCGTGTGCGCAAAATATGCTGCATGCGCGGGCGGCGCAGGTCGATGTAGCGGTACTTCAGGCGCGTTTCTTCGCCGATCTTCTCTGCATCGTGATCATCGGGCAGGATCGGCGGGTTTTCGGCCTTGTTGAAGATCTCAAGTTCTTCGGCAGCCAGTTCCACCTCGCCAGTCGCAAGTTTGTGATTTGGCTCACCCGAACGGAGCCGAAGAATGCCGCGCACGCCGATCACGTCTTCGCGGCGGAGCGCCTTGGCTTGCTGCACGAGTTCGGGGCTGGCATGTTCGAGATTGAAGACCACTTGGCAGAGGCCGTCTCGATCGCGAATGTCCACGAACAAGAGTCCGCGACCTTGGTCGCGATAGGTGTTCACCCATCCGTTGAGGGCGATTGTCTTACCGGCATCGGCAAGGCGTGGCTGTCCGCAGGTGTGCGTGCGTTTGAGCATGGTGGGGGGGGGCAGGGTGAAGGGTCAAGGATAGCTTTGCGCGGCATACCCCGTTCGTCATAAATAGGTGCCGTTCACCCCTGTCCCTATTTTCGCAGGGTTTCCCTGCCTACCAAACGCGTCAACATCACGTTCTGCCAAAGATCATGACCTGGCCCGCAGGCGCCGAAGAGGACAGGGCCGCGCTCAGCGGCCGTCCTCGTAAGGCGAATGCGGGCCAGTACGCGGGCGCGCGGTTGAAGTGAGTTGAGTCGTCTACCGCCCCCTTCGTTGCGCGCGGGACCCTCGGACGCGGACGGCTGCGCTCCACAAGGTTCCGCTTAGCCTCGGGCGAAACTGTTCGTCCGGTTGGCACCCACGGGGCGTACGTCCAACTGCCGGACTTCTCAGTTTCACACGCCGCTTACCGAGGATCCC
>CAMDCW010000060.1 GCA_945890745.1 Phycisphaera mikurensis NBRC 102666
CTCCTCGGGCTTCGGCGTCGACTGCAGCGCGACGCTCTGATGGATGAATTCCTTCTCCACCAAGTCAACCAATGCGGTGGTGAAGTCTTGCATGCCTGCTTCGCGACCCTTGATGATGTCCAAGAGTTCGCCTTCGCGTGCTTCCAAGATGTACTTCTGAACAGCAGGGGTGTTGATCAGGATTTCCAGTGCTGGAATACGCGCAATGTGCGCATGCAATGTCGGCAGGAGTTTTTGATAAACGATGGCGCGCAGGTTGTAGGCCAACAGCTTGCGAATCTGCTCACGCTCATTCACTGGGAACAAGTCATAAATACGACCAAACGTCTGCCAGGCGCTCGATGCGTGGATGGTTCCAAACACCAAGTGACCCGTTTCAGCAGCACGCACGGCGGCTTCAAACGTTTCGTAGTCGCGCATTTCACCCACCAGCGCGATGTCCGGATTTTCACGAACCAACGCGCGCAGTGCGTCATTGAAATTGACGCAATCAATGCCGATTTCGCGCTGATTGATGGTGGCCTTGTCATCCTTGAAGATGTACTCAATCGGATCTTCAATGGTCACGATGTGCACCTTGCGGCGCTCGTTGACGTATTGCAGCATGGCCGCGATCGAAGTGGACTTACCACTGCCGGTAACGCCTGCAAAGAGCACCAGGCCCTGCGAAAGAAGCGCTACCTCGCCAAGGCTGGGCGGAAGGTAGAGGTCTTCAAACTTCTTGATGTTGCTGGTGATGAGACGCGCGGCGATCGAAACTTTTCCACGCGCCATGAACATGTTCACGCGGAAGCGGTTCTTGTCGTCGTAGTCGTAAGCAAAGTCCATCGAGCCTTTGTTGCAGAAGACTTCCTGCTGACCGGCGTCCAGGACATCTTTGGCCACTTGGAACATCAGTTCCTGGGTGATGACATCGGTTTCAATGTCTTTGAGGACACCGCGATGGCGAATGCGCGGCTTCAGGTCCGACTTCACAATAAGGTCGCTCCCGCCGAACTTAATGATCGCGGAGAGCCAAAGGGTCCATGCCTTCATCCCGTCGCCGTCTTGCATGCCGCGGCGATCAAGTTTGATGGGGCTGGTGAGGTACTGCTTTCCGTCGTTGCCTGACACTCAGGTCACCTCCGCAAGGGGGACCCCATACGGTTCCATCTGGACCGCAAAAAGGCGGGCGACGGGTCATGGCCACACTGGCCATCCTCGGCAGGTTTGCGGGCAGAGCCGCTGACCTGGTCGACCACCCGCGGACGACCGTCGGGGGAGACCCGCAGGGTAGCACGAACTGCCGAAACTGTGCCTCGCCCGTGAACGGCGCGAGCGGGCTCTGTAACATCCCGCAGATGGAGCACAAGATTGTCCAAGACGGAATCACTTTTGACGATGTCCTGCTGATTCCGCGCTACAGCGAGATCACGCCAGAGTCTGCTGATACGCGGACACAGCTCACCCGGCGCATCAGCCTGAATATCCCGCTGGTCTCTGCGCCCATGGACACGGTGACCGAATCTGCGCTCGCCATTGCATTGGCCCAAGAGGGCGGCATCGGCATCATCCACAAAAATATTTCGCCGGAGCGGCAGGCGCTCGAAGTTCAGAAAGTCAAGCGAACTGAGAACGGCATCATCACCGATCCCGTCACGCTTGCGCCCACTGACACCGTGCAGCGCGCCCAGCAGTTGATGGGTGAATACGGCGTCAGCGGATTTCCGGTCACCGAAGACGGCACGCGACGCACGCGCGTGGTTGGCATCCTGACCCGGCGCGATATTCGCTTTGTCGATCATCCCGCCGAGACACGCGTCCAAGACGTGATGACCAAAGATAAGTTGGTGACCGCGCCGGCTGACACAACGCCGACGCTTGCTGAGGCGATTCTGAATCGCGGCCGCGTTGAGAAGCTGCTGCTCATCGATACCGATGGACGCCTCGCCGGTTTGATCACCATGCGTGATATTGACAATTTCACTAAGCATTCACAGGCATGTCGCGACGCGCGCGGGCGGCTGCGTGTTGGCGCTGCGGTGGGCATCATGCAACTTGATCGCGTGGAGCGGCTGGTTGCAGCTGAAGTTGACGTGATTGTGGTTGACACTGCTCACGGTCATAGCCTGAATGTCATGCGTACGGTCAGCGAGATTAAGAAGCGATTCCAGATTGAAGTGATCGCTGGAAACGTTGGGACAGCTGATGGCGCACGCGCGCTTGTGGACGCTGGTGCTGATGCAGTCAAGGCAGGCATCGGTCCTGGTTCCATCTGCACCACCCGCGTGGTGACTGGCGTTGGCGTGCCGCAAATCACCGCCATCATGAACGCCGTCGAAGGCGCGCGCGGGCAAGTGCCAGTCATCGCCGACGGCGGCGTTCGCCTCTCTGGCGACATTGCCAAGGCCATCGCATCGGGTGCAGGATCAGTCATGCTTGGAAGCCTGTTTGCTGGCCTCGAAGAGAGCCCCGGCGAATTGGTGATTCATCGCGGACGACACTTCAAGACCTACCGCGGCATGGGTAGCGCCGGGGCTATGACGCTCGGCTCGTCCGATCGTTATGGACAAGCATCCATCCGCGATAGCCGCAAATATGTTCCGGAAGGTGTTGAGGGCAGGGTGCCGTACCGTGGGCAGCTTGCCGATTTCGTGTATCAAATGGTGGGTGGACTGCGCGCCGCGATGGGCTATTGTGGTTGCAGTTCACTTGATGAGTTCCGAGCCAAGACCCAATTCGTCCGTGTTTCGGGCGCAACGGTCGTTGAAAATCACCCGCACGACATCCAAATCACCAAAGAGAGTCCCAACTACACTGTCACAGCAGTTGGGGACGAATGACCCAAGTCACACACGCCGGTGTGGCGGAACTGGCAGACGCAGCGGACTCAAAATCCGCCGGGCTCTAAACCCTTGCAGGTTCGATTCCTGTCGCCGGCATTGCTGAGGTCCGAGTAACAAGATCTTTCCCCCTTCTGGGGGGGTGGATTTGAACCCGGATTTCCGCTACACTCCCCGATTCCCCCGCGCCGGCGATCGCCGTCGTGTTTGAGGGGCAACCCCGCTTGAGGGGCACATTAAGGAGCAGAACCGTGTACGCGATCTTCGAGGACAGTGGAACCCAAATCAAGGTGAACGTCGGCGACATCGTCGACCTCGATACGCGCGAGGTGGCAGATGACGTGAAGTCACTGACCTTCGACAAGGTGCTCGCGGTTGGCTCCGGCGACGGAACCGCTGCCAAGCTCGGCATGCCGTACCTCAAGGGCGCAACCGTTGTTGCCTCGATCGTCGGCGACGTGCAGGGCGACAAGCTCCGCACCGGCAAGTACAAGCGCCGTAAGGGCTATCGACGCCAGGCTGGTCATCGTCAGGATTACTTGCGCGTTGAGATCACAGCCATTCAGGCTGCGTGATCCACCGCTCGCTGAATGCGTGAGCGGCATTTGGGCCTTACGACGGACCCCAACTGCCAAACCGCGTATTTCCAGTTGATTTGACAGGATTTACTCCTCGCGATCCGCGCACTGCTCGGATCGCGAGGTTGTTTTTGCGATGTCGTCCGACGTCTGTCAAAGATTGATTGTGTTGGCGTACATCAAGCGCTGCTACCATCGCGCCGTGGACATACAGCCGCCGCAAGCCTCACGGCTTGGGGAGGAAAGTCCGGACACGATTGGACACAGTGGTGGCTAACGGCCACCCGTGCGCGTGGGCGCGCATGCGGGACAGTGCAACAGAAAGCAAACCGCCGAACGGCGCCTTCGGGCGTGCGTGGTAAGGGTGAAACGGTGCGGTAAGAGCGCACCGCCTGACCGGTGACGGCCAGGGCATGGCAAACCCCACTGCGTGCAAGCGCAAGCAGTCTCGGTCGACGGTTTCCGTCGACGCCCGTGTCCACGGGTATCGGGGCGGGTCGCGTGCTGGAGCCAGTCGGCAACGACTGGCCTAGATAAATGGCTGTACGCGGCTTTGCCGCTGACAGAATCCGGCTTACCGTCCGTGTCGCCCACACTTATGCCCGGATCCCGCGAAATGGGGATCCGGGCACCTTTTTGCGCCGTATGCGTGGTGGTATACGACCGAAATTCGTTGTTTTTCAGGTGCAAAGGCACAATCTGTAAGAACTGTCGACTTTAGGGATTGAGTTCTTTGCGGAATCCGCGACAATGAGCGATCAGCCAGATATTCGCTGAAACCAAACACTATGCACGACCCACTCGAAACCAACGTCAATCCACCCAAGGCCTCCAATCCGCACGCCTACGCGATGCTTCTGTATCGCCGGGCCGTTCATCCAGAGTTCTTTGGGATTGAAGCGCGCCGCAAGATGCAGCACGGCGATTACGAGTTTGAGGGCTGGATCTTCAAGGGTGGTCACTGTGTGCGCTTCCAATACGGCGCCATCACCTTCTGCGAAGTGGTAGTTGACAATCCCACCAGCCTTCCAGATCGCGGCTTGGCCGGCACGCTCCCATGCGCGGGCGAGCACGACCATGAAGAGAAAATCACCGAGAACATCACGTACATGACGACCATCCAGTCGGAATCGCTCAGTGATCATCTGTACCTCGGTACCTACAAGGAAATGCTGCAGCATGGTCGCGACAGTGATTCGTTGATGACCTGCTGGACCGACCCAAACGGCAAGCCAAACCTGTCGATCATTGACATGCAGCGCTTCCGTAACGAGATTCACTCGCAGAGTTACCACCTGCGTGCAGGCTCTGGACTGGTGCTGCGAACGCAGTCGCTCGTTCAGCTTCCTGAGGCAGCTCCGAAGGAAACTCCGTCCGCAAGCGCGCGTCGTCGCTGACGACTCATGCCTGATCCGTTGACTGTCCACGCCGTGCTTGCGCGCTTTGATCGCGCGCTCGGTCTTGATGTATCGCCGCGTCCGTTGCACGGATCACGTGATGTATCACGCGAAACGCAACAGCGAGCCGTGGTGCAGGTGAAGGACGTTGTGCATGCTCCCGCTGTTGTGCGTGCCGTTGTTGCGGTCCCGGCTGGTTCACGTGAAGAACGCGTAGCACGCTTGGCAGAGATTGAATCGCGCCACGCAACCACGTGCCAACTGTGTGCGGTTTCTAATGTGAAAGGCAAACTCGTCTTTGGCGAGGGCGCGCCCGATGCAGAGATCATGTTTGTTGGCGAGGTTCCTGGTGAGCCAGAAGAGCGCGCCGGTCGTCCGTTCATGGGACCGGCTGGCGAGAAGCTTGACGAGATGATTCGCGCCATGGGTCTGACGCGCGCGGATGTCTACATCGCCAGCGTGCTGAAGTCGCGATTGCCGGGTGATCGCGCGCCAACTCCCGAAGACATTGCCGCCTGCGGCCCATACCTACTGGAACAAGTGTTGGCGGTACAGCCGCGTGTCCTGGTGACGCTGGGAGGCCCGGCGACCAAATGGATCTGTGGAGTCGACGCAGGAATCTCACGGATTCGCGGTACGTGGCAAACGTGGACCCCACCGGCGGGCGCTTCGTGCCCAAGCATTCCGGTCATGCCCACGTACCACCCCTCGTACGTACTGCGTACATACACGCGACAAGTGCGCGCCGAAGTGTGGAGCGATCTGCGCGCGGTACTTGCACGGATTGGTCGCGCTGTGCCGACGCGTGTTGCCGCCACCGACGCGTGAGCGAACGGCACTGCAGTCGCCGATGCACATGCGCATGCAACGAAGCATGCAACTTCGCGTGAAACCGCACATCCAGCACAGCAAGTACGTGTTCCGTCACGCCAACAGCGCCAGCGCTGCTGATGAAATCATCGCCGCACCATTTGGGTCGACCGACTGTTCGTACTTCACCATTTCCCGCGTCCGGTGTGGGGCGCAGACGGCGGTGACGTACATGTTGCCGATCGAGCACCAACGATTGGCATTACCCGTCTTGGCAACGTGCGCCAAGAAAGGTTCGCCGCCGCCGATGAATTCGCCCAAGAGCTCACGGTCAAACTGCTCGACGGCATGCCGGCGCTTTTCATCAAGCGGGGCTTGATCGCCAAACTGCGGGCCCACGTGACTGAGGTCGGCGCTCGAAACAAACACCGTGCGACCGCCGGTCTGCGCGAGGATGGACTTGAGGGCTGCCGCAAATTCCTTGGTTCCAACACGCTCGCCATCGTCAGTGATCAGACCAATGTTTGGATCCGGCACCAGCGCTGCAATCACCGGGACATCGCCGTACAGGTGCTGAATCCACGGAATATGTAGGGCAATGGAGTGTTCCGAAGCAAAGTCGATCTGATCCTTAAAGAGCTTGTCGCCAAATGCATCGCGGAGTCGCTCAAGGATTGCTGCGTCTGCGCGGGCAGTGCCCAGCGGGGTTTCAAAGCCGAACTCAGTCATCACCACGCCATCGCCAAGCCCAAAGTGATTGGTGCCAAGCACTACGACGCGGTCGGGTCGCTCGCGCGCGCCGGTTTCCAGGCACTTGTACGCAGCGGCATAGTTGGCAGCGCCGCGTCCGTAATCCAAATGCGGGGCAACGATGCCAATCACCGGGCTCTCAAACTCCGGATCATCGGCCTTCGCCAAATTGTCGGTCATGAAGGCGCGGAGTTGTTCAGCAATCTCTGGACGGCGCGCCTCCTCGGGCAGCGGGAATGAGCCGCGCGTTCGAATGTCGTCCATCTTGGACTTCTCAAGCGCTTCGCTGGTTGGTCCCCATAGATAGCCGAGCTCATCAAGCTTGCCCAGCATCTGCAGCAACTGCGGCTGCGCCTCGGCAGGCACGCCAATGCGTTCAAAGACTTCCTCGATGTGTTGCTCACCATTCAGTGCCAACAGCAGGCCGATCCACTGATTCACCTGCGCTTGAATTTGCTGCTGGTTGGCTCCCTGCAGCGGCATCATGAATGGCTGGGGCGATAGCCGGAGGGGGTCCTGTAGGACGAGCAGGGTGACGTCATGCTCTTTGCCTTCCTGGTCATTGGCCTTGGCGGGGGTTACCACCGGGATAAAGCGGCGGACGTGGGGGCGCTGAACGTGTTCCGGGAGCGAATCAAATCGGATCGACATGGGAGGAGAAGTGTACGGAACCTCGGGGCAGCGCATATTTCCAATTTGGCGCCGAATTTCATGAACAAGTCATATAACCCGCCGATAGATAATTCTTATCGTGCAAGAAAGCACGGCGTTGAAGAAGGTCGCGGTACGATGCTTCTTTAACGAAATTCGCTGGGCGCTTGGCGCGTTCAGCACAGGATCAACGGCGCGTACACCGGATGATCCACCCCTGACAGAGGCAGCACGACCCCATGGCTAACACTTCAAAGTCGACCCACACATTCATCGCCCGCCTCACCATCCTTTCGTGCGCAGCGCTGCTCGCCGCCCAACAGGCGCCGGCTCCGGCTCCAACTGAGCCTGGAACAGTCCGTGCGGCTCCAAGGGGGGCTGAGACCGTGAACACCAAGGGTGTTCCGGCACAAGGCGCGATGAATCCGAACGGTCCGATCACGCCTGTTCAGATTGCCGCGCCAACGGCGCCAACAGCGCCAGTGGACGCGCGTCAAGCCATCAAGTTTGAGCCAGACATTCTGAACCTCGGCGAGATGTCGGCTGAGGTTGCGAAGACCGGCAAGATCAAGATCACCAACATTCTGGACAAGCCAGTGAAGATCTCGAAGATCGTTCCTGGCTGCGGCTGCACCACCACGACTGCACCTCCGGGAGAAATCGCTCCGGGTGCTTCGGCTGAAATTGATATCACTCTGAAGCCCGGCGCCAAGGCGGGAATTCAGTTGACCAAGATGGTGACCTTCCAGATTGAGGGTCACGCACCGCAGATGCTGACCGTGAAGGGCGATGTCAAGGCGTACATCACCATTTCGCAGGACATGCTCGACGGCCCAACATCACCTGATGCACCCCCGATGGTCGTCAAGTTGGTCAGCGTTGAGAACGCACCGTTCAAGATCACCAGCGTCCTTCCTGACGTGTTGGTCAGCGTTCCAACTGAATCAAAGGTTGAGCACGAAGTGTCGATCGACTGGAAGAAGTGGGAAGCCACTGGTAGTTCAGTGAAGATCTCCATCATGACCGACTGCCCGAAGGCGCCGCAGCTTTCGCTGTTGGTGAAGCGCTCACTCAAGCCAGGAATGAATCCTCCGCCTCCGACCAAGCCAACCGAGGCTGCACCGGCAACTGTGCTGGCAGCGCGCTCGGCTGATCCGATTGCAATGAAGGCAGCACTTGCTGCTGGCGGCGGAACTGAGGCTCCGGAGCGCATGTCACAGCGCACCGCGTTGCACTTTGCTGCTGAGAGCGGCAACATGGAGATCGTCAAGATGCTCCTGGACGCGAAGGCCAATCCGAATGCCCAAGACCGCACCGGCAAGACCCCGGTGACCGTGGCTGCAGAGCGCGGCAAGATTGATGTACTGAAGGCACTCTTGGCATCTGGCGGCGACGTCAATGCTCGTGACCAAGTTCAGGGCTCGCCGCTTCTCTGGGCATCCGGACTGGGAACCACTGAGACCGTCGTGTTGCTTCTGGACGCCAATGCCAATCCAAACATTCAGGATGTCAACGGTATGACGCCGCTCATGTGGGCTGCCGGCGTCGGCAAGCCAGAGACGGTGGCGGTACTCATCGCCAAGGGTGCAGACGTCAAGGCCATCGATCGCTTGACTGGTGAGTCTGCGCTCATGCGCGCGCTCCGCACCGGCAAGACCGAGACGGTCAAGATCATTCTTGCAAAGAACCCGGACATCACTGTGCGGAACTCCCTGGGAATGACGCCTTTCTTGGTGGCGTGCGCATACGGCGATGTCGACAAGATCAAGTTGCTTGTCGATGCTGGTGCGGACAAGGCTGCCAAGGATTCTCGTGGATGGGGTGCTATTGATCACGCGCGCAATCGCGTTGATGCCGGTCGCGAGGGCGTCGTGAAGTACGTGGAGCCGATCGTTCCGGCGAGCACCACATCAGCTCCGCCGCAGACGGCACCGATTGCACCGAAGAGCTGATTCCACGCAGCTGTTTCAGCCAATTTCTTGCCAAGTCCGCGATGCGCGTTCCACTATGGAGCGCGCATCGCGCGTTTGCGGGGTGGATTTTCATGAGCTGTTCACGGGCAACCATTCAGACCGATGGTCCTATGATGCAATCATGAGCACCATGAGTCCTTCTGTCGCACCAACCGCCACGTCACATCCCACAGTCATTGCCGCCACCGAGCTTGCGCGTGAAGCCCGGATCTTGGGAAGCACCGCTGCGATCCTTGGTTGGGACCAAGAGACGATGATGCCAAACGGCGGTCTCGCGCATCGCGCTCGGCAGTTCGCGCAATTAGCGCGGCTTGAGCACGGCATGGCTACGGACAAGCGACTGGGCGAACTGCTTGAAGCAGCAGCGGAGGCAACCGCATCGCTTCCGGAAACGCACCCCGACCGAGTCAATATCCGTGAATTCCGTCGCGACTGGGAGCGCGCCACCAAGCTTCCGGCTGCACTCGTTGAGGAGCTCGCCTCGGTTTCCAGCATTGCCCAACACGAATGGGCGCAGGCGCGTAAGGCGAGCGACTTTGCACGGTTTCGCCCGTGGCTCGAGAAGATCGTCAACCTGAATAAGCAGAAGGCTGATTGCTTTGGCTGGAATCGCAGTACGGGCGAGCGCTGGGATGCGCTTGCCGATGGCTTTGAACCGGGTTGCACCGCCAAGTACGTGGAAGGCGTGTTTGCGCCACTGCGCGAACGCCTGCAGCCGCTGATCGATGCCGTCAAGGGCGCACCACGCCGCCCAGACAACTCGTTCAATTCGCATCCGATGGATATCGATGCACAAGAACGCTTTGCACGATTCGTCAGTGGGTCGATCGGATTTGACTTTGAACGCGGGCGCTTGGACCGCAGCACGCACCCATTCTGCGGCGGTAGTCACGGCGGCGATGTTCGCATGACCAGCCGTTATTCCGCTGATTGCATGCTTGACGGTCTTGGTAGCACCATGCATGAAACCGGCCACGGAATGTACGAGCAGGGGCTCGATCAGGACTGGATCTCCACTCCAATGTGCGAGGCCGTCAGCCTGTCCATTCACGAAAGCCAGAGCCGCCTGTGGGAGAACCAAGTCGGTCGCAGCCTGCAGTTCTTCAAGTGGGCAAAGAAGCAGATGCCTGAGTATTTCGGATCGACCGCCGACAAGTTCTCAGCAGAGCAGATGTACGAGGCAGCCAACGTAGTGGAACCAGGATTCATTCGCGTTGACGCCGACGAAACCACCTACAACATGCACGTCATGATTCGCTTTGAGTTGGAGCGCGCCATGATTTCCCGCGACCTTGATGTCAAGGACTTGCCGGCTGAGTGGAATCGTTTGTACAAGGATTACTTGGGACTCACCGTGCCGGACGATCGTCGGGGATGTCTGCAGGACGTGCACTGGTCGGGCGGCATGATTGGTTACTTCCCGACCTACACGCTGGGCACGCTGTATTCCGCGCAGTTCTTTGAGCGCGCGCGCGAGGTGATCCCCGGTCTTGACGACGGCTTTGCCCGCGGCGAGTTCCGCCCACTCCTCAGCTGGCTGAACACCAACATTCATCGACACGGTCGCCGGCACCTCAGTGCGGCACTCTGCGAACACGTCACCGGTGCGCCACTGAGCGCAGAGCCATTCATGCGGCATTTGCATGCGAAGGTGCCGGCAATGTACGGGCTGTAACACGGGGCGCAGTTGCATCATGCTTGCGTACTGACGGCGATGTTGCAGCACGTTTGCGTACTGGCCCTGATGCAACACGCTTTCGTACTGGCCCGCATCCGCCTTACGAGGATGGCCGCTGAGCGCGGCCCTATCCTCTCCGGCGCCTGCGGCCAGATGGAGGTGTTCCACAGAACGTGGTGTTCACGTGCCTTCGGGAGGCGAGCCCCCGCAGTGAGCACGGGATCCTCGGTAAGCGGAACCTTGTGGAGCGCAGCCGTCCGCGTCCGAGGGTCCCGCGCGCAACGGAGGGGCGGTGGACGTCTCGACTCACTACACCGGCGAAAATGGGGACAGGGGTGAACGGCACCTATTTAGTGCGGCGTTCCAGTGATTTGTCAGCGTCTTAGCCATACCAACACAGTCCACGCAGCGGCCCGAACCGCCGATATGTGAGAATTCTGCTTGGGTACTGCGCATTGTTTCGGTACACTACGGGGCTCCCAGCGCTGCCCACGGATGTGGCTTCGCACTCACCAACGGACCCACCGCATGCCGCTTCGCAATGTTGCCATTATCGCCCACGTTGACCACGGTAAGACCACGCTCGTGGACGCGCTCCTCAAGCAGGCCGGCACCTTTAAGGTCGGCGCTCCTGATCAGGAGTGCGTGATGGATTCCAACCCGCTTGAGCGCGAGCGCGGAATCACCATTCTGGCGAAGAACTGCGCTGTGAACTATGTCTTCGGTGCCGGCACCGGCGACCTTGAGGGACAAGAGTTCCGTATCAATATTCTTGACACACCGGGCCACGCCGACTTCGGTGGCGAAGTGGAACGCGTGTTGCGTATGGCTGATGGATGCCTGTTGCTTGTTGATGCCGTCGAAGGTCCGATGCCGCAGACGCGGTTCGTCCTTGGTAAGGCGCTCGAGCTTGGCCTGCGTCCGATCGTGGTGGTCAACAAGGTTGATCGTCCCGACGGTCGACCATCGGCAGTGATTGATGAAGTGTTTGACCTCTTGGTGGATCTTGGCGCCGATGATGTTGCACTGGACTTCCCAGTGATCTACGCATCCGGTCGCGCTGGATGGGCCAACCGCGATATCAACGTCCGCGACAAGGGCGTGCATGACATGTTCCGCATGATCGCCGAGCACGTTCCGGCGCCAGCCGAGAATGTTGACGCTCCGCTTCAGGCGTTGGTGACCAGCTTGGTCTACAGCGAATACGTTGGTCGAATTGCCATCGGTCGCGTCTACAACGGCATCTTGAAGGCCGGCCAACAGGTTGCAGTCAGTAAGTCTGACGGCACCGTGAAGAAGGCCAAGGTCATGAAGGTGAATCGCTTTGAAGGCCTGGGCCGCCGCGAAGTCTCGGAAATTCGCGCAGGAGATCTGTGCGCGATCGAAGGTATTCCGGACATCGAAATTGGCGACACCTTGATGGATGTCGAGAATCAAATGCCGATGGCGCGCGTCAAGGTTGACGAGCCAACGCTGCACATGGTCTTCCGAATCAATGACGGTCCAATGGTGGGCAAGGAAGGCAAGTTTGTCACCAGCCGGCAGATTGCCGAACGGCTCGAGCGCGAGTTGCGCGGAAACGTAGCACTGCGCGTCTCGCCTGGCGATGGCTCTGATGAATTCCGAGTCTCTGGACGCGGTCTGTTGCACTTGGGCGTGCTCTTGGAAAATATGCGTCGCGAAGGCTTTGAGCTGACCGTTGGTAAGCCAGAAGTCATTGAGCGTGAAATTGATGGCGTGCGCCATGAGCCGTACGAACGCGTCAGCCTCGATACCGATACCGCCAGCATGGGTTCCGCCCTTGAACTGTTGGGCCAACGCGGCGGCGAAATTCTGAAGGTCGATCAGCGCGGTCTTCGCATGCACATTGATGCAGATATTCCTGCGCGTGGTCTGATCGGTTTCCGTACCCGTCTCCTGAATGCCACTGCCGGCGAGGCAGTCATGCATCACTCCTTCCTCGGCTATCGCCCAGTCACCAGCGCGGTGCGCAAGCGCCAGTGCGGCGTGATGGTTGGCAATGATTCTGGACCCGCTACCACCTTTGCTCTCTTGCAACTGTGCGAACGCGGAACCATGTTTGTGAGCCCCGGCGATCCGGTGTACGAAGGCATGCTGGTTGGCGAGAATGCGCGCGACAATGACTTGGTAGTCAATGCCGTGCGTATGAAGCCGTTCTCCAACGTGCGCGAAGCGAACAAGGAAGCCACGCTGGTTCTGAAGTCGGCCCGTTCCATGAGCCTGGAAATGGCTCTTGAGTACATCGCCGAGGATGAACTGGTAGAGATCACGCCGATTGCAGTCCGCATGCGTAAGCGCATCTTGCGCGAAGCAGAACGGCGCCGCATGGAGCGCACCGCACGCGACCGAGAGACCGCGCTATCGGGTGATTGATGAACGCGAGCCACGCGGAACTGCTGACTGATGCCGTCGAGGAGGCGTGTGATGTCATTCCGCGCGCTGCACAAGCGGCGTGGATTGAAGATATCGCGGCTGGATACGAAGAAGTAAAGCGTGCGGCAGAGTCCAAAGGCGTCGCTCGCCGCGCGGGCACTTGGTACACGCCAACCGATACGGTCACGCGGGTACTGGATGCCGCCATGACGGCGCGCCCAACGAAGGCATTCAGCGCATGTGACCCGGCGTGCGGAACCGGCAACTTTCTTGTGGCGATCGCTGATCGACTCAAAGCGAATGGATGGACCGGTGCGAGCATTGCTGCAGCAGTGCACGGCATGGACCTTGACCCATTTGCGGCAGCTGTCACGTGCGTGCGATTACGACTGCGCGTCGGCGGCGCGGCTGCGTTGTGGCGCTCATCCATTCGCTGCGGCGATGCATTGGTGGAAGGCGCATGGGCAGGATGCGAATACTCCCTTGTTGCTGGGAATCCACCATTTCTGAGCCAGCTTGGTAAGAAGTCGGTGCGTTCGCGCGCAGAACAAGGAGCGCTACTCAAACGATTCGATGGTCATGTTGCGGGTTATGCCGATACCGCGTCTGTATTTCTATTGCTTGGCACCGAACTGGCGCCGCGCGGCACCGTGGCCTTGTTGCAACCCATGTCAACGCTTTCGGCGGCGGATGCGCTGCCCATTCGCATGGCATGCGAAGCGCGCATGAAGCTTGCTGCCGTGATCATGTTGCCAGACAACACCTTTGGCGCTGCGGTGCGAACTTGTATTCCATTATTGACGCGGCGCGCACCGGCAACGGTACGAATTGCCAACGCCGACGGACGGCTGCACCGTATTGCTCGTCAACGCTGTTCGGGCGGCGCATGGGGTGCGGCGCTTGCTGCTGCTCGCGGAGTTCCCGATCCCTGCGCGTCATGCACTGCTGGAACACTTGATGATTGGATGCGATCAACAGCAGACTTCCGTCAGCACTATTACGGCCTGCGCGGTCGTGTTCATGCCTCGGAAGGCGCGGTTCCTTCGCCACAAGCTCCGGCCCTCGTCACTGTGGGCGCTATCGGCGCCGCTCGCCTCGACTGGGGAGCCCGCCCGGTACGCATCCACGGACAGACCTTCTTTGGACCGATCATTCGAACCAGTGAACTGATGAACGATGCCGTGCTCGGACCGTGGGTGCTTGCACGAAAGGGTCCAAAAATTCTGGTGGCGACCCAGACACGAGCGATTG
>CAMDCW010000061.1 GCA_945890745.1 Phycisphaera mikurensis NBRC 102666
CGGAGAGGACAGGGCCGCGCTCAGCGGCCGTCCTCGTAAGGCGAATGCGGGCCAGTTTGCGGGCGTGATGCAAGCGGTTGAAGTGAGTTGAGTCGTTGACCGCCCCCTGCGTTGCGCGCGGGACCCTCGGACGCGGACGGCTGCGCTCCACAAGGTTCCGCTTAGCCTCGGGCGAATCTGTTCGTCCGGTTGGCACCCACGACTCGCACGTCCAACTGCCGGACCTCTCAGTTTCACACGCCGCTTACCGAGGATCCCGTGCTCACTGTGGGGGCTCGAACACGGAAGGCACTTGGATGCCAGGGATTGTGGAACACCCCCATCTGGCCGGCAGGCGCCGGAGAGGACTGGGCCGCGCGCAGCGGCCGTCCTCGTAAGGCGAATGCGGGCCAGTCGGCAGGCGTGGTGCCTCAACGCAACCCAGCACGCAACCGTGATGCCACAACCACGACCAATACGAACCCATGACGCATCACCGCAACCGCAACCCCGCAGCCCGGTATCTCGCCCGTGCCGACATTTGCTTACGAGGCCCGTGATTCCGTTGGTGTCCGTGTTGCCGGCACCCTGGATGCCGCGTCGGAAATGGCCGCGTTGGCGGATCTGCAGTCGCGTGGGCTTTCGCCAACAAAGGTTGCCGAGCGTCGGGCCCCACGGTCACGCGGCGTTGGTGCTCGCGCGTTGGCGAATTCGTATCGCCAACTTGGGGATTTGTTGCGCGCTGGGGTTCCGCTGTTGCGTTCGCTCCGGTTGCTCGGTCGTGGGAAGTCCAACGTTCGACTTGCTGCAACGTGGCAATCGATCGCCGATGCAGTGCAAGATGGTGAACGGCTTGCGGAGGCGATGGCTCGATATCCCGGAGTGTTCCCTGATGTGCAAGTTGCCATGGTGCGGGCTGGCGAGCGGGGCGGATTTCTTGAGGATGTGTTCGCACGTCTTGCCATCTTCATCGAGAATCAAGCGGAGATGCGCAGCAAGGTGGTCGGCAATCTGATTTATCCAGTGATCTTGCTGGCGGTCGGATTTGGCATTGTGATTGCCGCGCTGATCTTCTTTGTTCCCAAGTTCAAGAAATTCCATGTCAAAGGTGAGCTGCCACTACCAACGCGATTCCTCATGGGCGTGAGCGACATCTTGGTGGAGCGGTGGCCATGGTTGTTGCTCGGCGTGGCAGTGCTAGCGGTGGCTGCCTGGTGGGCGTGGCAGCGTCCCGCGTTACAACGTCGCCTGCGCGATGCCGAACTGCGCGTGCCGCAATACGGCGCATTGATTCGGGCGATTTGTGTGGCGCGATTCACGCGCGTGCTTGGAACGCTCTTGGCGAATGGCATTCCCATGTTGCAAGCGATGACCATCGCCCGCGACGCTGCTGGACATCCGCGACTGGCGGAGAGCGTGGAACAAGCCACTGAAGCTGTTCGTAGCGGCGAACCATTGGCACAACCGCTGGCGGACAGCGGGTTCTTTGAGCCCGATGTTGTAGAGATGATTTCCGTTGGGGAGAGTGCGAACAATCTTCCGACCGTGCTCGGCGGCGTGGCGGACACCCTTGAGAAACGCGTGGATCGAACCCTAGGAATTGCTGTGAAATTGATGGAGCCAGCCCTGTTGCTGTTCCTTGCAGCAGTGGTGCTTTCCATCTTCCTTGCGCTGGTGCTGCCGATGCTTCAACTTGGTGGTCAGGCGTAAGATTGGCGTTGTGAACATTTCTACGAACGCGCCTTCGATTCAACCGCATGCTGTCAGTACCAGTCCAAAGCATGGATTTTGGACGGGCTTCAGTGTTGGGTGTGCAGTTTCATTGGTGGGCGCACTGCTCATCGGTGTGATCGTCGTCATTGTCGCAATGGCTGCTGGTCTGAGCACCGCGCGTGATGAAGCACGTGCCGCATACGCAACGAGTCAGGAACAGCAAATTGCCGCCGGTCAGGCGATTGCCGCGGAGGCTGCTGCGGCATATGCAGCGCAGAATGCGAACGGTGGCATGGCAGATACTGATCCTCCGCCATCCGCCAGTCCACTGGTAGACGCTGGTGGTGATGCGGATGATGCGGATGATGAAACCATGTCGGTCGACGAGTTAGCAATCACCACTGCTCTGGAAAATGAGGATTACGACACCGCCGAGAGAGTGGCACGCGAGTGGCTAGCACGCAACCCAGAAGATCCGCTGGCCCGCGCTGTGCTGCAGATGGTTCGAATTGAACGCGCGGTGGCGGCAGGGGATATTGCCTCTGCTGATGCACTTCTGAATGAGGCACGTGAGTTGGCACTGGAGCTTGATCCCTTCGCAGCCTTGGGCGTCGCTGACCTTTGGATTGCCGAGGGCGAGCCCGCTCGCGGCCTGGCGATTGCAGAGTTAGTCTTGAAGTCGACTACCGGAACGACCGACGATGCACGCTTTCTTCGCGGCTCGGCGCTCCTCATTCGTGGGATCGCCAAGGCGGAATTAGGCGACCTTGCCGGTGCCACGAAAGACATCACAGAATCCATCGAGCTTGCGCCTGATGAGGAAACCGCCGCAGACTGGCAGCAATATTTGGACCAGATCCGTGAGAAATCACGGTAGATCTGCGCCGGTACGCCATCGCCGCAACCCCCCGGACGCTTCCCGGTAAACACACCGAGCAGGAGATCACCACCCCAATGCGAACTACTTCAACCCGCCATCGCAACCGTCGCGCCTTCACCATCCTTGAACTGCTGATTGTGATCGGCATCCTCCTGGCCTTGGGGGGAATTGTCCTCTACAACTTGAGCGGACAGTCTGACAAGGCGTACGAAGGCACGCAGACCGTGCAGATGCAGGCAATCAAGAAGGCGATCATGATGTTCAAGAATGACGTCAAGCGCTTGCCTACGCAGGAAGAGGGCGTGGTGGTGTTGTGGGACAAGTCCGTGCTTGATGACGATGCCGCTGGTCGATGGGCTGGTCCATACTTGGAGTCCGCAGTTCCCAAGGACATGTGGGGGCATGAGTGGGTGTATGTCTTCCCAGCAGAAGGTGTGGCCGTTGGCTTTGACATTCTGTCGGTCGGACCGGATGGACAAGAAGGTACCGAAGACGATATCTCCCTTGCCAAGGGCAAAGGTAATGCGGACGCAGACTTCGGCGACTTCGGAAGCGGATCCTCTTCTGGCGGCGGCACCGCGACACCGCGGTGATTCCCATGCGCGCGCGCCGCGCATTTACATTGCTCGAACTGCTGATTGTGATCGGCGTGCTGGTGGCGTTGTCAGCCATTGTGTTGCCGTACGGAACGCAGTTACTTGATAGTCAGTCATTTGAACGCACGGTTGACGACACTATGTCGCAAGCCATGTCTGCGCGTGCATGGGCGCAGCGCGAGGGCGCAGTGGTTGAATTGGTTGTGACCAATGATGGCACGCGCATTGAAGTGCGAGCAGTCGATTTACTGCGACAAGCCGAGGACGGTACCGAGGGCGCTGCGGGTGCCGATGGCATGGAGTCCGCGCTGCGAGGAACACGAAAGGCGCAGCGTCTCAAGGCGGAAATGGAACGCCGGGTTGCCGATGTAGCCAATCGCGCCGGAGCAAATGCAGGCGCTTCGATGGGCGAAAGCGGAGCAGGCGGCGACGGTGGATTCGAACAAACAATCGAGGAATCATGGGCTTCGCGCGCACTGGAGTTTGGAATGCACGCCGGGACCGAAGCGCCGTCTTCGGAAGCAGAGCGGTCGGAATTTTCTACCGCGGCAGGCGACGAACGAATTGCGTTGTTTCTTCCGGACGGAAGTGCTGCGGCAGTGCGCGAATTGTGGATTCAAGCGGGGGCGCGGTCGACTCGGATTTCGATCGAACCACTCTTTGGTGAAGTGCGGCGTATTGATAGCTCCGCGCCGGTTGCCAAATCCGGGCCAGCCGATCGCTCGCGCGATGGTCGCTCACAGTCGCGGAGGAGTGCGCCATGAAGCAGCGCGGCTCCGTCTTGTTAGAAGTGCTACTTGCCACCGCCGTTTTCTCGTTCGCCGGCATTGTGGTGCTTGGTGTTGTTGATGGCGCTGTCGCTGATGGCGCGCGCGCAGCACGAAGGTCACTGGCGATGGACGTTGCGCGATCACAGTTGGCGCGCATGGAGGCAGGAATTTCTGATGACTCACAAGATGATCGCGCGGTGCCTGGACTGCGAGTGGAATCACGCATGGAGCCTTCCGACTTCCCTGGATTGGCGCTTGCTGTGGTGGAGGTCTATGACGAGGAGCCCGATGGGCGCAGCGACGAGGCGACCAATGATCCACCGCGCCTGGCGGTACTTCGGCAATTACTGCGCGGCGATGGCGGCGGCGGCACTGAGCGCCCAGAGGTTTCCCGATGAATCGCCGCCGAAATGCGCGTGGATTCACGCTGTTGGAAGCGTTGATTGCTGTAGGCATGCTGATGTTGCTGCTTGGCGCGCTGGCGATGTTTGTTGAGGATCTCACGCGTACTCGGCAATTCTCGGCGCGCACGGCCGCGCAGACTCGGTCAGCGGATGCACTGTACAGCGTGCTTGAAGCAGCATTGCAAACAGCAGTTGTGGATGGCGGACCGCTCGGTTCAGGAGTCACGGGAACAGATCGGTCAGTGCGGGTTCTTTCGTCGCGAACCGATGCGGGCAGCGGCAGCGTGCGCGAACTGGCGCGCGCTGCGTTTGCAGCACTTTCTGCAACGGAGATCGGGGAGTCGTCCGGAAACATCACCGTTACTCGTGGCGGAGCGTCCAGCGTGCTTCCCGCCACGGTGCGCGCTATGCGCGTGCGCTACTGGACGCAGGGCGGATGGGCGGATTCATTCGACTCACTCTCCGCGGGTTCGCTGCCGCAGGCCGTTGAAGTGGCGCTGTGGTTTGGAGTGGCCGCCGCTCAATCGGAAGAAGACAACTTTGGAACGCCGGATCGGGTTCGAACGATCGCAGTTCCTGATGCAGCGGGCGCTGATGGCGCGGACTTCATACCGGAGGCTGGGCAGTGAACTTGTACCCACGCATCCGAAGGTCGAGCGCGCGCGCCGCCAGACGCGGTGTGGTGATGCTGGCGGTGTTGGTAGTGCTGGCAGTTGCTGCGCTGGTTGCTGGTGGACTACTTGCCGCGGCGGAGGCAGAACATGCTGGATTAGCAGCGATGCGTGATCGAACGCAACAACGCGCGATCGCCTGGAGCGGATGCCAAGCCGTTGCCGCGCTCCTTTCGGCGCAGCGGCAAACGATCGCGGACGGCGAGACTCCAGAATTGCCGGATGAAGTGTTGCTCTATGAAGCAGACGGCGCTCAGGCAGTCGCTCGGATATTGCCAGTTGGTCCGTCCGGCGAGCGCTTGGTTTCCGAGTGCGCGAAGTTTGCGCTTGCAGGTCTTGACCCTGCGGTGCTCGCCGCCACTGGAGTGATTGATGCCAAAGCCGCCGCGGCCGCAGTGGCACGCGGTGGAACTGCGGACGCCATCGAGTCCATCGTGCAACCGGAAGTCGGCCTGACCGCCGACCGGGTGATCGGTCCAGTGGCTGCGGGAATTGCTGCGGGAGTTCGTCGACTGCAGGACAGCAATTCCGGGTCAGGTGCACGCGGTGCCATTCCGGCGCGGGTTCGAACGTTGGCGGTGGCGGATGTTGCAACGCCATTTTCCGCACAGCGTGCACTTGGTAGTGGTGTGGCAGGCGCCATCATTCAGCGGCAGCCTCTTGGCGCATGGAGCAGCGAAGGAATGGCAGCGATTGATGCACATTCAGTGGGCGGTACCGCGGAGCGCATGCGCAGCGCGCTTGCTGGAGAAACCCCTACAAATCAGGGTGAATTAGTGCGAGCAATGCGCCTTTCGCAAATTCCAGTTGATAAGTGGAGCGCGGTGCTTGACGCGGTGATCGCGGGAGATTCAGCGGTCGAACGTCGGCAGATCGATATTGCAAACGCGCCTGAAGAGGTGCTTCGTGCCATTCCATCGGTTGGTACGGAATTGGCAGCCAAGATGATTCAAGCGCGTGCATCGCTTGCGGCGGGTGAGCGCGCGCAATTGGCATGGCCAGTGACTTCGGGCGCATTGACGCCGGAGGAATTTGAGGCAATCGCTCCGTTCATATGCGCGCGCAGTTGGTTGTGGCGAACGCGCGTTGCCACTGGCGTTGTTGATGGTCTGCAAGAAGGCAGTGCCATGCGCGGTATTGAAGTGTGGGAAGTGGTCATTGACCTTGCGGAAGATCCACCACGCTTTGCAAGCATTCGTGATTGCACGTTGCTTCCCATTGCGTCTGCACTGGCAGAACAGGAACGAACTGAACAAGCGACGCGCGGCGAGCGCGGCAGTGTTGCTTCGGATGAAGTGGTTGATGACGAACTTGAAAGTGAAGTTGCGATCACCAGTGACGCCATGCAATCAGACCGAGAAAATCAGGTAATTGCCGACTCTGGCAGCGACCCCATGATTGATAGTGCTGCCGATCAATCTGATGATGACGGAGCGGGCGCTGGTTCAGCAGGTGACGCGGGTGAGACACCAGCGAAGCGTCCGTGGCGATCACCTGCCGCGGATGCGGTGCGTACCGCCGATGCGGCGCGTCGAGCGGAGAACGAACAACGCCAAGCCGCGCAGCGCGAGCGCGATGCACAGGGTGCGTGGAAACCGGCCGGCGAGCCAGCACCGGAGGCTCGGCCATGGACGACGTTGGCCGATCGTGAGAAACAGTCGCGTGAGGCAGATTCGCGAGGTTGGAGCACGCTTGCCGATCGCGAGCGAGCGGATCGCGAAGATCGTTCTGGGAAGTGGAAGACACTCTCCGACCGCGAGCGGGACGACCGAGAATCGCGATCGAAAGAATGGAAGTCGCTCGGCGAACAAGAACGCGAACGACGCGAAGCGCGCGACGCTGAAGAGCGCGCGCGTCGTAAGGAGCAATGGGCGTCCACGCCACAGCGATTCCGCACTATGCGGTGGGACGACAAAGATGTACCGCCAGATCCCGCCGGAGTTGCATCCCGTGCGCGGGAATCCGGTAAGGACGAGGAGCAGGCGACGGCATCGGGTTCTTCGACAGGTGGGCTGTCGGGACGATGGCGCCGCCGTAGCGATTCGAGTCCGTAAATACCAGTGAAATCACAGGTAGCGATCGATCTTGGACACCGACGCCTCCGCGCGGTGGAGGCAGTCGTAGAACGCGGCCGTGCCACTGTGGCGCGGTGCGTGGATATTGAATTGCCAACGGAAGTTATTAACGGTACCGACGCCGTACGCGGCGCGTTTGTCTCGCTCGCACTCCGGAACGCGGGTATTACCACCGACCGCGCCACCTGGACGATTGTTCGCGATCGATTGTCGTTTAAGCGATTGGTGTTGCCTGGCGCCGAGCGCGACGAAATTGCCGGAATGGTTCGACTAGCCATGCTGCGCGAAGCCGCGGTCTCTGCTGATGCAGTGGTTGATTTCGTTCCGATCGGTGCGGAGGCATGGGCTGTGGCGGCTTCGGCGAAAGAAATTGCCGCAGTGCGAGCGATGGCCGTTGCTGCTGGAATTTCTGTTGAGCGGATTGCACCGCGCACATTCGGAACCGCGTACCTGTTGGAAACACTGCCTGCTGTTGATGCGCGCGCCGATGACAACGACGCGCCTGATGCCGCCATCGACCTGTGCGGCGATGCCGTTGAGCTCGTAGTTGCGGGTCGTGATGGACTGCGCGCAACGCGCGGTGCAACGGTTGTTGACCCGGATGCCGACGCAAGCGTGACCGAAGCACGTCGCTCCTGGAGTGGATTTCGCTTGCAGCAGCCCGATCAGCGGCCAGCTGCAATTGACGTGATTGGCCCAACAAACGTGGCTGCGCGTGTAGTAGTGGCGCTTGCTGGCGACGCCGGACTTCCGGTTTCGCACTTGGCTGCGCATCCGGACGTGACATGCACAGTGGATCCTGGCGCCGCGTGGCCGCTGGTCGGGCTGCTTCTTGAGGGCGCGCGCAAGCGTGAGCGCATTGACTTGGCAAACCCGCGTCGCGCGCCAGATTTGGCGGCGCGTCGGCGCATGCAGTTGTACGCAGTGGTGGCGATCATTGGAATTGCGTACGCCATGGGTTGGACCATTGGTCGCAAGGAGCGGGGCACCATTGAAGCGCGTCGCACTGAGTTGCGCGCCAAGGCTGAAGGCGCGCTCCTTGAGCATCGGCAGTTCAAGCGCGACGAACTGCGCGCGCGACACATTGAAGCGTGGACCAATGCGGATCTTCCGTGGCTTGACTCGCTGGCATACATCGCCGGTTTTGCACCGGATGCATCGCGCGTGGTGCTGACTGGTTGGAATGGCCAGGCACTGTCTGACGAGGCCACCGTTGCTAAGGATGGAACGATGAAGATTCCATCGGAAGTTCGGATTGCCATCGATGCCGAAGCGGCTGATCGCGCCACTGCTGATGCGCTGCGGGAATCATTGGTTTCGAAGCGTGATTTCAATGTTCGTCCCACCAGCGCAGAGGGTAAAGCGGGGCGCCGTCTGCCAATGGCTGTGGAAATGGTGATCGATTCGCTGGACGGCCCACCCGTGCAGCGACCCGCCAGCGCCGCAGTATCAAGCCGCCGAGGTGTGCGATGAGCAGCACAGAAACCTCCAAATCAACCGTAGCTGCATGGGGTGAACGCATGACCGCACTTGTGCCGGTGCGTCTGCGCGTGCCGCTTTCGTGGACCGGTGCGGCGCTGATGGCCGGAGCGCTCGGTTGGATGATTCACGGCGGGCGCTTGACCTCCTTCTCTGGATTTGATCGCGCCGGTGCAGAGGCGGACATTGCACGCACCAGTGAGTTCTTGCGCAGCGTTCGTGAAGAGCGCGAACGACGTCCGGAGATTGACCGCCGGATCTCCGCCGCCGTGAGTCGATCACTTGGCGAGCGAACAGATGCGGTTGACACCGCGTTGCGAGCACGGCTGAATCGCATTGCGGAAGAGACCGGTGTGCGCGATCTCATGGTTGCCACCGGCGCGGCAGTGGAGCGCAAGTCACCAGCTCGTCAAGAATTTGTGCGCCTGGCACTTCCACGATCCATGCGTGATGAGCCTGATTTTGTGGAGTTGCGTGCCACTATTTCTGGCGAAGGCGCTGTTGATCAAGTGCTTCGTTTGGTGTACCGAATCACCGTCGATCCAATGTTGAAGCGCGTGGAAGCCATCAAGTTTGACCCGATCAAAGATGGCGGTCGCATGCGAGTGACTATTCGCCTGAGTACCGCGTTTGTTCCAGGCCATGAGCCAGCGTCGCTGCCCGGTGCTCCAACCGCGGAAGCACTCGCTGGATTTTCAAAGTACGCAGCGCTGGCTGCACGAAACCCCTTTCGTGTTCCATCGGCAACAGGCTCTGGAGCGAACACGCTGGTAACGGCGCCTGCAACGTCCCTGGGGGCGGCTGCGGCAACGACCGAGATTCCCGGCGCAACCACGGCAACGGAGCCTGAGATTCCGGGCGGATTTCCATACGGACTATGGCTTCTCACCGGTGTGGTTGATGGACCGGCGGGCACGGAGGCGTATTTCAAGAATGCCGGCAACGGCGAGACACGCGTGCTGCGTGTCAATGAATCGATTGCGGAGTTTTCGTTCATTGGCCTTGATGCCGATGCAGCGCGGATAGTGGCGGGCGGCGCGACGTATCGCGTGCGCGTTGGAGAAAGTCTGGAGGCCCGCGCGCTTGAAGCGCCGTGAGCAGGACACGACATATGAATACGAAGATATTGAACGCCAGCCGAATGATTCCAGAGGTTCTTGCAGTCCTTGCAGTCTCTGCCACCGCGCTCACTACGCCGGTCGTTGCAGCGCACGCAAGCAACGTGGCCAACACCGCAGCAGATCCAGCGGCGTCCACCATGCAGGATGCGCCAGCACCAACATCTGGCGGCATTCGCTTCGCGTTTAAGGGTCAGTCATGGGACCAGATTCTTGACTATTTCAGTCGCACTACCAGCTTGCCAATCGTGCGCGAGACTGAAGTGCCCAAGGGATCGGTGGATTACATCAGCGCGCGCGCGTACACGCTGCCGGAAGCGCTCTCCACACTCAATCAACTTCTGCAAACACAGAATGTCATGTTGCGGGTTGAGAAGGACAAGCTGTACTTGCAGAAGCTTGCAGACATGAAGCGGGAGAACATTCCTACGTTTGTGAATGAACTTCCCGCAACCGTGACTGATGACACCATTGTCACGCTCATGCTTCCGTTGAAGACTGCACGGGTTGGCCCGATTTCCACGCAGTTGGCCAATCTGGTTGGCACGTACGGATCAGTCACTGCGCTCGAAGCACAAAACTCATTGATTCTTGTGGAAACTGCGGGTCAAGTGCGACGCATGCTCAAGATGATCGAATCGATTGATCATGCCGAGCCAGACAATGAAGTGCGCTTCTACCCGCTTCGTCACGCCAAGGCGAACACACTGATCGCCAGCCTTTCATCACTCATTGGGCAACGACAGGTTGAGTATGTAATCGGCGCGGACGGCAAGAAAACCAAGATCGAAGAGAGCAAGATGGAAGGTCTCTCGATGACCGCTGACGAGCGCACTAATGCGATCGTCGCGCGCGGTGTTCGATCGCGTTTGTTGCAACTTGCTGACGTCATTGAACTACTTGACGTTCCGTCTGGTGGATCGGCCGCTGCTGGCGCGCCCGGCGCACCCGCAGCGGTGACGCGCAGTGTGCGAACCGTCATGCTTCGCGGCGTGACTCCTACCGAGGCCAAGTTGCGCCTCGACGAGCTGTACGCAACGCTTCCCAAGGAAGTGAAGCCCACAGTGTTGGCGATGGATGAAGTTGGCAAACTGGCGATTGTTGGACCATCACAAAGCGTTGCTGAAGGTGCCGCATTGATCGAAGCGCTCGATGGTGATCGCCGCGTCCCGGGCACCGCGCGCGTTGATGACATTGATCCGCAGACCGTCACGCTGATTCCGCTACGTAACGCCGATGCCACCAGCATCATTCCGCAAATCCGGGATCTGCAAACCGCCGCGCAGCGCAAGGTGGTAACGATTGCCGCTGGTCCCGATGGCCGCAGCGTCATTGTCAGCGCACTTTCCAGCGAGAGCGACCAAGTGCGTCGCATCGTTGAGATTCTTGATCAAGCCGGTCGCATTGAACGTCGCACGCAGGTGCTGAAGGTTCAGGCAGCCAAGCCCGCCGACGCCATCGCCGCCGCCAAGCGCATTCTTGCTTCGGAGCGCGATCCACGGAGTCCAGAAGGCGCGCTTGACATTGATGTTGCGAGCGATGGCCGCACTTTGACCGTTGCTGGAACCCAAGCAGCAATCGCTCGCTTTGAACAGGCGTTGAAATTAGCCGAGCAAGCGACGGTGGTCGAGCGCTCCACTCGCGTGTTTGAACTGAAGTACGCGCAGGCGACCAAGGTGGCACCAGCACTGCAGCAGATGGCGAAGCAGATCCTGACTCCCAAGGATGGCACGCAGTATTCCGAGCCGCAGATTGAAGGAATCGACACGCTTCGCCAGTTGAGTGTCACCGGCACTGAAGAGCAATTGAAATCCATTGCCACGCTGGTGGCCACGCTGGACCGCGCGGACCGTACCGGGCGCATGGTGGCAGTGCGCCAGGCAAAGGCGTCTGAACTGGCAACATCGGTGCG
The DNA here is from genome assembly GCA_945890745.1 of Phycisphaera mikurensis NBRC 102666. Taxonomy (GTDB): domain Bacteria; phylum Planctomycetota; class Phycisphaerae; order Phycisphaerales; family SM1A02; genus UBA966. The sequence continues at coordinate 11,598 of CAMDCW010000061.1, forward strand.
TGACTTGGTTGCCAAGACACAGGTGGACGATCCATCGCACCCGTTCACGCCGCCAACGATTGAACCGATCGAACAGACCAATTCGCTGTGGATTGTGGGCGAGTCCGCGCAACTTGCAGCGGTCGAAGAGGTCATCCGGCAGCTTGACACCGTGACCCCTGGCCAACTCCCGCCCCTGCGGCTGCTGCAGGTACGTGCTGCGGATGCAAGCCAAATGGCGCAATTGTTGACGGCACGTTACGACCAACGTCCGGCAGATCTGCGCCGCGAGAAGCCAGTTCGTGTTGACGCGGACACTGCTACTAACACACTGATCGTGACTGCTCACGAAGAGGTGTTCCCGGAGATTCGCGAATTTATCGAGAGCGTCAATCGCAGCGGAGAGAAGGATGGCCAGCGCGAGACAGTAATCATTCCGTTGCGCGTTGGTCGTGCGGTGGAAGTAGCGGCTGCGCTCGACAAGCTTTATCCGCAACCGCCGATGCCGCTTGATGCGCGCGGTCGTCCACTTCCGCACTTGCAGAAGCAGAAGGACATCTTCATCAGCGCTGATGCCGCTACCAACACAGTGATTGTTGAGTGCCCAGGCGATCGCAAAGCGCAGTTTGAAGCAATCGTTGCACAACTTGACCGCATTGAAGCGCCGCCACAAGCAGGTGTACGCACGTGGCGTATTGATCGCGGCGACCTCGACAAGATTGCTGCGAGTATCCGTGGTCTTGCGCAGAGTGGCGCGTTGGCCGCGCCATCGGTTGCCGGTCGCAAGAGCCCAGAAGTCACCGTGCAAGTGGAGTCTGCGAGCCGAACGCTGATTGTCACTGGCGATGAAGCGGCATTCTCCAAGGTTGATGCCGTGGTCAAGGAATTGCAGGGTGTGCCCGCTGCAGGCTTCAAGACGTACGTTCTGAAGAGTGGCCGTACCGACCAGGTCAGCTCGCTTCTCAAGCAAGTGCTCACGACCCGCGCTCGGCGCGACATCCCTGGCGGCGAAAGCCAAGTAGAAGTGACCAGCGATCGTCGAACTGGAACATTGATTGTCAGCGCACCGGATTCATTGATTGCAGTGGCTGACCAACTGGTAGCACAACTGGATGCAGCTCCAGCGGTCGCTGGTGCCGACACGCAACAGGTCCGCGTGCACGCGCTGACATTTGCGGATGCCAATCAACTAGCACCTGCGTTGCAGCAGGCGTCGGCGGCGATGCCAAGTCCGGCAACTCAGGATCCGATGAAGGTTTCCATTGTTCCGGCGACTGGCTCCAACGCGCTGATTCTCACTGGAATCGCCCCGGATCTTGACGCTATCGAGAAACTGATCGATCCGCTTGATAAGAATGGGACAGCGGATACTGCGCAAGTAAAGACGGTCATGCTGAAGCATGCACGTGCGGAAACATTGGCACCACTGGTGGAGAAACTGCTCTCCGACCGCGCCATGTTGAGTCTGCGCGACATGCCGCAGAGTCTTCGCCAGGAATACTTACGCCGCGGTATTGATCGGGCTCCGGTACGTGTTGCTGCTGATACGCGACTGAATGCGGTGATCATCAGCGGCCCGCCCGCCGTATTGGAAACAGCGGATCAGATGGTGGCACAGCTTGACGCAGAATCAGTGCCGCAAGGTGGCGCGCCAGAAGTGCGCGTGGTCACGCTGCGAAACGCCGAAGCCGCAGAAATTGCACAGACGATCACGCAGATGTTTGCCAACGACCCATCGGGCGCTGCTGCGCCATTGGTCACCGTCAATGCCAGCTCGAACAGCTTGATTGTCCGGGCTACCGAAGCGCAGCACACGCAAATCGAAGGCGTGATTGAGCAGGTAGACGCCGCAGCAGGCGTATCAGGCCGGGAGATGCGCACGGTCGCCATTGATCCATCACGCGGTGATGCCTCAGAGCTCGCACGCATGTTGGAGCGATCATTGAATCGCGAAGGCGGCAGCGGCGCTGAAGTAGTAACGATGGAAGAGTTGATGAAGCGCGCACAGCAGGCCAAGCCTGCGGCAACTGGTGCACCGGCTTCTGCGCCAGCAGTCACGCCGCCGGCTTCCGCTGCACCCGCGCCCGCTGCGGCGCGCCCTTCGGCGCCAGCGTCTTACCCCACAGCAAAGCCAGTTGCCCCCGCTGTGGTTTCCCCGGTTGCCCCTGCCGCCGCAACGACGAGTCCAAGCACTCCAGCGCCGCGCGCTGCTCCGCTTCCACAGCCGAACGCGCGCTCGCAAGCCACTCCGCGCGCGCCGCGATTTGCAGCAGCGCTTCTTGCCACGGCGCTTGCGCAGTCGAGCGGCGGAATGAATCAGGCGGCAACGATCGACCAAGATGATGACAGCCGTGTCACCATCACGGTCGATCCAAAGACCAACAGTTTGGTGATCGTTGGCTCCAAGCGTGCGGTGGAGCGCGCGCAGCGACTTGCTCAGCAGGCGCAGCAGTCGATTGCGCCGGCCGGAAGCGTGGTCCGCGTGGTGCAGCTTCCTGCTGGTGCCGATACAGCAGCGCTTCGCGAGGTGGTGCTGCAAACGGTTGCAGTGATGACCCCCGCGGGTGGGCGCATTGGCGACATCGCCCGCCGCTCGTCAGTGGTTGCTGATCCGCAAGGTGGAACGCTGGTGATTTCTGCACCCGAGCGCGACATCGAGCAGATTCTTGATGCCACTGCAAAGATCGTGGCTGGCGCGAAGGGCACCGAGCCCACCAACAAACCAGT
>CAMDCW010000062.1 GCA_945890745.1 Phycisphaera mikurensis NBRC 102666
TGAAAAACGGACGTCGTGAATCGCTTTTTGCCATATTCGGGGAGTCTACCCGGATATGAGACCTTAATCAGTCGCCCATATGCGCCACCCGGACGGATCGAATCTCGTCAAGGCGCGCAAAGAAGATGTCGACCAATTCCGGGTCAAAGTGGCGCCCGCTCTCGTCGCGGATGTGTTTGAGCACCTGCTCTTCGCTCCACGGCTCCTTGTAGGAACGCCGATTCAACAGTGCGTCCACAACATCGGCGAGGCCCACAATCCGAGCGAACAGGGGAATGTCTTCGCCGCGCTTGCCAGCCAAGCGTGTGAGCCCGGTGGCGGGGTCAATGGTCGGTCGGCCATCAAGTTCCACGTAGCCGGGGTATCCCGTGCCATCCCATCGCTCATGATGATTGAGTACAACCTCTTGCGCAGTTTCGTCAAACTGTGTTGGACTATCAACAAAGAGTTGCGCGCCGATCACGGTGTGTTGCTGCATCTGCCGCATCTCGTCAGGTGTAAAGCGGCGGGTGCTCTTGAGTAGAGCATCGCTGATACCGATTTTCCCGACATCGTGAAGTTTGGCAGCAATTCGCAGTCGGTCGCGTTGCCGTTCGAAGCCCGGCCCTTCAAACCCGCGCCGGCGTGCCCATTCATCAAAGATGACTTGTGAATACGCCGCAACGCGTTCAATGTGCGCCATCGTTTCGCCTGGGTCACGCGCCTCGGCCATACGGATCATGCGCAGGATGACGGTTTCGGTCAGTCGTGCGCGCTCCATGACGACGGTTGCCATCGAAGCAAAATGTGCCACGATGTGTTCATCTTCAACGCTGAATGGCAGAGGAACTTCAGGTGAATCGCCGACGGATTTCAGAAATTGCAGTACCCCAAGCACCTGGTCGGAAGAATTGCGCAGTGGCATGGCAATCACTGATCGGGTGCGGTACCCGCTGATTGCGTCGTAACTTTGATCGAAGCGGTACGGCGTGGATTCGTCGAGTTGGTACGCGTCGACAACGTTGACAAGTTCGCAACTCATGGCGCACCATCCTGCAATGGAACGAGCGCTCACTGGGACCATCATATTGCTGAAGCGAGTTTTGGAGTGGCGCCCCGGTTGTTCCAGCAGGTCGTTCTGGCTGAACGCAAACCGCAGCGCGTCGCCTTCGCGTAAGTAGATCGTTCCAGCGTCGGCCCCAACCAGTGCTCGTGCCTCGGTAAGTATCCGTTCCATCAGCAAGTGATAGTCATGAATACGACTGAGTTCCACGCCAAGACGGGTGAGCGACTCTACCTTGCCGCGCCACACCGCAGCGTCAATTCCACCGGCCTTGCCATCATTCCCAGCGCGCCGCGCTTCCTCAGTATCGCGTACGGCATCGCGGAGTTGCCGTTGCAAGCGTCCGATCGCTGAAATGGAATCATTGTGCTCGGCGCGAACAATGAAGCTCTCCGAATGCGTCTTGATTCTGGCGCGTAGTTCAATTGGGTCGGGGAGTTTCTCTACATAGTCCGCCGCGCCTGCATCAAAGACGGCGGCGCGCAATTGAGTGTCTCCATGTCCGCCCAGAACGATCACTGGAACGGACAGTGTCTCTGGCCGTCGGCGCAGGCGGCGCAGTAAATCGAGAGCGGGAGTGCGTCCGCGCAGGTCAAGATCAAGCAGCACCACCGTTGGATGAATTTCCAGCGCTTCAATCTCTGCATCGCCGATCGACTGCGACGCGTGCAGCACAATGCTTCGGTCCGTGGAAAGCATCGCGCGGACGCGGCTGGTCAGCGTCTCATCCGAAGTGACAAGGAGAACGATTGCTGCAGGGGGCGGAAGGGCGGAGCGTGGCGGTTCGAAGGACATCATGCGAGCCAATTAGGCTACCCGCGGCGGGTCCATGCGCACGAATCCTTCTATGGCTTCATACTCAGCAAGTCCCAGGCGGTCGTAGGCAACCGCCGTGGCGCGGTTGCGATCTTCGGCGCGCTGCCAGAATTCACGGGTATCGCTCGCGCCTGGGAAGACTGGTGTGTCTTTCTGGCTTTCATGCTTGAAAATCGCAAATCGCTTGCGAACCACTTCGTCAGGTGAGAGCGGAACGGCCATCTCAATCTCTTCCGGTGCCCACTCTTGCCAAGCGCCGCGATAGAGCCAGGTTTCGCATGCATCAAGCCATGCGCGCTCCTTGGGTTCAGTGCGCAAGACGGCCAGCGCCTGCACAATGGCCGCCAAGCAGGTGCGATGCGTGCCATGCGGATCACTCAGATCGCCCGCTGCATAAATCTGGTGCGGCTGTACGGCCCGGAGAAGTTCGCAGGTGATGCGCAGGTCATCCGCGCCCAGTGGATTCTTTCGAACACGGCCCGTCTCATAGAACGGCAGGTCAAGAAAGTGAATGTGCTCCGGGCGCACGCCACTCCATCGCGCGCCGGCACGCGCCTCGCTGCGGCGGATCAATGCCTTCACGCGTTGCAGTTCGACGGTGTCCACTTCGCCCGGCTTCTTGGTGGCGACAAATGTTTCGATGTTGGCTTCAAGGCGTTCCGTGAACTCACGACCGAGTTGCGGAAATGCTCCGGCGAACTCGCGTAGGAAATCCAGATGCCGCAGCGCGCTGTCATCCCATACGGCAATGTTGCCGGAGGTTTGGTACGCAACATGTACCTCATGACCCTGGTCGCACAATCGGATGAATGTTCCGCCCATGGAGATGACGTCGTCGTCGGGGTGCGGACTAAACACCACCACGCGTTTGGGGAATGCGGAATTGGCATCATCAGGCTTGCCGCCCGGCCAACCAGTAATGGTTCGTTGCAACGCGCGAAACACTTCGATGTTGATGTCGTACGCATCGCCGCGGCTAGCAAGGAGCGGCTGCAGGCCGTGTTCGTTGTAATCCTCTTCTACTAATTTCAGCACTGGCTTCCCAAGCGTGCGCGCCAACCAGATCACCGCGCGCTTGGTGGTGGCGGCATCCCATGAAAGACCAAAGTCCTCAATGGGTCCGAGCAACCACGGCGTACTAAAGCGCGTCAACGCAGCGCTGGAAGCAGGATCAAGTACGAACCGTGCGTTGGCATGCTCTTGCAGGAAACTAGCAGCAACGGACGGAGAAATTGCGCCTTCAACTGCTTCGCGAACGATGGCAGCCTTGTGTTCGCCAAAAGCCATCAACAGCACCCGACGTGCGTCAAGAATGGTGCCGACACCCATGGTGATGGCACGGCGAGGGACATTGCGTTCGCCGAAGAAATCGCTCGCCGCATCCATGCGGGTGACGCGGTCAAGGGTGATGAGTCGGGTGCGACTATCGCGTGGCGAGCCGGGCTCATTGAATCCAACATGCCCGGTACGGCCAATGCCCAGAATCTGCAGGTCAATGCCGCCCGCGTTCCGTATGGCAAGTTCATAGCCAGTACAAAAGTTTGCTACCTGATCCTGCGCAGATGTTCCGTCCGGAATATGAATGTTGGCGGGATCGATATCGATGTGTTCAAAGAGATGCTCTTGCATGAAGCGGCGGTAGCTCTGCAACTCTTCTGGGCGCATCGGCCAGTACTCATCAAGATTGAAAGTGACTGCGTTCTTGAAGGAGAGCGCCTCTTCGCGGTGCATGCGCACCAGTTCGTCGTACACGCCTTGTGGAGTGGAGCCGGTGGCCAGTCCCAGTACTGCCATCCGTCCTTGCGCGGCGCGTTCGCGGAGCAATGCGGCGATCTCTGCAGCCACGGCGCGGCTGGCGGCGCTACTGGTGGGGTGAACACTGACTGGTATGCGTTCGCGGCCGGTATGAGCCCGGTCCATGTCGCTACTCAGCGGGTTTGAGGCGTTTGCATCCTTGGCCGACGAGTCCATGTGAGCCATGGACGCAGCGTACCTATAGAGGCGGCAGAAACCTCGCCTCCATGGCGAAGCTTTGCTCCGTACATCTCAAATGGCCCCGGTGGGACTTGAACCCACACACCGCTTGCGCGGCTGCGGATTTTAAGTCCGCTGCGTCTGCCGATTCCGCCACAGGGCCCGTGGGGCGCATACTAGATACTTGCGGAGTCACATGGGCTCGCAAATCGCCCGTGATTTAGTGCCGCGAATCGCTCTTCTTCTCATGGTGACCGCCAAACGCATAGCGCATGGCGCTGAGGATCTTGTTGCCGTATTCGGCGTTGCCGCGACTATCAAAGCGGCTGAAGAGCGAGGCGGTAATGACGTGGGCTGGAACGCCTTCTTCCACTGCCGCGATCGTGGTCCAGCGGCCTTCGCCGGAATCGCTGACGCGACCGCCAAACTTATCAAGCTTGGGATCTTCGGCGAGTGCCGTCGCGGTGAGGTCAAGCAGCCAACTTGAAACAACGCTGCCGCGCCGCCACAGTTCAGCCACTCGGCCAATGTCGATGTCATATTGATACGCCTCGGGATCGCGCAGTGGCGTGGTCTCGGCGTCCATGACCACCTTGTCCTTGCCCATATTGGCGTGGCGCAAGATGTTGAACCCTTCGGCGTACGCAGCCATGAGCGCGTACTCAATGCCGTTGTGAACCATCTTCACAAAGTGACCAGCACCAACAGGGCCGCAGTGCAAATACCCAGTGTCGCTGGTATCGCCGGCGCCGCCACGTCCGGCAGTCACCGGAATGCTTCCAGCACCCGGCGCAAGCGTGCGGAATACAGAGTCAAGGCGCGCGACGGCAGCGTCTGGACCGCCGATCATCAAGCAGTAGCCGCGCTCAAGACCCCACACACCACCAGAAACGCCGCAGTCCACGTAATCGATGCCCTTGGCGGAAAGTGCTTTGGCGCGTCGCAGGTCGTCGCGGTAGTAGCTGTTTCCGCCGTCAATGATCGTGTCGCCGGGTGAAAGGAGTGGCACGAGTTCATCGATCATTTCGTCCACCACGCCCGCGGGCAGCATCAGCCAGATGTGACGAGGCGCTTGCAACTTCTTGACCAGGTCGGCCGTGGAGGTTGCTGCAACGCCGCCCTCGGCGGCGATCTCGCGGATCGGTTCGGGCTCGCGGTTCCAACCGACCACGGAGTGTCCGTTCCGAAGTAGCCGCTTGCCCATGTTGGCGCCCATACGTCCGAGTCCGATCAGTCCAAGCTGCATGCTGTTCCTTCCGAGGGGTGGTGTTGTCGCCGCGCGGTGTGATGGCGGGCGGGGGTCAAGACTGTAGTTGACGGTGAACCAGTGAACGACACCAATTTATTGCAGGTGCTGTGTCTCAAGGAGCTTCACGAGCCATGCCGCGAATTCGGGCTTTGGCATTGTGCGACCAGGGGTAGCCGATCGACCGTCAGCAAAGAAGACGGTGGCGTCGACGTCCGGTGAATTCATCGTCGCGAGTGGGTTGGCCACGATGGCGTTCGCTCGCTTGCGCTGCAACTTGGCAATGGCGGAGCTTGCTAACTCTTCCGGATGCTCAAGCGCAAAGCCGACCACGTATTGATCGGCGCGTCGATTGGCGGTCAGACCAGCAAGGATGTCCTCCGTTGGCTCCAATGCCAGGGTGATCGGTCCGCCCTCACGGCGCATCTTGCCCGGCACGCGTGCGGCGGGGCGATAGTCGGCAACCGCGGCCGCCATCACCAGTACCTCGTGGCTCGGCCATTCCGCCCGCAGCACGGATAACAAGTCGGCCGCGGTCACAAATTGTCGATCTCCGCACTCAGGAACCGCCGGCACACCTGGTCCGCGGACCACCGTCACCGGATATCCGCGTGCCTGAAATGCCGCTGCAATCGCGGTTCCCATCAGCCCGCTGGAACGATTCCCGATGTACCGAACATCGTCGATCGGTTCATGCGTTGGACCGGTCGCCACCAATACGCGCGGTCGGCGAGCGCCGCCGGAGCGGACCGCAGCAGCCTGATCGGGCAGGGGGTTTCTTGGTTCAGCGTCCATATTCTCGGTCGCACGCATTGCGTAGATGCTGCGTAGGCCGCATACTACGGAACCTCCTGCCGTTCCGGACGCCCCGGACCGGCATGTGGGGGGTCAGGTGCAACTGCTGCGCCCGCCCGGTGCGAAGATATGGTGTTCTCGTTGCACGCCCCACCGCGGGGTGATCGGCAGCGAGGGTTCGGTCCGTCAGGAGGTTCCGTTGGCACGTAAGCCCCGTCAGAAACTCGGCGAGATCCTCGTTGGTCTTGGAGTCGTCACCCTCGCTCAGGTTGACGAGGCATTCGCTGCCGCCCGTGCGCGTGGCATGCGGCTCGGTGAAATCCTGGTGGAGACCAACGCCTGCAAGGAAGAAGACATTGCCAAGGCGCTGGCGCAGCAATTTAGCGTTGATTTCATCAACCTGGATGTTGTTTCGGACATGAACAAGATTGACAAGGCGCGCATCCCCGCGGACTTGATCAAGAAATTCTTAGTGCTGCCCATGGCAGGCAGCGGCAAACTGCGTCTGGTTATCCATGACCCCATGGACATCGACACGCTGGAGATGTTGCGCTTTCGAGTGGGCGAGTTTGAGCAGGCCGGCATCGCGTCAAAGCGGCAGATTAGTTCGTACATCAATGGCGGAGCGAAGGCCGAAGGCCCGCCACGAAAGCAGCTGGCCGGAGACTCGATGGACAAGTCCATCGATATGAATAAGAGCAGCATCGACCGCAGCGCCAAGTCGCTCGACATCGATGACGACGGTCCAATTCGCCGGCTCGTGGCGCGCATCATTCTTGATGCAGTGAACGGTCGCGCGTCAGATATTCATATCGAACCGGCGGAGGGGCACATCATGCTCCGCTACCGCATCGACGGTGTGTGCGTGGAGATTGAGAAGCTGCAGAAGAACCTGCAGAATGCAGTCCTTTCCACCATCAAACTGATGGCAGGCGTGAACATCGCCGAGCGTCGCATTCCGCAGGACGGTCGTATCAAGTTCCCGGTTCCTGAGATTGATCACATGGGCGAACCGGTCTACAAGGACGGGCAGCCGGTCATCAATCAGATTGACTTCCGCGTGAGTACTTGCCCGGCGTTCTACGGCGAAAGCGTGGTGTTGCGAATCTTGCGCCCGGACAGCGTGCGCATCGGTCTCTTGAATCTTGGCTTTGAGCAAGACTCACTGGATGTCTTTAACAAGATCATTCGCCGCCCGAACGGAATCTTCCTGGTCACCGGGCCGACCGGCTCGGGCAAGACCACCACGCTGTATTCAGCGCTGGCGATTCTCAACACGCCGGACCGCAAGATCATCACCGCTGAAGATCCCGTTGAGTACAACTTCAACGGCATCAATCAGGTGCAGATCCGCGAACAGATCGGCCTCAGCTTCGGCGTGGTGCTGAAGAGCATGTTGCGTCAGGCGCCGAACATCATCCTGATCGGTGAAATTCGAGATCGCGAAGTCGCAGATATCGCCATTCAGGCTGCACTCACTGGCCACTTGGTGTTTAGCACGCTGCATACCAACGATGCTCCCAGCGCCATCACCCGATTGGTGGACATGGGTGTCAAGCCGTTCTTGGTAGCCAGTTCCATTCAGGCAGTGCTCGCGCAGCGCCTGGGGCGCGTTCTGTGCCCGCTGTGCAAGATGATCGACGACGCGCCGGATCCCAAGTTCCTCAAGCTCGTGGACATTGCTCCAGAAGAAGCGATGGGCAAAGTCATGAAGGCAGTGGGATGCCCCAATTGCAAGGGCACTGGCTATCGCGGCCGTAAGGCGATCTTTGAAATGATGATCATGAACAGCGAGATTCGGGAGCTGGCATTCCAGCGAGCGGGCGTCTCTAAGTTGCGCGCGGCGGCCGTTCGTGGCGGCATGCGCAGCCTGCTTGGCGATGGTCGCATCAAGATTCTGAAGGGCGTCACCACTCCTGACGAAGTGGCGAAGTACGCACAGATCGAAGGCTTTGACCCAAGCGAGGTTACTAAGCGCTAACGCGCACTTTGAGTTGACTTTCACTCCACACATCGAGCAGAGACACCACTATGTCCAGTTCTGAAACCGAAGTATCCGAGAACGTCAAGCCCACCATTCAGATGGACCGCCTGCTTGACGTGGTTGTCAAGCAAGACGCCAGCGATCTGCACCTTTCCTGCGGACGGCCGCCCACCATCCGCCTCAGCGGTCGCTTGCGCAACTTGGCCACCAAGACGCTTGAGCCCGAGGACATGATGCAGCTCATGAAGAGCGTGACTCCGGAAAAGAACCAGCAGGAACTGCAGGAGCTGGGTGGAACGGACTTCGGCTTTGCGTTCGGCACCGCCGCTCGTTTCCGCGTGTCGGTGTTCAAGCAGAAGGGCGTCATCAGCATGGTGCTGCGCCAGATCCCCAACCGCTTGCTGACCTTTGATCAGATCGGTCTGCCGGAGATCTGCAAGGACCTGATTCGTCGTCCCCGTGGTCTCTTTGTAGTCACCGGGCCAACCGGCTCCGGTAAGACCACATCGTTGGCCACCATGATCGATTACATCAATACCAACTGGGAACGTCACATTGTGACGGTCGAGGACCCGGTCGAGTATTACCACAACCATAAGAAGTCAGTGGTGAATCAGCGCGAACTTGGTATCGACGTACCGACGTTCTCTGAAGCGCTCCGACGCGTGTTGCGTCAGGACCCGGACGTGATCCTGGTCGGTGAAATGCGCGACCTGGAAACCATCGAAGCCGCCATCCGCGCCGCCGAAACGGGTCACTTGGTGTTCGCCACCTTGCACACCACCGGTGCGGCAGGAACCATCAACCGCATCATTGACGCCTTCCCGACCAATCAGCAGGAGCAGGTGCGTGTGCAGCTCTCCACGTCGTTGATCGCCGTCATCAGCCAGGTGTTGTGCCCGCGCGTGGACAAGCCCGGTCGCGTGGCAGGTTATGAGTTCCTGGTGGTCACCCCCGCCATCTCCAACTTGATCCGCGAGAACAAGACCTTCCGTATCGACTCTGCCATTCAGACTGGTAAGAAGTTCGGCATGCAGCTCTTGGATGACCACCTGTGGAGCCTGTATTCCAAGGGCATGATCTCCGCCGAGGAGATGATCGATAAGTGCCGGAATCCGGGCGATATGACGGAGAAGGTGCATCGCGCGGGCGGCAACGTCGGTCGTGCTGAACTCGACGAGACCCACGAGGCCAACTAACCCCCGACGGGTGAGCACTTCCGGCGCAATCGTGCCGCTGGTTGCCAAACCCTAGTATCAGTTTGCAGGTGGCATCTCAAATTCATCTGCCAACAACCCAAAAATCGTTCCATACCATGCCATCTCTTCGTCTCTTGCGTCCGTATTTCTTAGGGACGCGACGAGCCCCCTCCTGACGGTGCTTGAAGGAAAACGAACATGCCAGAACCAGGTGTCCTCACCCCCGTACCCGTTTCCGAGCTGAAGCAGCGCCGCTTTGGACGCGTCCTCACCAAGATGGGGAAGGCCACGCGTGATGATGTTCAGCTGGCGTTAACGGCGCAGCAGACCACCCACAAGGGCAAGAAGCTTGGCGTCATCCTGATCGAGTTGGGCAAAGTCAGCGCCCTGGATGTTGAAGTCGGCCTCGCCGGCCAGTTTGGCCTTGAGTACGTGGACCTGGGCGACCTGGAGATCCCCAAGGAAGTCATCGCCGCGCTCCAACCTGCCACCGCCAACAGTTACAAGGTGCTGCCGATTGCCTTCGACCCGGTGACGCGGTCGCTGACCATCGCCATGAAGAACCGCGATAACTACCGCGCGGTGGATGACCTGAAGAACGTGATGGGCTTCTCCGAGGTCAAGAGCGTCATTGCCTCCGCTGAGCAAATTGAAGCCGCGGTTGCCAAGTACTACGGCGGCAAGTCAATGGCTGACGCCGGTCGTCGCATTCTTGCAGAGCAGGACTCGGCCGCGGTGAAGGCTGCCGCCGGTCGATCAAACGCCAGTATTGACTTGACCACGCTCGGCGATGCCATGAGCGACAACAAGGTGGTTGAACTGCTCAACCACCTGTTGATGCAAGCCATTGCCGACAAGGCCAGTGACATTCACATGGAGCCCTTTGAGTCGGAGTTCAAGGTGCGCTACCGCATTGACGGTGTGCTCTATGAAATGCTTCCGGTGCCCAAGCCTCTGGCGATGCCACTGGTGAGCCGCGTCAAGGTCTTGGCCAAGCTGAACATTTCGGAACGCCGCTTGCCGCAGGACGGTCGCGTGGAAATGAGCCTTGATTCCGGACCCGTTGACTTGCGCGTCGCTGTGCTTCCCACCATGTTCGGTGAGAGCGTGGTGCTCCGTGTTCTTGACCGTTCCAACGTGCAGCTTTCCCTGGACCGCATCGGCCTGCGCGATGATGACCTGGAGAAGTTGCGCACGCTCATCAACAAACCCAACGGAATTGTCATCGTCACTGGTCCAACCGGTTCCGGCAAGACCACCTCGCTGTATGCCGCTCTCAATGAGCTGAATGACATCGAGACCAAGATTCTCACCGCCGAGGATCCGGTGGAATATGACATCGAAGGTCTGATCCAGTGCCAGGTAAACGTTGATCAGGAACTGACCTTTGCGCGTCTCTTGCGCAGCTTCCTCCGTCAAGATCCGGACATCATCCTGGTCGGCGAAGTGCGTGACCTGGAGACGGCGCAGATCGCTATCCAGGCAGCACTCACGGGTCACTTGGTATTCACCACGCTGCACACCAACGACGCGCCGTCCAGTATCGCGCGTCTCTTGGACCTGGGCGTGGAGAGCTTCCTGCTCACTGCAACATTGGAGGCGATTGTGGCGCAGCGTCTGGCGCGTCGCATCTGCACCAACTGCAAGGAAGAGTTCATCCCCAGCGAAGAGCAACTCATGGAACTTGCCATGCGTCCGCAAGATGTGGGCGGCCGAACCTTCTTCCGCGGCCGTGGCTGCGAGCGCTGCAACAAGAGTGGCTACAAGGGACGTCTGGCGCTCTTTGAAATCATGGTGATGACCGATCCGCTGCGCGAATTGATCATGAGCCAAGCCAGCACATCGGTGCTCGGTCACGAATGTCGCCGCCACGGAATGCGAACCCTGCGCGAGTGCGGTCTTCTTTCTATCTACGACGGTCAAACAACCATTGATGAGGTTGTCCGCGAAACGCTGAGCGAGGAATAACTGAGCCATGGCCACCTACGCATATGAGGCGATGAACGCCTCTGGAAAACCTCAGAAGGGCACCATCGACGCTTCCAGTAGCGACGATGCGATTCAGAAGCTCCGTGGCGATGGGCTGTACCCCACCGACGTGCGCGAGCAGAAGGGTGGCAGTGCGGCCAAGCCGAATGTTGCTGCCGCCACCAAGAAAAAGAAGAAGAAGGGCGGCGGCCTGAACCTGTCCTTCGGCGGCGTTCCGCTGAAGCGCATGTGCTTGTTCACTCGCCAGCTTTCCACGCTGCAGGACGCAGGTCTTCCGCTGCTTCGCTCCTTGCAGATCTTGGAGAGCCAGCAGAAGGCCGGCAAGCTAAAGAACATCCTGGAAACCGTCTGCGAAGACGTTCAGGGTGGTAACACGCTGAGCGACGCCTTTGCCCGTCACCCCAAGGCATTCGATCGCCTCTACACCAAGATGGTGAAGGCTGGCGAGATCGGAGGCGTGTTGGACGTGATCTTGCAGCGCCTTGCTGACTTCATGGAAAAGGGCCAGCGCCTGCGCCGTCGTATCAAGGGCGCACTGATCTATCCGGTGGTGGTCATCGGTATTGCCGTGGCCATCGTCACCGGCATCATGTATTTCGTGATCCCGAAGTTCCAGGAGATCTTCAACGACTTCAACGTCAAGCTTCCAGCGCTGACGCTCTGGCTTGTTGCTGCAAGTAAGTGGATCGCAGGTACCGCTAGCCCGGATCAACGGGTGCCCGGGGTGGCGTGGATCATTGTGTCGCCGTTCTTGTTGTTCTTCTTGCTCAAGGTGATCAGAAAGACCGAGTTTGGGCGAGCGGCCTTTGACTGGATCATTTTGAAAATCCCCGTCATTGGAACGCTGGTTGAGAAGACCACCGTGGCGCGCTTCACCAGAACACTTGGAACGCTGGTTGCCGCCGGTGTTCCCATCTTGGAAGCGATCACCATTACCAAGGAAACCTCAGGAAACTGGGTATTTGAGAAGGCGCTCGGCAGCGTCCATGACAGCATCAAGGAAGGCGAAACATTCGCCGGTCCGCTGCGCAAGGCCAAGGTCTGCGACGCCATCGTGGTCAACATGATCGACGTCGGTGAAGAGACCGGAGACCTGGACGTGATGCTCATGAAGATCGCCGACAACTACGACGAAGAAGTGGACGTGGCCGTGGCCAGTCTCTTGAGTCTGTTGGAGCCGTTCATGGTGGTGATCCTGGGTGGCATCGTCGGAACGATCGTTCTGGCGCTGTTCCTTCCGCTCGTCAGCATGATTGAAAGCGTCTCCGGCCAGAAGGGCGGCAAGTAATGGGTTTCGCCCGTCCGGTCCAGCGTTCCGTCATCCGCCGCGGCTTTACCGTGGTGGAGATCTTGGTGGTGCTTGGCATTGTGATCGGCGTGATCTCCACGCTGATTGTGGGCCTTGGCTACGGGGCGCGGCGTGCTCGCATTGCGAATACGGAGTTCTTGATGAATTCCATTGTGGTCGGACTAAAAATCTTTAGCTCTGAAACTGGGTACATGCCTCCCATCCTTGGTGTGCCGTCGCAAGTGGGTTCCCCCGACCCTGGAACACCGTTTGGACAGCTTGGTTGGTGCCGCGACTTGTTGTGGAGGCGGCCGCTGACAAGCCCACCGCCACCGACCGGTGGTGGTCCCGACTACGCATCGTGGTCCGCCACCGATCGGCAGAACCTGCAGAAGTGGTGCTCAGCGACCACCATTCCCGAGTACTTACTGGGGCTTGGAGATCGTTCGCAAGATGGCTACGGAGTCATCATGGAAGGTACTGGCGCGCTTCCGACCAACACCAACACACCTGGCTACCGCGAGCAACCCGCTCTTGGCATTCGTAATCCAGGCTCCGATGGCGGATGGGGCTCCCTGCTCAATCCGCGACCGACTAAACCGGGGAAGGGTCGTTTTGATTCGCGCAACCTAGCTTCGGACGTGCCTGCCACCGGCAACGCGGATTCAACAAGTGCGTTCTTGCGCGGCAAGTCCCTAGGACCGTACTTAGAGGTCAAGTCAGATAGCGAGATTGGCGGACTGACCGGATTTCAGAGTGACGGCACGCCGATCGTTGCCAAGCCGGGCGAGATCAATAACTTTGACCTTGCACCCAAGTGCCTGTTGGACTTCTTTGGCAAGCCGATCATTTACTATCGACGCGGCTACCTGAACGGTGACCCGCGCGCCACGGATCGCTCCTGGTCCTTGGCGGACATCGTTGCGCTGCGACCGCAGCGTTTCGGCCCGGGCGAAGATGTTGACGCCATGCCGGACGCAAACAATGACTATGGTGCAAGCCGCGCCGCATTGTCATCGGAATTTGCTCTGCTCTCCTTTGGCCCGGACCAACGTTGGAATCCAACGATTCGCGCTGACACTGAGGGCTACAACGAGGACAACATCGTGAGGTTCGGGCCATGAGTCGGCGCCGCTCACTCCATGCGGAACGCGCCTTCACCCTGATTGAGATCATGGTGGTGATCAGCATCATCTTGGTCCTGGCGTCCTTGGTGTTGGGTGTTGGTTCTGCGCTGTTGCGTCGGGCGGAGCGGTCGCAGGTGGAGAGCGCAATCACCATCATGGAGAGCGCGTTCACCGAGTGGGAAGGGCAGACGGGGCGGCCGATGACGTACAACGGGGCGTTCAGTGCAGCCATGGTGGAGCAGTGGCCATCGTCGGCTACAACGGCGGAGATATTCGATGTCCGTGACCCGGGAGCGCCGCCACCACAGGCGGGAGATTCGGCCAGCGAGCTACTTTGTAAGAGGGCGGGTGGGGTAGGCGTGTTCACGGTGAATCTTCTTTTGCAAGTCGAAGCAATCCGCGTGATGCTCGCTGGTATCTCACCAAGCCTATTGCGACCCGAGGCCAATTCGCCCACCTATCCAGCCGCGAACATAACTTCCGGGACCGGGACGCCGCCTGCCCGGTACGAGCCATCCGCGAAGTCTTCCGCCGGCGCCCGATCGTCTCGTACCGAGTTCGTTGACACATGGGGCAACAGGATCGCCTTTTTGTTCCCCGGACGGGCGTACCGATTCGGAGTGGATTCCGGCGTGCCAGATTCTGACGGCACAGTTCGAACTCCTTTTGAGAATGTCCTCGGAGTCTGTACCAATCGCCGTATATGTCTAGTGTCGTCGGGTCCCGACGGTCTCTTTGGGGTGCCT
>CAMDCW010000063.1 GCA_945890745.1 Phycisphaera mikurensis NBRC 102666
GGCGATGGTGTCGCCGATGAAGATGGTCCAGACGACATGGATGGCGACGGTCACATCACCATGATGTGGAGGCCCGATCCGTTTGGAACGCACCGCCGCGATCCGCGCGATGCCAACCGAATGATCCCGGTACCACGCGAACCGAAGGCGGATGGAACGCGCGAGTACGGCGACTGGGTCATGGCTGGCCAGGAAGGGTTCGACAACGATGGCGATGGCCGCGTGAACGAGGATGGCCCGGGCGGCTATGACATGAATCGAAACTTCCCTTCTGGATGGGAGCCGGAGAACATTCAGAATGGTGCGGGGGCGTATCCGCTGTGCTGGCCAGAGACCAAGGCGCTCGCGGATTGGGTGCTTTCCAAGCCACAGATCGCGGCGGCGCAGGCGTATCACAACGCAGGTGGAATGATCCTTCGTGGTCCTGGTTCGGATACACGCGTAGACGACTACCCCGCCGCAGACGTGGGCGTTTATGCCAAAATTCAGTCTGTTGGCGCGGAAATGCTGCCGTTCTATCGCTCCATGGTGATCCACAAGGATCTGTACACGGTGCACGGCGGCGTAGTGAATTGGTTTGCAGAGGGGCTGGGAATTGTCTCGCTGACCAATGAGCTCTGGACCGAGAAGCGCATCATGCAGAACGGCCAAGATCCCAACGACGAGCAGGACCGAAAGTGGAACGAGCGCATGTTGTTTGGCCAAACCACTGTTCCGCTGCACGAGGTGAAACATCCGGAGTTTGGCACAGTGCTGGTTGGCGGTGGAACCAAATACTCCTCGCGCATCCCCCCGCCGTTCATGATGGAAGAAGAGTTGCACCGCAACTTTGCATTCACCATGTTCCATGCGGATCAGATGCCGCTCCTGCGCTTTGAAAGCGTGGAGACCAAGGAACTGGCACCACAACTTTGGCAGGTCACTGTCACGGTGGCGAACGATCGCCTGATTCCCACTCGCACTGCGCGGGCGGCTGAAAAGGGCATCGGCCTCGCCGACACGCTCACCCTCACTGGAGCCGACGTGGTTGCAGCCGGCACACTTGATCGCCGAACGGACCGCACCCTGGATCCGCAAGGATTCCAGCCCGCGACGCTCCGGTTGGAACGAGGTGTCCCTGGGCAATCAACCGTTGCGGCGCGATTCCTTGTGAAGGGAAGTGCCGGAACCCCGATCACGCTCGCTTGGAATGCTGAGAAGGCAAAGCGCATTGAAAGCAGCCTGAAACTGGGAGAGTCAACCCTCCCGGCGGCGGGTCCAGCGAAGTGAGCCGGACGGGCTCGGATCCGAGCCACGGCGACGTGGAGCACCGCGACGTGCCGCATAGCGACGTGGCCCATTGCGACGTGGCTGTCATCGGTGCCGGCGCAGCTGGTTTGTTTGCAGCTATTTGGGCAGCCCGCTCTGCACAGGCTGCGGGGGCACCGCTTCGAATCGTGGCGTTTGACGGTGCGCGGCGCTTAGGAGCAAAGATCTTGGTGGCGGGCGGCGGTCGTTGCAATGTCACCCATTGGCGTGTTGATGATGATGACTACGCCGGCAGTACGCCAACCGCTATTCGTACCGTGCTGCGTCGATTCGGCGTTGAAACCACCGTGCAATTCTTTTCGGAACTTGGCGTTGAATTGAAGCGCGAAGAAACGGGGAAATTGTTCCCAGTGTCTGACGATGCACACAGCGTCCTCAATGCACTGCTTGCCGCGGCGCGCGATGCAGGGGTTCGACTTTCGCATCCAAACCGCGTGACTTCGATTGCCGCCACGTCGGCGGGATTTCGTCTCACTACCAATAGCAACGCCCCTGGAAATATCGGTGTGAATGAACACGCAAGTCCCTCCGCGGAATTGATCGCTCGCCGAGTGATCCTGTGCACCGGTGGCAAGGCGCTTCCCAAGTCTGGCTCAGATGGCGCGGGCTTGGACATGGTGCGTTCACTGGGTCACTCAGTGACAGAACACCTGGTTCCAGCACTGGTGCCGCTGCGATTGCCTGCTGGACATTGGATCACGGAGCTCAGCGGTCTGACTGTTCCAGCGCAACTGACTTTGCGGTCCGGAACGGGCAAGAAGCTCGTTTCATTCACTGATAGCACGCTGTGCACGCACTTTGGCATTTCCGGGCCAAGTGTGCTCAATGTCAGCCGCTATTTGCTGATGGAGCAGTTCAGCGATCCCGGCACGCGCCTGGAACTTTCCTGGACGCCCGGTATCGAAGTGGACGCCATTGATCGCGCACTGATCGATGCCAAGGGACGAGGCGTTGGCACCGTCCTGCGCGCCTACCTGCCAGAGCGACTCATGCGGGCCGTGTGCGCCGCCAGTTCTGTGGACCCCGCGGCGACGGCGCAACAACTGCCGCGCGAGCAACGACGGGCGCTTGCGCAATGTGTTGCCGGCACCCCCCTGCCGATTTCCGGCGACCGTGGATTCACCTTTGCAGAAGCCACCGCAGGCGGCGTTCCGCTTGCCGAAGTACGCCTGCAAACCATGGAAAGCCGAACCGTTCCCGGTCTGTACTTGGCCGGCGAAGTGTGTGATGTTGATGGCCGCATCGGCGGCTTCAACTTTCAGTGGGCTTGGGCAAGCGGTTACGTCGCCGGGTTGAGCGCGGCTCAATCACTGCTGCCTTCCGCGGCTGTATAAGGCCCGCGAGCGTTCCTGCTGCTCGCAACACAATCGCCCGCAGAGCCGCCAGTCCACTCGGCGGAGGCGGCGTCCCGCGCACTTTCTTACGAGTGCGGCGCACCACCGGAATCAACTTTGCAAATGCTTGCGGCGCGTGCTGACGAATGAACTCAATCTCATTCTCAGTGGTTTCCACCTCACTGAAGGCGCGCTTTCCATGACCACAAGCGCCATGTTGCAAGGCGTGCGTCAGTTCATGAATCAGGACGGCGATCGCCAAGATCCGCGTTTCCAGCTCAATTCCACCGGGCGGCGTTGAGTAACGAGCACGAGCACGACGGTACGTGTGCCAATACGCGCTCGCTCCTGGAGCAACACGGAGCAGAATGTGCGGGCGATCAAAGCCATGCGCATGGCGTTGGTAGTAGGCGCTGGCCCCACGGCCTCGACGCCAGCGGATCGGCGTGGCTGCCAGCGTGGCGCGTTGATCGGTGCGGAGTTGGTAGCGAGTTGCTACGAATTCAACAGCAGAGTCATGAATGTCTGCACGGAGTTTCGCGGTGAGGCGCGGGCCTGATGCAGCACGCGGGGGCGCAACGGCGCGTGCACTTCGCACCAGGCGCGTGCCGGAAGAAGTCGCACCGGGTGGATGTGCGGCAAGGATGTCGCGCATGGAACCGACAAAATTCGCTACGGCCGCCGGATCTGCTGGCGCGTGCTCGCCGCGCTCGACAGCGCGATACCAGTCAGCAATCTGCCAGGCCCGCGTGGCTTCCACTGCGTCAAACCGAGGAATCAGATGCATGTGTAGGTGCGGTGCACCCTGACCAAATGCGATCGCATAGACGCGGTCACAGCCGGTGACCTCACGGATGGCGCGGGACACGGTGCGCAACGCGCGCCCAAATTCATCAGCTTCTGCATCGTGAAAGTCTGCCGGACCCTGCACATGACGAACGGCGCATAGGCACGTCCACCCCACCAGCGGTGACGGCAATGGATGATGGCGAACGATCCAATGTGGACCACGGTGGCACTCCAGCGCAGCGAAATCACTGGCACCAGAAACTGGGGAGAGCGGCGCATTCCCAGCCAGTTCATCAACGCTCGCGTCTGCCGCGCTTGCATGAATGCGACAGATATCGCATGCGCCCGCAGCAGACGGATCGTTCACTTGGTTCCCTCGGGGCCGCCATCAGCGATGTACTTGGCATGAATGGCCTGCTCCAAATCCACACCAGCAATGTTTGCCAGCGTAGTGAGCCACGCGAGGACGTCAGCGAACTCCTCTTGCAAATTGGCGCGGTCAGGCGTTCCCTTCTCTAGTTTGCCAAGCGCGTGGGCCAATTCGCCCACCTCTTCAGAAAACCACAGAAAGGTCTTCGCGGCGCCACGCGCATTGTCGGTGGCGTAGTACCGCTCATGGATCATCCGTTGAAAGTCACGGATAGCCATCGGATTGATTGGAGCGGCGGCAGTACCAGGGTGTGGGTTCGTTGCGTCAGGCATGCGTGGTTGCTCGCGGCAGCGCGGCAGGAAAGCGTCCTCGGGGGGAGTCGAACCCACAACCTCCGCCTTCGGAGGGCGGCGCTCTATCCAGTTGAGCTACGAGGACATGAACGGACGAACAGATGACCGGGCAAGCAGTGTAGAGCCCATTCCCGCTGAGAAGCAACCGCGACACTGCGTGGCTCGATTCAGTGGAAGATCCAGTCGGCGAGCAGCACGGCAAGATCGCCGCCAGCGGTGGTGCCATCGTGATCGATGTCAGCGCCGGGCGTACCCCATGATGCCAACAGCAAAGCCAAGTCGATACCCGTGACCATGCCGTCACCATCAAAGTCGGCGTCCATCTGGCCGGCCACCGCGATGAACGCCCCGCCTGCGGTTAACTGGGTGAACGCTCCGCGCGGCGAGAAACTCAAACCGCCTGCAGTCAATCCCCAGGCAGTCACCCGGCCATCCGATCGAAGCGCCACGCTGAACTGCTCGCCAGCCGCCACACGCACGTACGGACCAGCGGGTGCAGTGCACTGACCTTGAAAGTTGCTCCCCCAACAGACCACCGTTGTGTTCGACTTCAGGCCCACGGTGTGCTGCGATCCCGCGTCAACCTGTGTCATTGTTCCGCTTGGCGCTGAGCACTGTCCATAGGCGTTCCATCCCCAGCACGCTGCGGTTCCATTACTGCGGAGGGCAGCCGTGTGCCAACCTCCAGCAGTGATCGCTGTAAACGGACCAACGAGCGCATTGCATTGCCCGCTACCGTTGCTACCCCAGCACACTGCATTGCCATCACGGACCTTGATAGCCGCGCTATGCATACCGCCTGCTGCAATCGCGATGAATGATCCACTGGGCACATTGCATTGGCCGCTGGTGTTCTTGCCCCAACCGACCAACGATCCATTCATTGCCAGGCCGATGCAGTGACTGTCACCGGCAGCCACTGCGTTGAACGATCCCTTCGGTGCGTTAACACAGCCGAATTCGTTACTGCCCCACACCCGGAGCGATCCGTCAGTCAGAATCACTGCGGTATGGGCAACGCCTGCCGACATTGAAACTGCGTCGACACCGTTTCCTATGGTTCCGGGCAACTGCCCCGAGGCATTCGTGCCCCAAGACGTGATGATGGACTGCGCCCCCGCGGGCGCGTACACCGCGAGCGAGCATGCGACTGAAAGCCACCCGAGAGTTGATATGGGTAACAAGGGATTCATGATGCTTTCTGACGATAAGGAGCGTCGAAGCAGTCGAGAGAAGGGGTTCCGCCGTGCAAACTGTATGCGGCAATTGCCAAGATGCCAGTTCAATACTGCCGACCGCTGCAACTTCCCTGCTCTATCCTCCCATTTCGTGCCCGCGATCCCAGCCAACGCCTCCCGAGAGTCCGCGAACCCTGCCATAGCGCAAGGAACAGCGGCTGCTGTGGATTACGCCGCTACTGCCGGACCAGCCGCCATCGCTCCACGTTGGGTGGTACTGACGGTCACGTGGGCAAATTCCCTCGGCAGCGGACTGCTCTGGGGCGGCGTTCCGTTTGTGATGGAACTGCAGTACGGCTTCACGAAAGGTGAGAACCTGCTGCTCGCACTGGTGGAGAGCATCATCTACGTCTTGGTCGCCCTCGGCTCTGGTCCAGTACTGCGACGCTTTGCAGGTCGCGGACTTACTCCGCGCGCCGCACTGATGACCATCTTCATCGTCCAACTCGTGGCATCCGGTGTCGCGCTCACCGGCATGTGGGGCGTGGTGGTCGCCTCATGCGTCTTTAGCGGCGTGGGCGCAACGCTGTGGCCGATCATGGAAAGCTATGTTTCGTCCGGACAGCACGGCGGGAATATGCGGCGTTCGATCGGCATCTTTAATGTGACATGGATGTCTGCCACTGGCGCCGCCCTACTACTCATGGCGCCGGTGATTGCATTCGGACATGCAAGCCACACGCTCTTGGTTCTGGCGCCAATTTCACTACTATCGATCTTTCTGCTTCGCTGGTTCCCAGCGCGTCCGGCTGCACATCCTCCGGAACATGCGCACACGCACATTGCACCGCAGTACGCGTACCTGCTACGCGCCACGCGATTTGTCATACCTACGAGCTATATATTCATCTCTGTGATCGGCCCGGTGCTGCCGTTCATCCTGCGCGACCTGGTGATTGCCGACGAACTGAAGACGCCGATCGCATCGGTGTGGATGTTTGCGCGCATGTTCACGGTGGTCATCTTGGCGCAACTGACCTTCTGGCACGGCCGGTGGAGCACGCTTGCAGTCGGCATCTCCCTGCTGGCTGGTGGATTTGCCGGCATTGTTCTGGCGACCGATGTTTCCATGCTGATGGTTGGACTCACCTTGTTTGGCGCAGGTCACGGCATTCTCTATTACGCCGGACTGTATTACGCCATGGCCGTGGGTGGCGCAGACGTTGACGCCGGCGGTCGATTTGAGGCGCTGATCGGCGTGGGATATGTGATTGGCCCAGTTGCCGGCATGTTAGCGGGTGGCACGCAAGCACAACTGGTGGGGGCAACATGGGCGGCTGCCCTGCTCGGCATAGCGCCGGCGATCATGCCCTGGATGGCGTGGCGCCGTCGCCTACGCGGGGAACAGAGGGCGCACGCATGATGGTGACATTGATCATTCTTGGCGCATTGATTGCATTGCACGCCTTTGTGGCCGCCTGCGAGCTGGCCGTCATGACCGCCCGTCCTTCGCGCTTGCAAGCGATGGCCGACCGTGGCAACCACGGCGCACGCCGCGCGCTGGCCTTGTCACGCGACTCATCGCGATTACTTTCCACCGTTCACCTCCTCATGACGATGACCGCCATCGTGGAAGGCGCATACGGCGAACGCGAGCTTTCGCATTACTTGGAGATTTGGCTCCGCGAGTACCCCGCGATCGCTCCGCATGCAGAAGTGATTTCGTTCATTACGGTGATCACCATCCTTTCGTACCTCTTGTTGGTCGTTGGCGAATTGGTTCCCAAGCAGATCGGCATTGCCTATCCGGAGCGAATCGCTTCCGCCACTGCCACGCCGCTGTGGTTCATGTCTCGCGTGGCAGGCATTCCGGTGCGCATATTGACCAGTTCAACGGATGGACTGACACGACTGCTTGGAATTCGCAGCCACCGCGAAGAAGTGAGTGAAGAAGACGTCAAGGCAATGGTTGCGCAAGCTGCCAGTACGGGCGTGTTTGACCCCATGGAGCACCGCATCTTTGAGCGCGCCCTTCGCGTAGGTGACATGACCGCCAAGAGTTTGATGGTCCCGCGCGGACAAATTACCTGGATCGACGCGGCCATGCCAGCTGACGATCTGCAAGTACTGATCGGCACCGCGCCGTTCAGCCACTTCCCGGTGTGCGAAGGTTCCATCGATCGCCTGCTTGGCGTGGTGCACATCAAGGATTTGATTTCCTACGGATTGCTTGCAGGCGCAGGCTTTAAAGTCTCTGCAGTGATGCAAGCGCCGCTCTATGTACCTGATTCAATGCCCGCACTCAAGCTGCTCGCACTCTTTCAATCAAACCGCACGCGCATTGCCTTTGTGGTTGATGAACATGGCGGTCTGGAAGGACTTGTCACTGCAAACGATGTTGTACAAGCGTTGCTTGGCGATATGAGTCGCGGTACAGAGGGCGAACAAGCCAGCGCCGTCAAGCGTGAAGATGGCTCATGGCTGATGGATGGAATGCTGCCACTCCCGGATGTGTTGGCAACTCTGGGACTAGCGAACGACGCGGCAGATGAACTGCCAGAGGTCGCTACGGCTGCCGGACTGGTGACGGCGCTCCTTGGCGAACTGCCGACTACCGGAGACAAGGTGAAGTGGAATGGCTGGCAGTTTGAGGTCATCGACCTGGACGGTCGCCGCGTAGACAAGTTGCTCGTTACACGTCATCCGATGCAGTAACAGACTTCCCACTCACGGCAGACAACGCTTGCAAAGCAGCGGCGCGCGCTTTGGCATGATCAACGATCGGGTATGGATAGGTTTCGCCAAGCGTGACGCCCGACATCGCGAGCGCAAGTGGCGGCGCTTCCCACGGCGCATGGACGTACTCAGCAGGAACGCCGGCAAGTTCCGGCACCCAATGCTTGACGTATGCGCCTTCTGGGTCAAATTTCTTTCCCTGCGTCATCGGATTGAAGATACGAAAGTACGGTGCCGCATCAGCGCCGCAACCGCCTGCCCACTGCCAGCCAAGCGTGTTGCTGGCAAGATCGGCGTCGGCCAACGTATCCCAGAACCAGCGGGCGCCATGCATCCAATCCATTCGCAAGTGCTTCACTAAGAAGCTGCCGACCACCATGCGCACACGATTGTGCATCCAACCGGTATGCCAAAGCTGACGCATTCCAGCATCAACAATCGGATAGCCGGTCTGGCCGCGCTGCCAGGCGCGTAGTTCCACAGCGTTGGAGCGCCATGGAAACTTCCTGAAGTCAATGCGCAGTGGATCCTCTGCGGTGCGCGGGAAATTGGCAAGGACATGAGCGCCAAATTCACGCCACCCTAACTCCGCGCGGAACTTCTCCGCGTTCGCAATGAATTCACCTGCTCGACCGCGGATCGCATGCTGCACTGCGTGCCACGCTTCGCGCGGGCTCACCTCACCAAAGTGCAGGTGCGCGGCAAGCATGGACGTGCCGTGTACCCCAGGAATATCACGCTGCATGGAGTACTGGCCGATTGGTCCAGCAACGAACGCCTTCAGGCGTGTGCGCGCGCCAACCTCACCAGGGGTCCACATCTGCTGCAGTCCAGCGTCCCACGGAATCTTCGGCAGCAGTTGCAACGCATCGACTTCCATCCCAGCAGGCCATGCAGTGGGCGCGGAAATCGTTGCTGGCGCTGGGCGCGGAGCATCGGGCGCTGGGCGGGTCAAACACGCACGCCAGAACGGCGTGAATACTTTGTATGGGGTACCGGTCTGCGTGCGGATCGCAAACGGATCGAACAGCAGATTGGACCCAATGCGGCAAAGTTCAATACCAGACTTCTCTAACAGTTCGGCTACGCGCTCCTCGTCAGCCATGGCTGCTGGCTCGTAACGACGTGAGCACGCCACGCGCTTTGCACCACACGCGCGCGCCACGGACGCCAGTTCCACTGCTGGATCACCAGTTCGAATCACCAACCGGGAGCCGCGCGACTGTAAGTCATCAGCCATCCTCAGCAGTGAGTGATGCAACCACCACCGCTGTGCTCCACCGATCGGCCATCGACCCTCGGACTTTGGATACCAGATAAACACCGGCACCACCGCTCCACGCGCGCACGCATCAAGCAACGCGTCATGATCGGAAGTACGGAGATCTTGTCGAAACCAAACCAGTGTGGTCATTCGAATTTCCCAAGCTCAAATCGGAAGGCATCAGTCAGACTCGGAAGCGCCCACTTGAATTGCAGCGCCTGCAAGCGCGTTGGTGCAACGAATGCACCTTCAAGGAGCAGACGCTCACCCATCTCGCCAAACATCACTTTCACTGCCGTTGCCGGAAGGGGCGCAATGGATGGCCTACCAAGCACACTTCCGAGGGTCTGCCCAAACTCCTTGTTGGAGCACGGCTGCGGCGCCACCGCGTTCACGGGTCCGCTTACATCAGCACTCATCACCAAGCGGAGCACGCCGAGCAAGTCATCCAGGTCGATCCAACTCATGCCTTGCTTACCGGAGCCCACTGAGCCACCGAGGCCCATCTTGAATGGTGGCAGCAACTTGGCAAGCGCGCCCCCGCGAGCACTGATCACCACGCCAATGCGCACGTTCACCACTCGAATTCCTGCGTCCCGTGCCGCATCGGTCGCGCGCTCCCACTCTTCGCAGATCTCCGGCAGATAGCCGTCCCCGCGCGGACTTGATTCATCCACTTGACCAGGGCCCGGTCGATTTCCGTACCAGCCAACCGCGCTTGCACACACCAAGACGCGCGGCTTGTGCTTGAGGCCAGCAAGCGTGCGCGCCAGTTGGGTGGTCGGATTGACCCGGCTATCCCGGATTTCTTGCTTGCGCGCAGCGCTCCAACGCTCGTCGGCGATCCCCGCCCCGGCAAGGTGCACCACCGCATCAAGACCTTCAAGCCGCGCCGCATCAAACGTTCCAGCACGCTGATCCCACGCAACGTCGCCCCGTGCATGATCGGCTGCTCCGCGCACAATGCGCCGAACATCATGACCGCCAGTCGAGAGGAATGGCAGCAACGAACCGCCAACCATTCCGTTGGTACCGCTCACCGCAACGCGCAGGCGCTCGCCCGGGAAGGTCGCATGGTGGTGCAGATCATGGCGAGTCCGCGCATGTCGCCACGTGAACATCCGCTCCAGGTCACCAGCCACCGTGGAGCCACCGAAGGTACGACCGATGATCCCCCCCGGCAGTGCGTACTCGATCCGGTCCTCAAGCATGCTGGAGACATCACCGTTCGGCAAGAACGAATGCCGGTGGTTCCACGAACTGAATGGACCGGATTCCTGCGTATCACAGAAGGAGATCCCCGGCTTGACGTCGTGATGACGCGCCACCCACACCAACGGCACTCCGAACTTCTTCATCCGGAATCGAGCCACCGCTCCGTCAACCATGGCGGCGGGACGCTCCAGGATTTCGACATCCTCCCACGGCGGGATGAGGCGGTCGATCGCTCCGGACCGGAAGTGCCATGCGGCCAGATCGCTGGCGGAAGCAGGCATGAGACTTGATCGAACAAACACGGCCATGTGCGTGGTCTACCTTGCAAAGAGCGGGCGCGCGCGGGAGAGTTCCCGCACTTCGCCGCGAATTCGCACAGGTCAATTTCTAGATTCGTGCACGCGGCCGAATGTCACCACACGCCGTTCCGGATGCATTGACTACGATATTGCGAGCTATGAATGAACCAACACCCGTCAAGCCTTCCGGAACTCGAATCGGCACCGTATTACTCCGATTGATCGTTCCCCTCTGGATCCTCCTCGGAGCGGGGGTAAAACTCTGGGAGCGCAACCCGCAGTTGTTGCCAAAGCCGGTCACGGATGTCACGGATTTCATCTTTGTTCGTGGCCTTGGTTTAAACCGCGAGGATTACCTTGGACCCGCCATGCGCTTCATGATCGCGTTCGAGATTATGGCAGCGCTTGTGATGGTGGTCGGTCCGGTGCAGGCGGCGCGCAGCCTGGCCATCTCACTCATGACGCTGTTCTGTGTCATTCTGGGCTTACTGATTTCCTCCGGCGCTGCGAGCTGCGGATGTTTCGGCGCAAGCGGACCATCGCCGGAGTGGATGCTTGCCATCGACCTCACGTTGTTGATTGGCCTGTGCGTCCTACGACCGCGCGGTCGTCGCCTGCCGCCCGCGGAACTTGGGCGCAAACTTGGCTACGTCATGTTTGTCCCCGCACTGCTTGGCATCGGAATTGCCTTCGGCGTGCCGGATCGCGCCGCAGTCACGATGGAAGTTGTTGACACTGCCACCCCCGTGGTCACCACCAACCCAGTGGTCACCACCACCCCCGTGGTCACCGCCACAACAGCCTGGCCACCGATGCCTGCAACCGCCAAGCCGTGGTACGCGCCGGAGTTTGAATCATGGAAGGGCCAGCGATTGGATGCCCAAGAATTGATGCTCTTGGTGCAGCGACCGCTGCCCGCAAACTTGAATGTTGGCCGTCATCACATCGTCTTCATGCGCGATGACTGCGATCACTGCCACGAGCTCTTGAACAGCTATTTCAGTGGCCCGTTGCCCACACCAACCACCAGTGTTTCTATCCCTGATGCCACGGGCGAGCTGTTGGAAAACCCCTGCTCTGAGTGCGGCAAAGCAACATTACCCAAGGGCATTAACTACGTACTGAGCACGCCAGTA
This sequence comes from Phycisphaera mikurensis NBRC 102666, assembly GCA_945890745.1. Classification (GTDB taxonomy): domain Bacteria; phylum Planctomycetota; class Phycisphaerae; order Phycisphaerales; family SM1A02; genus UBA966. Next base: position 11,983 of record CAMDCW010000063.1, read on the forward strand.
CTCCTCACCGTCGAGGACGGCGTGGTGATCGGCGTCTGCACGAATAGCGAAGACGCCACGTTGGTGCGCGCCGCGCTGAACGCGAAAGGCAAAGTGAATCCATGAATGGACTGCTTCGTCGCATTGCTATCCCCGCCCTACTCCTCACCTGCGTTGTCATTGAGTGGTCACGTGGCGGCGACTCGCTTCCAAACTGGCTCGCGAACCTCTCAGTAAAGACTGGAGCGGGTTCGGACAAGGTGCTGCGCATTCTGATTGCTCTTGAGTTGTGCGGCGCCATGTTTGCGTTTCTGTCGTCTGGATTGTCGCGCCGTGTTGCTTGGCTGACCGGCATCGCCTTTGCGTTTAGTGGCCTGGCGGAACTTTCCGCCATCATCAATGCGCCTGGCGATGCAGCGGTTCCGGCCAGTATGTGGATCGCGCCGGTCGTCGGTCTGGCCATCGGCGCTGGCACGCTTGCATTACTGATGCGGCCCAATCCAACGCCCACCCCACACGGACGTATTTCCGCGTTGAAGGTCATTGGAGCTGTGGCCATTGCGGCGTTTGCATTTGGACTCGCCGGCCGCCTCGTCTTGGCTCCGCGAACCAACTCCCGGTTTAGCAGTAGCGGCGCGGAAATGGTGGTGCTCAATCCATCCGAATGGGTTGGCATGACCATGGCCGAGGCAGGCGTCGCTCGACATGTTCCAAGCCTGACGCCCCTGACGTTGGAAGGAACCAAGTGGGTGGTGTTCTATTCCCCCACCTGCGGCCGTTGTCACGAAGTCTTTCGAACGTACTTTTCTGGCCCGCAGGAAGGCAACGTCATTGCAGTCCTGGTGCCACATGGCCCCGGCGTCCAAGTGCTGCCAAGCGACCAACCCGCCGACGTGGAATGCACCGGCTGCGAGCGCGTTTCGCTGCCAGACACCAAGCAATGGATCATCACCCCACCCACCATCGTCAAGGTGGAGAACGGGCGAGTGACCTGCGCCACCAGCACTGATTACGACCGCTGCCGAACTCCTGCAGACGTCAAACCGTAACCGGGCGCACCCGCACGGAGTGGGCGCACACGGACAGTTCAAGGCCGCCACTCATCGGGAATCGGCGCGGCTCGGTTGATCCATCAACGATCGCCTCAGCGGCGGCCCATCGCGTGGCATCATCCATTCGATCTTCGGCAAGCATCCAGACTGCAGTTGCTGCAAGCGCTTCGGGCGCATTTTGGAACGCGCTGCGCGCAATCGATCCATCCGGGCCGCGCATGGCAGACACGTGTGATTCAAGCAACACATTTCCGAGCCGTGCCAATTCACCAGTCCGCGCGGCACGGCGCGTGGCACCCGTAGCTACTGATTCCAAGGCCGGAATCACCACATGTCGAACGATTCCACGCGGAGTATCACGCCGATCGTTGGTGGGATCTTCACGCCATTGCACGGCAAGGTCAACACATGCAGCACGCAACGATTCGCGCGACATCCGTAAACACGGACGCACCAACAAGAGGTGCTGCGCTCCAGGCGTTTCACACGGAATGGGGCGACGCCCGGGCATGCCGCCCATGCCACCCAGACCCGCGCCGCGCGCCAATGCAATCAGCATGGTTTCCAGTTGATCATCCGCGTGATGCGCGGCAAGAATGCTGGTAGCACCGCACTCAAGCGCCATGGATGCCAGCGCTTCGTACCGAGCAGTCCGGGCCCGATCGGCCAGTCCGGAACCTGCACTCAAATCAAGACGTCGAGTCAGAACCGGCACACCGAGCCGCGCACCCATCATCGCAACGCATTGGCAATCAAGTGCTGATTCGCTGCGAATGCCGTGATCGACTGTGCCCACCGCCAGTTCAATTCGTCCGTGCGCAGCCAGTCCCGCGCACAACGCCATGAGCGCGGTTGAATCCGCACCGCCGCTGGCCGCCACCATGACGCGGGCGCCTTCAGGAACACCAGAGCGGGTCAATCCGCGCGCCACTTCAGCAGCCAACGGATGGCGACGGCATGCCAAGATGAGCCGCTCGTCAAGTGCTGCAATCATGGCGTGGGGGTGGATGAGGGTGCGGGCGCGGGTGTCGGCGCGGGTGCGGGCGCGGCCGGCGGCGCGGGTGTCGGCGCGGGTCTCGGCGCGGGCTCAGGTGCGGGC
>CAMDCW010000064.1 GCA_945890745.1 Phycisphaera mikurensis NBRC 102666
AATCGGTGGCACTGAAAGCGGATGGCGATAAGCGCAAGGATTTCCGATTGAAGGATCTCGACACTACCCGCTTTGGCAAGGTAGTCATCGACCCGGTGGTCACGCCCGATGGCAATGCCTACGGCGACCTGACTGCTGATCAATTGCAAAACCTGCGAACGCTGCTGCAGGAAGCGTTGGCAAAGTCATTCGGAACTGGCGTCGGAACTGGCGACCGTACGCTGGTGATTCGCGCGGCAATTACTGGTGTGAAGCCCAACCAACCGCTACGCAACATCGCTCCGCAAACGCAGATTCTCAAGGGCGGCTACGGCTATGCCGGCGCCGAGCTCTATGCGATGGATGGCGCAAACGGACCAGTGGTTGCCGCGCTCATGCAGACGTATGACACGGAACGCTTCGGCACCGAGAAACTCTCTGCGCTTGGCACCGCCGAGAAAGCCTGCACGGAATGGGCTGAGGCGTTCCACGAACTCATCATCAAAAAGTGATCGTCAGTGATGACGTTCGCGCAAGCATGACCACATGATCGCGGGTCCTTCATCAATTCCATCGCTCCCCGAGCAGGTTGCGCGCTACCTTGATGGCGCCGATCTGCTCGGGCGAGCGGGACAAGCGTTTCAGCTGTCCACGGTTGATGAGTTCGGTTGGCCGCACAGCGCGCACTTGTCGGTCGGCGAAGTGCTGGCCACCGATGCGCACCATCTGAACCTCTGCCTGTGGGCGCATTCCGGTACGTGCCGCAACATGGTGCGCGATGGACGCGCCACTCTTTCGTTGGTGCTCGACGGGGGCGTCTTTGAGATCCAACTGCGCGCCACGCCGGTCGCAGCGCCGCAACAACACTCGGCCGCTACCGACATGAGGCCGGGCGACCACGCAGATGAGCCACAACTGGCGTTTTTTCGAGCCACTGTGGAATCAACCAAGGAACATCGGGCAAAATATGCTGAGGTGACCACCGGAGTCTCCTATCGTTTGCACTCACCCAACGAGGTGCTGGCGCGGTGGGCCGCGCAGATCTCCTGGCTTCGGCACATCACCTGAACGGCGCGACGTATGCAACGAATCATCATCGGTATCACCGGCGCCTCCGGCGCGATCTACGGCATCCGCGCCCTGGAACTTCTGCGAGCTGTCGGGGTGGAGACACACTTAGTGCTGTCACCGTCCGCCGGCCGGACCATCACTGAAGAAACTGATTTTTCCCTTGAGCACGTCAAGAGCCTTGCTACCTTCGTCCATGGTTTCAAGGACATCGGCGCATCGATCGCAAGTGGTTCGTTTCAAGTCGATGGCATGCTGGTTGCGCCGTGCTCTGTAAAGACCCTCGCCGGAATTGCGCACTGCTTCGATGATGAACTGATTGTGCGAGCCGCGGATGTGCAACTCAAGGAACGACGCCGCGTAGTACTGATGTTCCGCGAGACCCCATTGCATGCTGGACATATTGCCATCATGGAACGCGCCACCCTCAATGGAGCGATCGTCATGCCACCAGTGCCAGCGTTCTATCACCGGCCCAAGTCCATTGATGACATCGTGAATCAATCAGTCGGCAGAGCGCTCGACCTGTTTGGAATTGATGTCAAAGTCGTACGCCGCTGGACTGGGCAAGGAACCAGCGACGAGTGAGCGCTGGGTGAGTTGCATCCTGCGTTTACCAATGCCCACGCGCAGGCATCACGGTGCAGTCCAACACTAAGTCGGTCGGCTCAGTAACGCCTGGGGGCTGACTGAACGAGAAGAACAGCGTTCGTGCAGGATCCCGCCGCGCTAACCAGGGTTCGGTGCTTTCAATCAGAATGGTCTGTGCGGGCGGAAGTACGTACTGCCCGTAGGTTCGGTCCAAGACACAACTTGCTGGGAAGAAAATAACCCCGGCGCATGCTTTGCCTTCAGCACGCGGGGCAACCGACGTCTGAAATGCGAGAATGGCCTCGTTGGCAATCCGCGTGCACTTCCAAGTGATTTCCGACTGATGCGCCCGCCCTGCGAGACCAATTGCGCCGATTCCAGCGAGTGCAGCCGTAGCTACGACTGCGACCGATCGACACAGTGCGCGCTCGTCTGCAGCAACAGGATTCCAGAGCGCAACGACCGCAGCGGCAAACAGAATGGCTGTGCCCACATTGGCGCCCATGCAATACAACTCGGAAACACTACCCATCGGAATTGTGGCGGCGGTGCTGGCGAATGCCACCAGGGCAAGGAGTACCGCCGTCAGCAACGTTGACGGACCGTGCACACGCCGATGAAACAATGCGAAACCAATCGCTGTCATCAACACGCCGGCCACAAGTCCAATCGCCAATAGCGGCAACACGCGCAAGGCGATCGGCGCATCGTTATCGGTGAGCACATGAAAGGGGCCATTACCAAGGCATCCAGCAATGGTCATTGCTGAATTCACCAGAACATTCAATCCGAGTTCCGCCTGATAGCGCGCTCCAGGATCAGCCTTTGCCGCACTACCAAGCGCACCAGTTGCCACGCGAGCCGCCATGTGTGCCACTGGCAGCACAACGGTTGGCAACAGTATCAGCGATGTCCGCCACATGGCACTTCGATCGCGCAGGGCACACCACACGACGGCAACGATGGTGGCTGTGCCGATGGCGGCGCTCCAACCGTACATGGTTTCCTTGACATTGACGCCAATGGCAAAGACCACTGCCAGCCAAATGAGGTCGGACCACGCGTTGCGCCCCATGCGTGCCGCAGCACATGCGCGCCACGCAAAGAGCATTGCCCACGCGCCAAGTGCAGCGCTCCACGTTTGCGATGCCGCATCCATCTGCCATGCGGCAGTGGTGGCGGGCGGTGAAAGTCCAATCCAAAGCAGTGCGATCGGCGCCACTGCGCGGTTTCCAGGCGCCACTCGATCTGCCAATCCCACCACTGCCCACGCCAACACCACCAAGGCGAGCGCCTGTACCGGCATGACTAACCCACACGCCAACGTGGTGGCATCACAGGAAGCGCTCACAATGATCTCGAGCGGTCGAAAACTAGCTGAGTGCGTCCACGCGTCGCACACGCGATCCCACACTGGCAGTACGCACGACGGCTCGCGCAGAAACTTGATGTCGTCGTTGGTAGCAACGATCCCTGCCCACACTGGCCACAGAATGATGAATGCGCCCACGAGCAATGCGGCAACCCATAGCACAACAACGGCGCGCGCATTCCGCACTGGCAACTTGTCCGGCGCTACTGCCATCAGCCGTTCCGTTTAGCAAACGCGCCCATGAAGTCTGCCAACACTTCGCAGCCCTTCGCCGGGAAGGCGTTGTAAACGCACGCACGGACGCCGCCCCACTCGCGATGGCCGCGCAGTCCGCACAGTCCTTCGCTCTCCGCTTCCGCTACAAATCGGTCCACATGCGCGTCGCTGGGGAGCTGGAAACTGATGGACATATCGCTGCGGCAATCCGCGCGCATGGACGGACGGTAGAAGCCGCCGCTGCCATCAATCGCCTTGTAAATGTGCGCAGCTTTCGCTGCATTGCGCGGACCAAATGCCGCCGGTCCACCAAACTCATGGGTCCATTGTGCCATGAGGCCAATCACCCGGACGCCAAATGTCGGCGGCGTATTCGGGCGTGACTCGGTCTTGGCAAAGTTTGCGTAGCTGAGCATCGGTGGCAATGAAGGATCAGCGCGCTCCAAGAATGACTTCTTTACAAGCACCATGGTGATACCGCTGGCACCCAGATTCTTCTGGCCACTTGCAAAGAGCAATTCATGCGCATTGAGGTCAAACGGCCGTGAGAAAATGTCGCTGGTTGCGTCACACACCAACGGCGCCGCCACGTGCGGCGGCCGCGCAAACTGCGTGCCTTCAACCGTATTGTTTGAGCAATAGGCAAAGTACGCAGCACCGGTGCAGTCTGCAATTTCAGCATCGGATGGAACGTGGTCGAAGCGGCACGTTGCGCCATCAAACACCTTCTTGGTTGGACGAATGCACGCTGTTTCCTTTTCACCCTTGTGAGACCAAAGCCCCGTGTCTGCAAAGGCAACCCATGGTTGTTCTGCGCCAGCCTTTGCCTTGGGCACAAAGTTCATGGCGATCAATGAGAAGTGTTGCATCGATCCGCCCGGGAGGAACAACACTTCCCAGTCAGCACCAACGCCGGCACACGCGCGGACACTGGCAAATGCATCCGCCAAGATTCGGTCATAGGCCGGACCGCGGTGGCTCAACTCAAGAAGGCCCATGCCGCTGCCGTCAAAGTCGGTGATCTCGTCGCGGAGTTGCGCCAAGACGCTCTCTGGCATGCACGCCGGACCGGCAGAGAAGTTGTAGACACGGCCAAGGCCGTGGGTAGTGGGTGGTTCTGGATGACGCATGGCGGTGGCTGCTGTAGGCATGGGATTGAGGTGAGATCGTACGGCGGGCACTCCTGGTGCCGATGGGGCGGAATCACGACTAAAAAGAGAAAAGCCCCAGATCACTCGGACGTGCTGGGGCATCGGGGCGAGGCTTGCCACCAGATAAACGGCGGCGGAGACCTCTATCTAGATAAACGTAAATCAGCCCCCGCACCCATCATGGAATCTCAGGAATGGTGAAATAAATTCGAGCCAGAGTGCCCAAGTTCAATTATTAAGGAACAATGTGCCAAACCATGAAGGAATTGGACGACTGCGTGATGGTTGGCGTCTCTGAATTTCGTGTTTAAGTATGTAGTGCATCCCCACATCATTCCAATCCCCGGTTCTGCCCATTCCATGCGAATGATGTTTCTCGCTGCCGAGGCTTCGATCATGGTGGGTGGCGAATCGCTGGTTCGAAGGGAACTACTTCGCATCAATGATGGGGATCGCCGCTTTGAATTGCGGCCGCACGGCACCCCTGGAAGCGTGTGCCTGGACCTTGCACCCGGACTGATGCATGCGACGCTTTCCGGCCACGACCGAGCCACCCTTGAGGTGGAATGGATTGTCACGGAAGGAACCGCCATTGCGCTTGATGCCTGGGCCATGTGCGGTCGGCAATCTTCGCAAGTATCGATTCTTGACGCTTTCGGACAGCTGGTGATTCCAGACCTGACCGCGCGCGATCCAGCTATGCACCCGATGGTCTTCACCGCCGGCCGATTCTTACTTCGTGCCGAGACCTTTAATGGTCCGCTGGTGTTGCGCGTTGGGCAGTCAACAAGCTGTGTACCGTTGCGCGCCGCGGTGTGACTCACTCTGTCGGGGAATGACGTCACCCACGGGCGAAAGCCCGCGGGCACCACTTACTGGTTCCCTCTGCGATTACCAGTGCAAATTCACCCCACCGGGCATTCATCTCACCAATTAATCCATCTGCGCAAGCGCTACCTGAAGCTGTGCCGCAAAGAGTTGGACGGTCTGCGGTCGTTGCACGGGATCAACATGCAGTGCAGCATTGATGACTTCTTCGATCGCACCGCTGAGCTCTGGAACCACTTCAGATAGCAGCATGCGCCGTTCAAACAGTACGGCTTTCAACAGTGCCATCGCTCCGCGATCATCAACCTCATAGGGCAGACGACCGGTCAGAAGCTGGAACAACACCAGCGCTGCTTGATAAACATCAGTGGTAGGCCCGATACGGCCCGCCTTGCCATCTGCTTGCTCTGGGCTCATGTAAGCGAAGGTGCCAACAATGTTGCCAGTTTCTGTATGGAAGCCCGTGCGGTTGCCATCTTCACGCGTCAAGCGCGCAACGCCGAAGTCCACCAGATGAACCTGACCTTCAGTATTCACCAAGATGTTGTGCGGCTTGATGTCGCGGTGAATCACGCCAGCAGCGTGTGCATGTTCTAACGCGTCCAACATTTGCAAGACTGCAGCAACGCGCTCCTGCGCAGAGAGTGCGTGACTGGTGCACCACTCATCGATGCGCTGGCCTTCAACAAAGTCCATCGCCAAGTAAATCTGTCCGTCCTGGGTCTGGCCCGTTTCATGAAGACGAACGATGCCTGGGTGTGAAAGGCGGGACAGGACTCGGCTCTCTTGCCGGAACCGAAGCAGTGACTGACCATTGGAACCAGAATTTATGACCTTCAGAGCCACGCGAGCGCCATTTTCAAGGCAAATTGCCTCAAAGACGCGGCTGGAACCGCCGGATCCAATGCGCTTGACGATCTTGAAGCCGAGGATTTCTGGGAGATTCTCTGCCGCGTCCGTCTGGTGGCGGCTGTCCGGATCACGATCCACCGGCATATCAAACGGAACTTCATCCGCAGCGAGCAATGCCAACACTTCTTGCCGAGTGTCTGAGTCGTCTGCGCACTCGGCTTGGAGATAGGCGCCGCGTTCAATGGTTGGCATATCGATCGCTGACTCAAAGAGTCGGCGCACGGTGCTCCAGCGACTTGGGTTAACGAGGCTCATGAGTCGACCCGATCTGTCTTGGAATCAGCCGCGATGATGGCTGAAACTTTGGTCGGCTCGGCGGTTCGACCGTATTGCTTCTCAAGAAACACCCGAGCAAAGCGCCAATCACGCTCGGCAGTCGGCACACTGGTACTGAGCAACCGGGCCACGTGGTCCATCGACATACCACCGAAGATTCGCAATTCGGCAACGCGAGCGGCACGGGCATCCACGAGTGCCAATGATTGCATGGCGTCTTCAAGTTCAATCAGCCCCACTGCATTGGCCGAGCCATCCTCGGGATCAAAGAGTTCCACTGAGGCTCCACGCTTGCCAGCGCCGCGCTTCTTGCTCTTGCGCTGCCGAGCGTGATCCACCAGAACGCTGCGGAGGACGGTGGCTGCCGTAGCAAAGAAGTGCTCTTCGCTTTCAAATTCGGTTGATTCGCGATCCGCAAGTTTGAGGAATGCCTCGTGCACAATCGCAGTGGACTGAAGGGTGTGTCCTGCTGGCTGAGCGCGCATGAACATCGTCGACAGCTCTTTGAGCCTGACGTAGATGGTCTCGAACAACTCAGGGAGACTTGGACCATCCGAAGCGGACGGAAGCGGCAGGGATGACATAGCAGGCACTCCAGAGAAACAACAGCGATGCCGTCCGATACACGCGTTCGGAGGTAACCACTCAATCCCCTGTTCCTACTCTCCTGTCAATCAGTGCCGCGCAACCAGCACAGTAGGATATTGCCGCGCTTATGGAACAAGTCAAGGAAGTGCATGCCCTGTTCCGCGAAAGAATTCGTGTTCGCGAACAATAACTACGGATTGAAGCGGCGCAATTACCTGTCAGGAAATAGCTTCCGCGCAAAAAAACTCCCGGCCCCAGGCGGTGAAGCACGGGGCCGGGACCGATCTTGCGCGTTCCACTCGTTAGAGGGGTGCAGCAGAATCGGAGAAAAGGGGCAATGTGAACTACGTTATCGGCAAACCCTACAGACATCTATGTAGGCGTGAATTCCACCCAAACAGAATCAGGGGTACCGCTCCAATTCCAAGAATTTCTTCACTTTGACACATTCCGTGATGGGTGGAGCCCACAGGTTGCGTTCATAGAAGAGGAGCAGTGATGTGCTGCCGGAAGGCACTCGCCATCAACGGCTCCGAAAGCCACTCCCTTCGTGCACCCGGCAGGGTTGCTCGGAGAAACAAACGCCCCCTGGAGTTACACGCCTCCGGGGGGTTGTTCTTTTTTAGGGGATATTCCAGGAGTGGCGGTTGTGTCGGGCCCCGCCGGAACCGATGTTTCAGCGGCAGGCGTTCTATTGGGCAGGTACCCAAGTGCGCCACGGCTGATAGGAAAGGAAAGAACCAATGACGAACAATAAGAAACTCAACGCGCAGGAATTGGCCACCATTCAAGGTGGCGGCGCAAAGGCTGGGGCAAAGCGATCGGGGTTAGCCAAGGCAAGTAGCGGTCGAGTGAAACCCAAGGCGGTCAATCTGGGCGCGAAGAAGCGCTGACAGGTGCCACTGACCCGCTGAAGGCAATGGGCGGCGCACCGCTGTTTGGGGTGCCCGCCAATGCCTCGGCAACTGAGGGGCGCTCTACCTCAAGCAACTGTCGCCGCACTAACTCGCGGAACGGACCCTCGGTGGACGCAAGATCGTCAAATCGGCCGGTCTGCACCACCGACCCGCCCGAGAGCACATAGATGCAATCGGCGGCACGCACCGTGCTCAGGCGATGGGCAATCACAATTCGGGTGACCTTGCGCTCTTCCAAACTGCGCGAGACACATGCCTGTGAAACTTCGTCGAGTGCGCTGGTGGCCTCATCAAGCACAAGGATGCGCGGTTGTGTCACAAGCGCACGCGCAATCAACAGCTTCTGCAGTTGCCCGCCAGACAGGGTGTGCTCGTTGATAAAGGTGCTCATCTGCATGGGCATTTCGCGGATGTCTTCCGCAAATCCGGCAGCCTCCGCTGCGGTCCATGCTGCCTCCTTGGAAAGGAGCGCCGCCCCAACAATATTCTCCAACATCGTTCCCGGAATCACCCGCGCGTGCTGCCCCACTACGCCGATTTGCCGACGCACCGAGACCAAATCCAGTTTTGCCAAGTCCTTGCCATCAAAGAGGACTTTTCCTGCCGTCGGGCGCCGCAACCCCAGCAGCAACTGCGCAAGCGTGGACTTTCCGCTGCCCGATGCACCGACGATGGCTATGAAATCCCCAGCGGCAACTTCAATGGACACCCCTCGGAGTACCTCGTCTGCAGAACCCGAATAGGCAAATCGAATGCCTTGAATTGACAAGCTGCCAGAGAGCTGCCCGGCGATTTCTGCTCCGGGCTCAGACTCGGAACGTTCTTCAAGAATCGGCAGCAAGCGACCCATCAAAGGCGCGACTTCAGAAATGTCGCCGATGGCGTAGCCAAGCGACGTGATCGCTGCAAGCGCTGCGAGGAATGCGGCATTGAAGGCCATGAAGGCCGGGACTTGCACTTCTTTGCCGCCAGCGATCGCACCGAACCGCCACCACAGAAAACCAGCGGCAGCGAATGGCACAGCGACCGCCAGCACGCGCAATTGCGCACCCACAATGGCCGCGCCGTACATGGCACGGCGCTCGGGTCGGTAGCGGTGCAACCACTGCAGTAACGCGTGCTCCTCAGTGCCGGTGGTACGAATTCGATCAATACCGTCGAGTAATTGCAGCGAGAAACCACTGAGCTTTCCACTCCGCTCTGCAGCGTCAGCGGCGAACCGTGCTTGTCGACCTGCAACAACAGCGGTAACAGTAAACACCCCAAGGAACAGCAGTGCCGATACGGCGGCCGCCAGCGGATCAATGGCTGCCATCAGTAGCAAATACGTCAGCGAGAACACTCCGCTCACTACGGAGATAACCATTGTGCCTGAGACGCGACGCTGCACTTCCTCAATGACACCGAGCCGCTGCGCGAGGTCGCCAACCGAATACTTCTGGAAGAACGAGAGTGGCAATTGCAACGCACGGAGGATGATCGAAGATGAACCACGCATCGTGGCGCGCGTCTCGGTGCGGAGTAAAAGGAAGCGCGTCACCAGCTCGCACGCGGCAACCGCAAACAGCGCGGACGCAAGCACCAGTCCAAGGTGCAGAAGTGAGACTGGATCGCCACCCGGAATGACTCGACTCACTAGGAGTCCAGTGGCAAATGGAATCAACAGATTGAGCGCGCTTGCAGCAAGAGACACCAGCGCGGCTAACCAGAGGTCATGCGATGAGCCGCGCAGCAAGAAGGCGAACAAGGCGCGCAGTGTGACTGTTCCGACCGGCAATGCCGGCGCAAAAACCACCGCTGCCCGCTGCAACAATGCTGCCTGATTGGCGTCGACCTTGCAAAGCCGCGGCGGTTGACCGGGCAGATACATAAACGCGCGATAGCCGCTCCAGCGACCGGGTACCAGCGCTACCGGTGTTCCATCCAACGCGGTGACCAGCAGTGGCCCAAAGTTCCCCTTCCACCACTCGTCCGCGAGCAGCACATGCCGACATCCAATGCGCGCAGCCTGCGCAAACGATTCCGCTGACGCCCGCATGGAATCGTTTGGGATGCGGCGCGGGATGCTTGCCAGCGGAACACCAGCCGCAACGGCAACGTGGCGGCACGCACGGAGTAGTGGGTCGACGTGGGGATCAATACTCAGCACTTCGTTGTGATCAGCGAAGACCGATCCGAGCATGCGCGCGTAGCGATCGCGTAGTTCGGCTGATTGATGTGATCTGCTGCGGGCAGCGTCAGCCATGGCGGCAGCGTCGGCGGCAGCAATCCCACTTGCATACTGCAGCAGCCTGTGTAGCGGATCACTTTCGCATTCAGTGGCAAGGCGTGCATCAATCGGCAGCATGACACGCGCAAATGCCTCGGTACCTTCGGCAATTGCTTCCTCAACACCCAGACCATGGGCAGGCGCCGCGACGACCTTGGCGCGGCCATCCGGCACAGCAACAAGCGTGGCATCTGCTCCATGCAACTGCGTCAGCAGTGATGGAAGCACGCCACCGGGTGCAACGGTGCCGAGATAAACACGGCGACCAGGCGTTCCATCAAGCCTTCGACGAGCAACAAACACGCTAATCATGCCCGCAGCGACGGCGAGCGCGCGCGGCTCGGAGCCCAAATCCATATGGTCGCGGCCGTCAACGTGCCGCTCCGGGCTACCCAAATCAACAAAGATGGTCGCTGCACCGTGGAGCATCAGCCCTGTCCTCCACCACGAACAAAGGCGACATAGACGCCATTCAGTGCCATGAGTTCTTCATGCGAACCGCGCTCAACGATTACTCCGCGGTCAAGCACCACAATCTCATCGGCATCGCGAATGGTGCTCAAGCGATGCGCAATCACCAAGCACGCGCAGCCGCGACGCCGAAGTGCGCGGTCGATCTGCGATTCGGTTGTTGCATCAAGCGACGATGTGGCCTCATCAAGGATCAAGATGGAAGGGCGACGCGAAAGTGCCCGCGCAATTTCCACGCGCTGCGCTTCTCCGCCGGAAAGATTGATGCCGCCTTCAGCAATCATCATGCCCAGACCACCACGCGCCTCAATCAAACCAGCCAAGCCGGCATCGTCGGTGGCTTCGCGCATCCATGCATCAGGAATGAGCGGATCCCACATGGATAGGTTGTCGCGCAGGCTGGCGGCGAACAGAATTGGTGTTTGCCCCACCACTGCGATGGCTGTGACGCGCTCGTGCCGGGGGATCGAAGCGAGTGGGCGACCATCAATGAGCACCTCACCAGACCACGGCGAATAAAGGCCGGCCGCAAGTTTGGCGGCCGTGCTCTTGCCGGAACCAGTGACGCCCACAATGGCAACACGATGACCAGGTGCAATGCGCAAGGTGAAATCACGAATCAGTGGTTCGGCTGCTTCGCTGTAGCCAAATACAACATTGCGGAACTCCAAGGCGTCCGCGGCGAGCGCCGGCTGTTGGTGTGGTGCGGAGCCCGCTGCACTATTCGCTGCCGCGACCAGCTCGACTGGCTCGACCGGCAACGCCAACGGATCGCGCGGATGCCGGAGGACATCATCAATACGCGCCATGGTGGCATTCAGTGATTGAATTTCTTGTGCAAGCGATGCAAGTTCCAACACCGGTCCCATGGCAACAACCAGGATGGCCTGAAACGCCAGCAACGAGCCAATGGTGATGTGCCCCTGCATGACCTGCCATCCGCCAAATGCCAGAACAATGGCAGAAACCAGCAGAGAAACTAAGAATTCTGGTGCCGCAGTGAGTGTCGTTGATAAACCGTCCAGGGCCTGCGCCGAGGTTGCGGTGCGTGCATTGGCGTCAGCAATCCGCGCAAAGAGATCGCTCTCGCGCCCAGAGGACTTCACTGTTTCAATGGCGGCGAGGCCAGCGGAGAGAGTTCCAGCACCAAGGCCGATGTCCTTTTCGAGCGTCCGTGTGCGATCGACAAGTGCGCGCCCGGATCGCATCACGATGAGAATGACGGCCGCGATGATGCCCGTTGCTATCAGGGCGAGGTGTTTATCAATGACAAACAGCGCAATGATGAACAGCGTCGAAGTGAGGAGCCCAACCAGCGCTGGAGCGATCTTTGACGCAAAAGTCCCCGCTAAGAGTTCAACAGCATCAAGCCGCTGCACAATGTCGCCGGTGTAACGATGCGAATAAAAGTCCACTGGCAATCGAAGTAAATGATCAAAGAACCGTGCCGCGCCGGTCATGGCTAAGCGTTGTTCCAGCTTGGCGAGCAGCTGTTGTTGCACATACGCAAGCACCGCGCTGACCACCATGGCAGCGATGGCCAGCAAGATCATTGGCAGCAACCAACCGTTCGCGCCTTCAAGGAGAACGCGGTCGACATACACCGCGCCGAGGGCGGGGAGCGTAAAGGCAGGAACCGCAAGCAAGACGCCGCACGCAGCGGTGGCTGCTACTACGCGCCAGGAACCACGCATCCGCTCCACTAAGGCTTCGCGAACTCCACGGGTCCGTCCGCCGCGACGGAAGTCAGCGGTGGGTGTCAATTCCAGCACAACGCCGGTGAACTTTTCATCAAACTCCGCAGCACTGACCCAACGATGGCCAATGGAAGGATCCATGATCCGCCACCGGCCACGGCTCCACCCTTCGAGCACCACAAAGTGGTCAAACCCCCAATACAGAATCCCGGGGAGTTGCAAGTCTCGGAGTTCGGCGCTTTCAACACCGTAACCCTCGCACTTGAGTCCATAGTTGCTGGCTGCAGCGGTGAGCTGCAATGCACTGCTTCCATCACGGCTGACGCCGCACACGCGCCGCGCTTCCTCAATGGAAATGTGCCGACCGTGAAACGCAAGAATCGACACGAGGCATGCAGCGCCGCACTCCACCGCATCCATCTGCACAATGGTTGGCGCAGTAACGACCCTGAGTCCCGAGGGTCGAAACGCTACAGCGCGCGGAGTCTGCGGTACTGGAGATTTCAGCGGTGCATCCGTCACTGCAGTGGTACCTCCACCATGCGCGGGTGGGCGAACAGCCGGTTCATCGACCACCGAAGGCCTGCTGGAGCCATGGGATGAGGAGAGAAATCGGCGCCACGTCTTCGGTCACAACATCGACTTCACAGAGCGTGCCGGGCGTGAGTTGCTGGGGATATCCAACTCCACCAGTCCAACGCAATCCGGTTGGTGAAGCGGCGTCAAGCTCCAGGTCAATGACCGCCGCCACGGTTCCTTCGGCGCGTCGCTCCATGTCTTGACCGACTTCTGGACTATTGATAATGCGCAGGAAAATCTCCGGAGTTCCGACCACTGGCTCAACATCGCGCACGACGGAACTGATCACCCCAAAGCGTTCGCGGTCCGCAATCGATGGTTCAACGTGCGCGCGCATTTCCATGTGCACACGCTTGCCTTCCGTGAGCGGAAAGAATGCGTAGCAGCGCAGGCGGCCATCGCCAACATCAGAAATGATTGCTACGGTATTGCCCTTGTGCACTCCATCGCCTGGACTGCAGGTGAGCTGTACCAGCTTGCCAGCGCGCGGCGCAATGACATGTTGTTCGGCTGACATACGCGCTGCCAGTTGGCTAATCAAGGCATCTGCTTCGGAAATGACGTTCTCGCGACGCTGTCGATCTTGCTGGCGACGGGTGCTGGCTTCCGTACGATCGGTCTGAATGCGGAGTAACTCGCTCCGTGCTTCAGAAAGTGAGCGTTCGATCTCCACTGTTGCGTTGGCAATCTCAAGCAATTCAGACTCTGGTAGCAATCCTTGGCGCACTCGATCTCGTTTTGCTTCAACAGCCTGGTTGAATTCAAAAGCGATAGCTGCGGCACGATCAATGCGGTGGCGACATTCACTGTCGCGGACATCCATTGATGCAGTGAATGCAGCAGTGGCCACATCTTCTGCCGCGGTCAGGTTGGCATCTTGCTCGCGCAATCGTGCAGCGGCGTTTTCGGCGTCGATCCGCTGCGCTTCCAGAAGTGGATGAGCAATGACCGCCAACACTTGCCCTTGCTCAACACGGTCGCCGGGCTTCGCAAGCAAATCGCCGATGCGTCCATCGGCAGGCGCTTCCGCCGCTACCACCATGGAACCTTCGATCAACATTCCAGTACCGCGGACGGTGAGCGGAATCGACCCGAAGAATCCCCATGCGGTAAACGTTGCGACCACCGCGCCTGC
>CAMDCW010000065.1 GCA_945890745.1 Phycisphaera mikurensis NBRC 102666
AGCCGCCAGCGCTCTTCAGGAGTACTGGTCATCACCGAGAGGTTGTAAGCCAAGTTGTGACCGTGGAACGCCCACACTTCGCCAAAGCGCGGCTGCAATTTGGTGATCAGATCAGCCAAGCGACGTGCGTCGTAGAACTGCGAGAGTTCCCGCATTTGCTGCAGACGAATCCACAGATAATCGACCACCAGTCCGCGCAACGCGCCCACTGCCGCGCCGATGGCAACAATGGGCGGGGCGCCCTCTACCGATACGTTCGTATAGCGCAGTTTGCCTTCGTCGCTTGCGGCAACGATGCGCGGCAGCAACGTGCCCGCCACAAACAGCGCCGCCACGGCAACCAGCACCGAAAGAATCTGGATGGTTCGATCACGCATCGGTCAGCCTTGGCCGCTGTAGACGGCAATCTCCTTCCGACGAATACCCAGCCAGCCGATCAGGAGCACTCCACCCGTCCAACCAAGGCCGATACCAACAACGGTGTCAAACAGCGTGGCCCACGTGATGGCGCGCCCTTGCGCAAGCGAATCGCTGGGACTACGCGCCGCGAAACCGCGCAACAGGAATTCGACGGTTCGGGCGATCGCCAAGACCACCACCTGAAACGCCCAGATGATGATGCCGCTCTTCTCGTCCGGGGAGTAGTACTTGATGGAGGTTGCCAAGAACGGAGTCAACGTGGCCATGGAGAACACCCCGAACGTCAGCAGCACTGCGATCGGGAAACTGAGCAGCGAACCCGCAGCCACGGCGAGTGCTGCCAAGAACGCCAGTTTGCATCCATCAACAATGATTGCGGAAATCAAATTGCCAGTGAATGTGGACTCGTTGGCCATCACTTCCAGTGAGTCGTCTTGCACAAAGATGGTTATTGTTGAGGCAACCGGCGCCTTCTTCTCTTCATCCCATCCGGCGGAGAAGATTCGAATCTTGAGGTCGCCCTGCTCGTCAACAAATTTGGGGTCAATATCAAGCGTGTACGCCTCGCCGGGCGTCCATTCGCGCAGTTCCCACATACCCGCACCACCACCAGTGGTGTATTGGAACATGGCCGGGAACTTCTGATGTTCATCATCGCCACCGCCGTGCAACTTGAATCGCAGCGAAATTCCACGCTTCTGCGCCACGATTCCGCCGAGACCATGGAACACATACTCACGACTCTCACCAGGCGCAATGCGCCGTTGCTGATCAAGGAACTCGCGCTGCTTGGCAACCGCAATACTGCGGCGCGTTTGCGCATCGTCAGCCGTACCGTTGGCAATGTCAGCCTTGAGTACTGAGTCACCCTCAATGGTCTGGTCAATGATTTCGCGAAGCCGCTCCGGCGGGAGCATTTCAAACTCGGGTCGAAATCCAACGCGCCCGACCAGGACGGTATCACGCACATCGCGGGCATCACGCTCATCGGTTGGCTTCTGCGACGCGAGGTATGAGGTGCCAGCAGCCAACAGAAGTCCGCCACCGATCACCAGCGAAAGCCCAAGCGCCAATGTGCCAATCCATTTACCAAGCAGCCAACCACCGTGCGAAATCGGCTTGGTGACTACGGACCACACCTGCCGGTCGCGAATCTCAAAGGCGGTGCTGGCGCAGCCAAACACAATCACAAAGAGCGCAGCCATGGTGTAGGAAGCGGTGTGCCCCCAGTCAAGAAATCCAGGAATGGCCTGCAAGAGCGCCTCGCCCCGCTCGCGTGAGAGCGCAAGAAACGGAACGATCATGGCGATCGGCAAAGCGAACCCTGGGAGCGCCAACGTGCGAACTCCCTCAAGAGCAGTGTTGGATGCCACTGCAATCGAACCGGAACGAAAGCCCAACAAGGCACGCGCGCCATTCCACAGGAACGCAAAGAGTAGGAGCGAAAGCGCAGAACTGATCAGCCACTGTGTGCCGATCGGCCAATCCATCCACCAACAGAACGCCGCGCCGGCTGCGACAGCGCCGCCAACTTCTAAGGCGGGAAGCAGGAGCCCGATCCACACCACCGCGAGTGCACCAATGCCTGTCACCAGCATGAGCGCAATCACCAGCGCGGGCGATCGAACCAATACATAGGGCATCCACAGCGGAACTTGATCCCCAAGGAGTCGCCATGAGAGTTCTTGCTTGACGTCGGCTGGCATCACGCCTGCGTCATCAAAGAGATCCACGGCACGACCAACCACGCGAGCACCGCCGTACTCTCGATCACCAACCGTCACCGTGCCGCGTTGCATGAGCTGCATAGCCGCGGGATCACGATCCTTCGCAGAGCACTTCTCCAATGACTTCAAGATCCCCGCCCGCTGCGCTTGCAATGAGAACGCCGTGTTCAGGAGCGGCCAAGTCACCAGCCCAAGCGAGATCAGGATGGCCAGCGTTGCCAGAATGCGCGCCGCACGGGTCGCCATGCGCTCGCCGAGCCACCGATGGAGCCGCGCCACGAGTGCGGTCACGGATTGCCGCCCCCACCCAGAAGATCATCAATGACTGATCGGTCAACATCCTGCGGTGGTGCCGGAGCCTTGGTGGACTTGGAAGGACTGGCGGCGGGTTCAACCTTGCCGACCGGGGCACTGGGCTTGCCGGTCACCAGTTCCGTCAGCACGGCCGCATCAGCAACCGGCGCAATCGGCGCGGCCTGCGCAGCCGCAACAACTGGCTTGGCGGCTGGCACCGCTTCAAGCTCAGCGATCAATCCGCTGCCCGCGTTCTCCTCACCACGCAGGAACGCCGCGGTGGGACCGCCTGCGCCCGCGCCGCTCGTGGAAGCACGATCATTACGCGCGCGTTCAACAATTTGCAGGAAGAGATCTTCAAGCCGCTGCCGCGGCGCCGCAACACGCTCCACTTCCACGTGCGCAGTCTCGCGGATGATCCGTTCAATGGTGGTGACGGTGGCCGCGTCCAATCGCGGTGTGGTGATGACGGTCCGGCCGGAATCCTCCAGCAACTCATCAACCGTGCCCTCGCTACGGATCTTGCCGCCGTAGAGAATCACCATGCGATCACAGACGTCCTGGACATCATCAAGCTGATGACTCGAAAGGAGAATGGTCTTGCCGCGACGACCAAGGTCAAGCAGCAGGTCTTTCACTTGGCGTGAACCAAGCGGATCAAGGCCCGAGGTTGGTTCATCAAGAATCAATAGATCCGGATCATTGATGAGTGCTTGCGCAATTCCCAACCGGCGCGCCATGCCCTTGGAAAATTCGCCCACTGGGCGGTTGGCGGCATGCGTCATGCCCACCATCTCCAGAAGTTCATCAATACGACTGCGGCGAATGGCGCGCGGCAATCCAAAGAGTTTGCCGTAAAAATCAAGCGTTTCTACCGGTGTCAAGAACCGGTACATGTAACTCTCTTCCGGCAAGTACCCGATGCGCCGCTTCACAGCAACATCCGTGGGGTCCTTACCGAACACGGTGAGATTTCCCTTGCTGCGATGCAACAAACCAAGAATCATCTTGATGGTGGTGCTCTTACCGCTGCCGTTTGGACCAAGCAATCCAAAGATTTCGTCGCGGCGGATCTCAAAGGAAATGCCGTCCACGGCCACTGCCTTTTGGCGCAGCCAGAAATCGCTGAAGACCTTGGTCAGGCCGACTGCTTCCACCACTATGTCATTGTTCACAGCCGTTGCCATGCGAGCCACTCCTTGCCGACATCAGTCGCGGCCAAAGCCCTTCTGGGCATTGCGATCAAGGCGACGGCCGGGTTCATCAATAGTGATCTGCCGGCTTCCCAGTTGGAAATTCACAGAATTACTTCCCATCGCCTCCATCTTGCGGCGCTGCACTTCGCTCTGGCGACGCGCCTGCATGACTTCGTTGGAACTTTCAATATTGATGCGCACTGGCCCACCAGCGTCCGGTGCTGCCAGCATTTCTGCGGTCGGCGAAGCAAGCACTTGCCGCACCGCATCCAGCCACAGCTTTCGAACGAGTTGCTGCGGATTCTCGCGGAAACTTGGGGCGAGCCCGTTCAGGCGACCAACCTCTTTACCCAGCGTGGCGCGGACCGATGCTCGGTACGCCTGCGCACGGGCGATGATCGCCGACGTTTGGCCAACATTCGTTGCTCCCTCGAGGCGCGTGCCCAGCTCTTGCATGACCGCATCAGCGGCAGCGAGATCGCCGCGAGTGAGTTCAGTTTCGTAGCGCTGAACCAAGTCCAAGATCTGCGCGTAGTCGGCTCCAGCCATCCCAACCAGCGTGCCGTTGGCTTCTTGCTGTGCCTGCTCCAGCGCCAACTTGCCGTTTTCACGGGCTTCTTGCACGCGACTGAACGTGTTGCGGATCGCCAGCGGCGCAATCTTCTCTGGAATGGTCACCACGCCCAACTTGACGCCGGACTTCATGGAATCAAGCGTCGCCTGCGCGCGCTGACGGAGCGACTGCTCCGGCCCGTCACGATTCTCTAACAACTCCTGCAACGTGAACTGCGCAGCCGTCTGCACCATTCCGCGCGCAAGTGCGTGCCGCACGATTTCGCGCAACGAGTCGGGCTGAAACTGATCGAGCGTGCGAACCGCATCCTCCACCGTGTACTCCGCAGCAATGCGGACGTGTGCAAGGTCGCCGTCCGCAGTGATGAGCGAACCATCAAGACCCGGACGAATTGGATCGTCGGGAGTGGTCGACGCAGCCGCTTGATCAACCGTGGTCATGCCCTGCTTGAAACGCGGCCAGAATTCGCCGTTGAGTTCCACCGCATCCTTCTGCGGAAGCAGCACAATTTCTCCCACCGGATACGGCCAGAACGGCTGCAAACCAGGGGAAACTTGTTCATCGCCAGGTGCACCGACAATGCGTCCAAAGAATGTCTTGACGCCCGTCTGACCTTCCTGCACCGTCTGGAATCCGCTAAAGAGGAACACCACCACCAGTGCCAAGATTGCCACCTGCAACACTCGGTAACTGAGGCGCAGCGCCTCGCCGAGCGACTGGTTTGCGGGATCCATGGCCTGCCGCATGGCAGCCTCGGCCCCGGTGCCGGACGACACGGTGTATTGCGCGCTTGCTCCACGGCGTGGCGCGTCGTCGGCGGGCGGCGTGGCGTTGAGTTGCGGGTTCAAGTCCGTCATCAGCGTGGGTCCTTACTCAGCGTGCAAGCACTCGGCGTGTCACTCATCACTTGGTCTTTGCGGCATTGCCCGGCTGCGGGATGCCCTGCGCATTCACCGGCGCGTCAAGATTGATGAGGTGAAACGGAGCGCGGGTTGTATCGGTGATGTAGGTGGTGCTGGAACTGAGCGAGGCCTTCAGCGTGTCAAGCCACGTCAAGAAGATTGCCAGTTCTGCTTCGCCCTTCATCTCTTGGTAATAACGCGTGGCTTCTTCATTGCCCTTGCCTTCAATGCGTGCGGCCCATTGATCGGTGAAGTTCATGATGATGTCAGCCTGACTCTTGGCCTGACTCTTGATGGCCTCGGCGGCGCTGGCGCCCTTGGCCTCCTCAAGATTTGCCAACGTCTCCTGCACTGCAGCCATGCGACGCAGCACTGCAACGGTGGTCTTGTTTGGGAGCACCACCTGCGAAATGCCCACACTCACAGGCATAGTGCCAGCCAGGCGCGTCTTCTGCAGGTCACCAAGAATGGCGGTCTCAGCGTCGGCAAGCTTGCCACCCTGACCGACCAGATCGCCGAACGCGTATCCACCGATAGCCCGAAGCGAGCCCTGCAGTTGCATCTCCAGCGCGTTGGAAGCACCCTCGACCGATGCGTAACTAGTGAAGAATCGCAGTGCTTCTTCAGGCGTGGTGTCAATGCGCCAGGTCATGAAGGCCTGCACCAACACTTGCTGACCATCACGGGTGAGCACGGTTTCCAGCGGGCTCTCAATGAGTTGCTGCCGCGTATCAAGCCGAGTGACCTGATCGATGAAGAACGGTGCCTTCATGTGCAGGCCCGGCTCAGTAATCACCCCAGCCGGCTTCCCGAAGCGCGTAACGATCGCGATTTCATGGAAGTTGACCGTGTAGGTGGTGTTGTAGAGCACAAGCACAAGCACGATGAGCGCGCCGACAACGATGCCGATGGTGCGATTCATGGGTTACTTACCTTCCCCAGTTGCCGGGGGCTTTTCTTTCTTCTCAAGATAATCAGCCAAGTTCAATCCAGACTCAGCCTGCTTCATAGTCACATCAATGTCGGCGCGGCCGGAAACCGACTCGCCCAAGACATACTTCACACGCACGCCCGCAAGCGCGCGACCAAGCACCTGCATGGTGCGGAACTGCTTATAAAGTTCGGGTGCGGCATGGAACGAAGGAGCCTGCCCGAGTACTTCGGCAGAGTCTCCGGCTGCGCCCATCACGATCGCCCAACGCTTGGCACGCGCCTGGGAAATCACTCGCGCCGCGCCGCCCTTGCTCTCGACTACTAGGCGCTCTACGGCAGCGCGCTTTTCCATCGCCAGTGCGCTGTCAGCACCGCTTTCCTTCTCAATGGCGTCCAGTGCGGCAATCGCCGCCACAATGCCATCCGCTCGCTCTGGGCTTCCAGCAATGGACGCCATAGTGGCGCGCGCCATGCGGTCCGCTTCTTCGCGCAACTTACGAGCATTCTGCATGTCGATGGAAATCTCTTCAAACATGCCTGCGCCCTGTCCGGCAGGCGGACGCAGCGTGGGTACCTGAATCGCCACTACTTCTACGCCCGCTTTCGCAGCGTCAAAGCTCGCTTGAATGCGTTCGCGTAAGGATCGAATCAGCGAATCACCGCGTGGGCTGAGCACTGCGTCCATCGGCTGCGTAGAGAGGTATCGAGTGACTTCTCGGAGAGCGATGTCACGCAGAATCCGTTCGCGCATGTCGGACGCCGTGCGCCGAACGCGCGTGTCCGAGGCGAACGCAAGCCACTCCAGGAGACCCTTGGGAGCGATGCGGTACGTCATCACAATGTCCGCGTCCACCAACGCAAAGCGCTGCGAAACTGCAGCCGCCGATGCGTCGGGCTGCGCATCAGCATCGGTTCGACCGCTGAGATCCTTCTGCACTTGCTCAGAGAGCAACGGTGCTGCAACCATGTAGGGGTAGCGATCGGGATCGCTGTTCGCTTCCTCGCTCCACACATTCACGGCACCCACTTTGACGGGCCGCGCGCCGAGCACCAAACTGCGGAGCCGCGCCACGTCTTGCACGGAAGCGGTCTCAATCGGCCACGGCCACTTGAGCATCACGGTGCCTTCATACACGTCGCCAACGATGGCACCTCCGCGCAGGCGTACCGCCTGTTGACCCGGAGGAACTACCACCACGCACGAAAGCGCTATCAGCACCGTGGCTCCCAGCACCAAGAGCCACGCAGTGCTGCGCAGCATGAGCTGGTAACCCCAACTGGAAGTGATGTCGAAACCAAACTGGTAATTGACCGCCTCATTGATGGAGCGAACAATCGAGTCCGGTGCTGCAAACAGGCTGAGAATGCGTGAATCAAACGGCGCGCGCGGATTGTCACCCTTGCGACGCGGGCGGTAAAGCGCCAGAATAAAGTTGAGAACGATCTCTGCCGCAAAGATCACTTGGCCAATGCCGATGGCCAATACCACGGGCTCGAGCCACTTTGGTTTCCCGAATGAATTGGCCACCAAGCCAACCGCAATGGCAGAGAGCACCAACGCTGTCGCCACCATGAACCCCGCGCCACCGCGAAGATTCTGCCACGCGGGCTGCTTGGACATGCCGGCAACAAATCGCGAGAAGATGAACGCAATCAATGCCAGCGACACACAGATGGCTAGTTGCCAACCAGTAGCGAAACCAACGGAGAACGGAACCACGTCCACCATCGGCTGATCAGCGCCAGGCCGGAAGTCAAGACTGGCGATGTAGCGCGCCGCATTGACGCCGGTGAGGGTCAGCGCTCCGGCAGCTAGCAGACTGACGCCCGGGAGGAGAATTCGGTTGAGGCGCTCCAGACGCTTGGCGGCCACCATTGACTCGCCGGCGCGTTCCGATGCAAAGACGGTGGAGTCCGCTCCCGTGGAGCGCAGTTCGTCTGCCTCCATCGCCTCGATCGCCGCCAGCCGGTGTTGGTGGAAGATGACAATCAGCACCGCCCACACCGCCACGCCCACAAACGCAATCGTGCTGCCTTGCACAAAGGCGGTGCTACCCACGGCGCTACCCACCACAAAGAGGACGAGACCGATTGCCAGTTGCAAAATCAGTCCGAGACCGGCGATACGGGTGGCTTGTTGGTAGGCGTACTGGTCAGTTCGCATCGGAGTGAAATCCTGCGGGGAAACGGCGGCATTCCGGGCGCGCGCGTTGAGGCGTCAGGGTACTGTATTCCCGTCACCACCGCCCTGTTCTGGTCCGATCAAATCACCCGATGAACTTCCTCGAACAGCTTTGGGCCATCGCCCGCAACACCGCCATTGAGTGCGTCCGCCAACCGGTGGCATTGGCCGTCATGGTGGCGGGGACGCTTCTCATCATCCTCAGTATCCCCTTTAGCGGCTTCACGCTGATGGACGACCAGCGGATGTTTGTGGACATCGCCCTCTCCACCATCTTTGTGTGCGGCACGCTGCTTGCCGGATTCTTGGCAACCAACGCACTGAGCCGCGAAATTGACAACCGCACCGTCCTCACCGTGGTTTCCAAGCCCGTCAGCCGACCGGTCTTTGTGTGGGGGAAATTTCTAGGAGTCGCGGCCGCGCTCAGCGCGTGCACGCTCTTTCTTTCGCTGGTGTTCATGCTGGTGGAAATGCATGGCACCATGCCCACCGCCACTACTGGCTACCACTATCCGGTGCTGACCATGGGGCTCCTGGCGGTTGCTGCAACGTTCGCGGCGGCGATCTGGTGCAACTACTTCTACAGCTGGAGCTTTCCGGCAGCGATCTTGGGGTTCGGCATTCCGTTGCTGGCGATCGCCTACGTGCTGAGCCTGCTCTTTGCCAAGGATTGGACGCCAGTACTTCCGTCCGGCCAATTTAAGGGGAGCATTTGGGTTGCCATTGCCATGATGTGGTTGGGACTGTGTGTGCTGGCGAGCATTGCAGTTGCTGTCTCCACGCGCTTTGGACAAGTGGTGACCTTGGGCGTCACCTTCGGCGCGTTTGTCATTGGACTGATGAGCGACTGGCTCATTGCCCGCCCCTTGCGCGACGTTGGCGGCATGCTTGATCGACTGGGGCAGGATGGATCCGCTGGCTCTGCGTTTGATGCAAACCATGCACAGTTGGCGCTGCTCAAAGTGGCCTACGCTGTGACCCCGAATTTCCAAGTGTTCTGGCTATCTGATGCCATTCAGCAGAAGCGCGACATTCCGGTGGCGTACCTCATTCCGTCCGTCGCATACGGAGCGGCGATGATTGTTGCGGTGATGTGCATTGCCGTGACGCTCTTTCAGCGCCGCGAAGTTGGCTGACAACCACACTCGCCAAAGCTGACAATCAACGGCGTGGGTATCAGCCGTCTGAGGACTTCGCACGCTTGCGGAGTTCGACGAGTTGCTTGCGGAGATCCTTGAGTTCCTTCTCGATACCCTGAACACCCTGCGGGCCGATCTGCCCCTCAATGCAGGGCTTGCAGCGCTTATTCCAAGCCAAGATCTTCTCAAGGATTTGGATCTGTGCCGTGATCTGATCTTCGGCACCACCAGCCCGAGGAATGTTCATGCGCTGCTGCTGCAGTTTGAAATCCTTATCACACTCCTCGTACAACTTCTTCCAGGCGGCGGCCATCTTCACTCCGTAGTCACTGACTTCGTACCACTCCGTGAGACCAAGGAACGGCGCCAATTCAGCGCCAGTGTCGGCAGTTCCTTTACTGAAGCCCGAGTCAAGGGCGTTGCTGGCGTTGAAGGTCAGGTTGTCCTTGTCGTCCGACAAGACAACTTCGCCGGGAAGCCCAGTGATCTTGTCGTGGAACGTTGGTTTGCCAGTGACCGGATCCTTGGTGTAGGTCAAGACATCCTTGGACAAGACCATCGCCAAGAACACGGAGCGGGGACGACCGTTCTTCTCAATGATGTCGCCGATCTGGTCACGGAACATATCGAGGGATTCGCCGTACACACTGTCGCTGCCGCGAATCATCATGGCTGCGCCGTCGGTACCCATGGTTCGAAAGTAGATTTCGTCGAACTGCATGGAAGTGACCGCGGCGGCGGAAATCGCCTCGCGAACCCATGCCACCATGCGATGACGCTCGCGCACGGACTTGATCGCATCGACAATCTTGAAGATCTCGGTCACCAGTCCACCGGGACTATCGATGTCCAAGACGATGATTTGGCCGGGACCCCATTTGTCGGCCTCCTTACCCATCTGTTCGATTTCATAGGCGCGCGCAGTAGCGCCGACGCCACCGACAAACGGAAGCACGAACACGCCCTTCTGAGGGGCGATGCGGTAACCGTTCTCATCAAGTTGATAGCCCTGTGCGTCAACCTTGCCAGACGGCTTGCCGGTCGGCACGGCGGTGCTTGGGGCAGGCTTGCCATCGGTCGCAGGTGCTGCATCGGACGCGGATTTAGGCGCTGCGCCAGTCGTCGCCGGCGCGGCCGCGCCACCAGCGGGCTTGATGGAAACGATGGTGCTGGTAAAGATTGGACGGGTCGACTTCTTGCCGTCAATCTCTACATCCATGGTGAGGATGCCCTTGTCCGAGTCAATCTTGGTGACAGTGCCCGTCATCGTCCGCGTTGCAAGCTGATCCTTGACCACTATCTCCACGCGGTCACCCACAGAGCCCCACCACGTGCCCTTGATGAGCTTGACTTGCTGCTGCTTACCCGACTGCGGCATCGCAAAGGCAGTGGCATCAAGAGCGGGAGTTGCAGCCGCAAGAACGGCAGAAAGTGCAATGGCGGTGAGTGTGCGCATAGGTTCTCTTACTTCGATCGCGAGACAGTGAATGAATGTTGAACAAACGGTTGATCGGTGCAGGCGCGCGATCAGCCAGGGCCCATTGGACCTGCAGGACCCCTGCCGCCACCTTTGCCACCGGTCTTGCCACCAGTGCCTGATCCAGACTTCTTCTGATTGTTGCCGCGAATCTGCTCAGTGAGCTGCTCGATGAGGATCTTCAACTGATCATCAGTGAGGCCGCGCGTCCATTCCCACATCTTGGCAAGGGACGGATACTGCTTGAACATCTTCTGCATCTTCTCAAGGATCTGCTTGCGCTTACCAAGATCACTTGCTTGCTCCATCGGCTCTTGGAAGTCTTTCATCCATTTCTTGCTCTCCACAAACACCTTGCGCCACGCGGTGTTGTAGTCACGGAAGATCTTCTCGCCACTGTCGGACAGCGTGTATTCCGGATATCCAAGCAGATACAGAAGGTCCGGAATATCCTCCGCAATGCCATCCGTCAGACCGGTGTCTTCAGCGGACTTTGCAGTGAATCGAGCCGAGACTTCCATCGATTGGTCGATCACATACCACGATCCCGCCGTGTCCGAACGCCACTTGGTGGTGCGCCCATCAATGTCAGCACTCAGCGTGCGGTCCGGGCGGATCAGCGCGTCGGTGAGCTCCTGCGGACGACCGCCGAGTTCAAGGATGCCCTTACCGATACCGGTCCATGCGCTGAACATCTTGGCCTTGATGTCAACATCGTTACCCCCACCAAGCGACGCCACGATGTCAAGACCGGCAATGCGCGCGCCAGGCGCCATAAACATGTACGGCCATGCCAGTGCATACACGCAGGAAATGCCGCGTGCGTCCTGCACATACATGACGGATGGGTACGTATCCAATTCGTTGTGGAGCTTGGCTGCAAGGTCACGGTAGTCGGTGATACCACTTGCTAGGCGGCGCGGATCGATCTTGTCGTCCTTGCGCGCACTGTCAACCGCTTCCATGTACTTGTCGTTCATGCGACCGTCAGCCGAGTTGATCCGGAAGACAATCAGATCCGGCTTCTTCTCTTTGACGTCCTTGATGATCCGGTCATAGACCAGCGCGCTAATGTCGATGCCCATGTATCCCTCCATGGGGATCACATAGACGACCGGTGGATGGCCCAACTGCGTGTCCGTGGCGTAGGGGCTCTTGCCCTTCTTGCTGGAAACCGTGCGTCCGAGTGTGAATGGCGGTGGCGCCTTCACTGGTCCCGCAGGCGCGGCAGGCGCAGCCACCGGAGCTGGCGCCGGGGCGGGAGTTTCCTCCTGCTGGGGCGCTGCGTCTGGAGCAGAACTTGGGTCCGTGGCAGGTGCGTCGGACTGCGCGTAGGCAGCGGCGGAGACAGTGAAAGCTGCAAGCAGGAGGATCGGCTTCATGGATTTTAAAGTTTACCCGTCCCGCCATTCTCGAACCACGGCAAGTGCGGCATCTCGATCAGAAAAACCGCCATTCAGTTGCAAGTCATACGCCCGGTCAAGCATGGGTCGAAACGCTGGCCCCGGGCGCATTCCCATGGCCACCAGGTCATCCCCGGTGACGAACGGCCCGGGCTGAATGCCTTCCGCGCGCAGGGCGGGCAGGTCGGCGTCAACGGTCGCCGCGACTGGGTGGCCCTCGGATCGCAGCATCGCCATGGCGCCAGCGAACCCCAGCGCGGCAGCCAATCGCTTACGGACCGCCCGGTCGCCACCCGTCCACGTGCTGACAATGCGGGGACGCAGGGTCAGGATCGCTGCCAGCAGCTCCGATTCATCGTTGGAAAGCATGAGCGCCTCGCGCCACCGGCGTTGCCGAGCGGGCGACACATCGGCGGGGATACGACCAAGCATCCACGCGGCGAGCGATTCTTCGACGCCCGCCGTTGCCGGGAGCGCAGCGAGAGTGGCGTAGTCGCAACTGGGCGCGGATTCACCCAACACCGCCACTCCAAGCCCGAGGGTCTCGATGAGTTCAACCGCACGCGCCCGGCTCCGATGCAGCAACATACGCCGCACTTCATTACCGATGCGTTCGCGACTCACGCCGGTGAGGTCATGTGCGATGCGGCGCACGGCGGCTTCAGTGCCGGGATCAATCACCAGCCCGAATCGCGCAGCAAATCGGGCCGCGCGCAATGCCCGTAGGCGATCTTCATGCAAGCGGTCATCAGCGCTACCGATCGCGCGCAGAATGCCAGCGGCAAGATCCGCACGTCCACCAACATGATCAATGATTTCGCCGGTCTCGGGATCTTCAAAGAGACCGTTGATAGTGAAATCGCGACGCGCCGCATCTTCACGGTCATCGCTGAAGCGCACCGCATCGGGGCGCCGGCCATCCACATACACGCCGTCAGCGCGGAAGGTTGCTACCTCGATGGAACGTCCTCCGTGACGCACCAGCATCACTCCGAAGGACTCACCTACACCGATGGCGCGGGGGAAAATCTGCCGAATTTCAGCCGGAATGGCGCTGGTTGCCACATCAAAGTCGGCGGCCTCATGACCAAGGATGGAATCACGTACGCATCCTCCGGCGAAGAGCGATCGGTGCCCTGCCTCGCGCAACTTGCGTGCCACCCAGGTAGCAGCGGCGCGTGGCTCCAGCGGGGTGCGGGGCTCCAACGGCGCGCGTGGCTCCAGCGGCGCGCGTGGCTCCAGCGGCGCGCGTGGCTCCAGCGGCGCGCCTGGCTCTAGCGGTGCATCGTCGGTCACGCGTCGTCTTCCCAATACGGGCGATCGGCAGCGCCAGGTGGCGGAAACGCACCGCGCGTGCGCTCGCGCAATTTCGCGCGGCAGCGCATGCGCAACTCTTCAATACGCGAACGGAGATTCTCTAAGAACACATCCGGTCCTTCAGCTGACCACAGCTCCACTGTCTCTGGCGAAATCGGTTCGCCAATCTCTGCCTGCAGTTTGCCGTGCAAGAATGGCCAACGCCGCGACTTTGGCCAAATGTCATGCGCGCCCTCAATCGCCATTGGAACGATGGTTGCCTTGGCGCGACGCGCAAGGAGCGCAATACCAGGTTTGAATGCCTTGGTGCGACCATCATCGTTGCGCGTTCCTTCCGGGAACATGAACACCGCGCGGCCCATACCTAATTGTTTGATCGCCATGCGCAATGCGCCAAGATCACCGGAGCCGCGCTCAATGGGCACGGCGCCGTAACTACGAATCAGCATGGCAAAGGG
>CAMDCW010000066.1 GCA_945890745.1 Phycisphaera mikurensis NBRC 102666
GTGCGCACAGCAGCCACGTACTCCTCGGCGCTCATGCGGGCAGCCACTGCGCCGTAACCCGGGAGTCGGCTGCCACCCACCATTCGCCAGAGTGATTCGTCCGTGACAATCGCGCGCGCCGCGTCAGTGAGCGCGTGCGCCAATCCGTGATGCTGATGATCAGGGCTCACCATGATGTCTGCGCCGTAGAGCGTGTGCCCTTGTGGGTTGTCATCACTGAATGTGTCGTTGGCCGTGAGCACATCCCACGAATCATCAATGTGAAAGTCCTTGAACATCAGCCGCAGCGTGAAGTGCACGCCAGCAACAGTTGCATTCGCACTTCCGGCAGGTGCGTATTCCGCAACCACTTGCCCTTGCGGAAAGCGCGTCATGTGTTCGCGCAACTCAGCGTGCGTGTACGGCGTCTCTGCCGGATAGACACGCGCACAGATTTCCGCGATCGCATCGAAATCCGATTCGAGCATCGTTCGGAGCCGATAGTCGGGAGGAAGCATTGTTTGAAAGTTGGTGGAGACGGTGGCGGCAGCGCGGGGCTGCACTCGTCAATCAAGATCAACCTGAGTCAATCAGAACCAAACCAATCGGGGCGGCCGGATTCGAACCGACGACTTCCTGCTCCCAAAGCAGGCGCTCTACCAAGCTGAGCTACGCCCCGTGTGAACGGAGGAGTGTACGGGGACTTGCCTCACTCCGATAGTGCTTATGTAGGCGGAAGATTGGGCAGTGCTGGAAGAACCCCCGGATTCAAGCGATCCCGGAAATACTTCCAGTCCCAGCAGGTTCCAGAAGCGTCAATCGGGCCCGGCGTGTTATGAGGCGTCGTGTAGTTGAACTCAAGGATCAGCGGGTTTGTCATCTCGTACGACTCAGTGGAGCCGTCCACATACGTCATGGTGACGGCGTCGGGCCGCCATGGCGCCGGCAGGTCGACCCACAGGCGAGTACTTGGTTGTGGCGAAATGATCCAGCCTTCGTTGTTCCACGCGACGTTGTCATCTTCCACCAAGGTGGACATCATGCGCGACGGCTGCTTGACGGTGGCGATGGTGGTGGTGTTGTAGATGCTGAGTGGCACACTGACGCCAGTGGCTGGGTTCATGAACGGGGTGTCGTAGTCAGCCAACTCATCGGGGCGGGTGACGCCTAAGCACGCGTTGAATGAATAACTGCGAACGCGGGTGTTCGCGCCAGGATTTTGCAGTGCGTATGGGTTGGTCGGCTCTTCTGGCGAGACGTATGCAGCAACGGTTCCGATGTAGGGCCACAAAACACCTTGTTCCAGCGCAGAAATTTTCTCATACGCACCCGCAACATTTCCACCCTGCGCCTTCACCCAGCAGTGCTTGGCGTTACCAGAAGTGTTCTCTGGGTAGGTCCATCCGTACTCGTCGGTACGAGGACTCGCCCATCGCCCCGCGTTGGAGGTCGCATAGGTGTATGCCGCCTGCGTGATCTGCCGTTGATTGGTCAGGCAGCGCAAGGTGCGTGTCGAAGCGCGCACTTTGGCAATGCTGGGCACGAGCAGTGCAATGATGAGCGCGATGATGGAGACCACCACGATCAGTTCGGTGACGGTAAATCCAGCGTGGCGTCGTGCGTGGTGTTGCGTTCGGGCCATCGGGGCTTCTCTGTTAAGGGGCTTTGATCGGTCGGGGCTCAAGTGCCGAAGACCGTGAACATCATGGACATCATGGACAGGCACGGCTGCTCATGCCGGCGCATGCCTGCGGTGCAAAGGGTAGCGGCTGCCCTTGGTGTCAGATACGGATTTGGGTACCCTGCCGGACATGAAATCCGTCAAATCCGCCCAATTCGCTGCACTTGGCTTGGTACTTGCCCTTGTTGCGCCCGTTGCCACCGCATCCACGCTGCCGGTTCAAGATGACGCACCGAAGAAGCAGGCCCCGCGCGGCGGCAAGTACGCGGAGTTTGAATCCAAGTGCCGGGCCGCCAAGGCCAAGCAGGACGAAGTGTCCGCGCTGATGGCGAAGGTCAAAGGAAATCCGGATGCAACCACCGAGGACGTCCTGAAGTTGCGCGAGATGCAGGGCAAGGTCACGGAGCTCATGTCTGCCGCGGCGAGTTACATGTCACAAGAGCGATTCACCAACGCCGACCGCTTGGAGATGCAGGCGATCATGGATCGCATCTTGCAAGCTCCGCCTGTTGACAAGTCCAAGGGTACGGGCAAGGACAAGCCCGCATCGTGACCGATCGCGCTCCGCAGGACAGCGCCAGTGGATCCACTGTAGTGAGTGGCTCTCGATTTCGATTCGCTTCTTGGGTGTTGACGCTGGTAGCAGCGGTAGCAATCGTCTGGTTTGTCACGGACCTACTGCGGCAGTGCACTCCAGCGAAAGTTGTAAGCGCGGGCGGCGACGCGGTGGTTGACACGATCCGCGAAGCGCGCGCCTCACTCAAAGAAATCGCCGATGTATTGAAGCCAAGCGTAAAAAATGCGCCGCTGGTGGTATTGCGCGGCGACGATGCAACACCAAAGATTGTGGTCTTCACGCATCTTGCAGATGTATCGGTTGACCTGGTGAGTGACACCATGTTTGGTGACACCTACAGTCGCATTGAAGCAAAGAATTGCCGAGCGCAGTTTGTTGTCCCGGTGGATCGGATGACCGATCGGGATGTCATCTTCATCCCTGGTAAAGAAGGGGAGCCGGCGCGGATTGTGGTGCTTGCGCCTCGGCCGCGCGTCGATGGCGAAATGCTCGCCATCGTGCCGGAATCAATTGAGTTCACTGAGCGAAACACCGGTCTCCTGTATGCGCGCAGTTGGCTTGGAATGGACAACCGTGACCAATTGGTGCGGCAATTACGCCCCAAACTTCTTGAGGCAGTCAGTAATCCCGCCGTGCGCGCCAAGGCAGAAGAGGCCGGCCGGGACTTCTTTGAGAAGCGATTTGCAGAGTGGATACGGAGTGATTTGAAGGTGGGGCGCGATGTAGTGGTGGACGTCCGGTGGACAGAGTAAGAGTCTGACGCGGTCGATTACAGTGCCATGATGGCCACCATCAAACTCAAGGACTTCACGGTCAAGCCGGGTAAGAAGGTTTCGCTTTCCGACTGGAAGCCTGATGACGATGGCGGCCTCAGCAAAACCGACGGCGAAGCGCGCCTTGAGAAAAACCTCGCCGAGGTTGATCAACTACAGATGAAGTTCTGGGCAAACAAGAGCCGTTCGCTCTTGGTGGTGCTGCAGGGGATCGACACAGCTGGCAAAGATGGCGTGATCCGGAAGGTGATGACTGCTCTCAATCCGCAAGGCGTCACCGTGCATTCCTTTAAGAAGCCAAACGACGTGGAGCTGGCGCACGACTATTTATGGCGCGTGCACACCCTGTGCCCGGGCAAGGGTGAGATCAGCGTCTTCAACCGCAGTCATTATGAAGACATCATTGTTGGCCGTGTGCACGGATTTCTGAAATCCAAGGAGATTGAGCAAAGACAGCGGCAAATCAATGATTTTGAGCGCATGCTGGTTGAGGAGGGAACGATCGTCTTAAAGTTCTTCCTGACCATCAGCAATGAAGAGCAATTGGAACGATTGCATGCGCGGCTTGATGATCAAAGCAAGCACTGGAAGTTCTCAATCAACGACGTGAACGAGCGTGCCAAGTGGCCGCAATACATCGATGCATTCGAAAGCATGTTGTCCACAACGTCCACAGATCATGCACCGTGGATAGTGGTGCCGTCAAACCGAAAGTGGTTCCGCAATCTGTTAGTCAGCGAAGCGCTGCTTGGTCAACTGAGTGCGCTGAACATGAAGTGGCCCGAGCCAACAGAAGATCTGAGCAAGATCACGCTGAAGTGACGCGCGGCTTTGCATCACGCTGCGTGACCCGCTAGGCAATCTCAGAAGGCGCAACTTTTCGGCGTTCGTGGGAACGGGATGCAATCACGCACGTTTCCAAGTCCGGTGGCGTAAGCGATGGTTCGTTCAAATCCAAGGCCAAATCCAGCGTGCGGCACTGATCCATAGCGGCGCAGATCGCGGTACCACCAGTAGGCGGCTGGGTCCAATTTCATTTCGGTTATGCGCGCGTCCAGTACATCCAGTCGTTCTTCGCGCTGGCTGCCACCAACGATTTCGCCGATCCCGGGTGCCAAGATATCCATGGCGGCCACGGTCTTGCCATCGTCGTTCAGGCGCATGTAGAAGGCCTTGATGTCCTTTGGATAGTTCATCACCACGACCGGCTTACCGAACACTTGCTCGGTCAGATAGCGCTCGTGTTCGCTCTGCATGTCCATGCCCCAGAACGGCGCGTATTCAAACTTGTGTCCGCCCGCGGCAGCCTTCTCAACTAGGCGGATCGCTTCGGTGTAATCAATCCGTTCAAACGGCGCGGCGCAGAATTTCTCGAGGCGCGCGATCGCTTCCTTATCAACGCGTTCAACGAAGAACTTCATGTCGTCATGGCGCTCTGCAAGCGTGGCGGTGAACATTGCTTTCATCAAGCCTTCCGCGCAGTCGGCGTCCATCTTCAAATCAGCAAACGCCAGCTCGGGTTCAATCATCCAGAACTCCGCTAAGTGCCGGCTGGTATTGGAATTTTCGGCTCGAAACGTAGGCCCAAAGGTGTACACGCGGCTCAGCGCCAACGCCCAGCATTCCACGTTCAATTGGCCACTCACGGTGAGGTGACTCTCCTTGCCGAAGAAGTCTTGGCTGAAGTCCACCTTGCCATCGGGAGTGCGCGGCAGGTTGGCCAGGTCAAGCGTGCTGACACGGAACATTTCGCCGGCGCCTTCGCAATCACTTGCAGTGATGATCGGTGTGTGAATCCAGAAGAAGCCGTTGTCGCTGAAGTAGCGATGCACTGCCTGCGCCATGGTGTGACGAATGCGCCCCAGTGCGCCGAACGTATTGGTGCGCGAGCGCAAGTGCGCCTGCTCGCGCAGGAACTCCATGCTGTGTGCCTTCGGTTGAATTGGATAGGTGTCGGGGTCTTCAACAAATCCGTGCACCTGCAATTTCTCAACCTGCATTTCCACGCCCACGGTTCCATCTTTGCCTTGCACCTGCACCAGCATGCCTTCGGCTTCAACACTGCAGCCGGCGGTCAGGCGCATCACTTCGTTGGCATAGTTAGTCAGCGTGTTCGGCACCACCAGTTGCAGCGAGTCAAAGCATGAACCGTCCGACAGGTTCACAAAGCTGATGCCAGCCTTGGAGTCGCGTCGAGTGCGAACCCAGCCCTGAACCACCGCGCGGCGGTTGGCCCACTCAGAAGGGGAGCGACGGATGACTGCGATCGGGGTGCCGGCGTGCATGGGGGCAGCGTAGGAAATAGCGAGCCGCTGGATGTGCGGATTTATTCACGTGTGGACCCAGGCGCCGGACATAGAGATGGGAACTCACCGCACCGGGGTGCTGCCAGACTGGCAGCGGGTGTTCTGGGCGGCACCGCTCCGTGGCAACAACATCGATCCTGGGACGCAATTCGTGTGCTAAAGAGCATTTATTACCGGACGTAAGAAAGTAAGGCAGGAAACCCGTCTGGCACGTCTGTTGCATCTCCTCATGCTCCTTGCGCATGCGATTTCGACTGCTCCATCCCCAGCCAGCTGACCACACCGCTTTCGGCGGCAGTGGCCATGGCGCAGGTTCGAAGCGTTCGCCGCTCATGAACGTCCTGTTGACTTCGGGTGGCTGGCGCGAAGACGCGTGGGCCACTGCCGTTCCACAGATCTTGGGCGCCCACGGCGTCAACGTCATTCAGGCTCGCTCTGGCATCGAAGCATCAAACGTGATTCGCAGCGTCACGGTGCACATCGCCGTGGTGGACTTGGCGCTGCCGCTTGACGACAGCTCCATTGGCAGCAGCGAACCCGCTGGCGCGCGCGTACTACAACTGTTGCGCCGCCTTGATGCACCGCCGCCGGTCGTTGTCGTTCGTCCACCGCAGCCGACTCTCCGCGAAGCATCACGCGGACTTGTGGACGCACTCCTCGATGGCGCATTCGCTGTTGTTGATCGTCCGTGCCATCCAGAAATCATGCTCCGCATCATGCAGCGGATCATGGAACGCCAATTCATCGATCGGGCGGTTGCGGCAGACCGCGCCGCCGCGATCGAACGAGCGGACGCGCGTCGCGCCGCCGGCGGGCAGTAGCCCGCGATCAGACTCCGTATCCATTTACTCATATCAGGAGATACTCATGAAGGTTCGACCACTCGGTGACAAGATCCTCGTCAAGCGCGACGAAGCCGCAACTAAGACTGACTCAGGCATCTTTCTTCCAGAGAGCGCCAAGGACAAGCCAAAGCAGGGCAAGGTTGTTGCTCTCGGCGCCGGCATTCTCAACAAGGACAAGGGCACCTATGTTCCGTTCACCGTGAAGAAGGGCGACACCGTCATCTTCTCGAGTTACTCGGGCACCGAAGTCAAGATCGACGGCGATCCGTACCTGATCATGACTGAGGAAGAGATCCTCGGCATCGTCGACTAATTCACTGATTTGTCGTTCACCGACTCATCGAGGACAACCGATGGATTCACTTCAACTTCGCAAGGCGCTGTCCGAACTCAACGGCCAACGTGATGTGCGAATCGAGTTTGCAACCGCTCATGTGCTGAGTATGAAGCGCGCGTTCTTGATTCCACAGGAAAGCGATGGTTTGGTGAAGGTGAGTGACGGATTGAAGATCTTCGTGCTCGATGCCGAGCGCGTGGTCTGGATTGAGATTGGCTGACGCGATGGCGTCAGCATGAGAGATTTGCAGTAGTTCAACACGACACAGACATTCAAGACAGTTACTAACGACACACAGTAAGCAAAGGAAACGCACCATGGCAGCAAAGCAGATTGCATACGACGTAGACGCACGTGAGAAGATTCTCCGCGGCGTTCAGAAACTCGCAAAGGCCGTCAAGGTCACTCTTGGACCATCGGGTCGCGTGGTGATTCTTGAGAAGTCCTTTGGCGCTCCCACCGTCACTAAGGACGGCGTGACTGTTGCCAAAGAGATCGAGCTTGAGGATCCCTACGAGAACATGGGCGCACAGATGGTGAAGGAAGTTGCCAGCAAGGCGTCCAAGGACGCAGGCGACGGCACCACCACCGCCACCGTGTACGCCGAGGCGATCTACGCCGAGGGCCTGAAGAACATCACTGCTGGCGCGAACCCAACTTCGGTCAAGCGCGGCATTGATAAGGCCGTTGAGACGGTTGTGGAACACCTCCGCAAGATGTCCAAGCCAGTGAAGAGCAGCACGGAAATCGCGCAAGTAGGCGCATGCAGCTCCAACCAGGACAAGCAAATCGGCGGCATCATTGCGGAAGCAATGGACAAGGTTGGCAAGGACGGCGTCATCACCGTCGAAGAGGGCAAGAGCCTCGTCACCGAAGTGCAGCTCCTTGAGGGCATGCAGTTCGACAAGGGCTACCTCAGTCCGCACTTCGTCACCAACATGACGCAGATGGAATGCGAACTCGAAGACGCGTACATCGTCATCTACGAGAAGAAGCTCTCCAGCGCGAAGGACCTGCTCCCGATCCTCGGCAAGATCGCCGAGAGCGGCAAGCCCGTGCTGATCATCGCTGAAGACGTCGATGGCGAAGCCTTGGCGATGCTGGTGGTCAACAAGCTGCGCGGCGTCTTGAAGTGCTGCGCTGTGAAGGCACCTGGCTTCGGCGATCGTCGCAAGTCAATGCTGGAAGACCTTGCGGTCCTCACTGGCGGCGAAGCGATCATGGAAGAGCTGGGAGTCAACTTGGAGAATGTCGAGCTCAAGCAGCTCGGCAAGGCCAAGAAGCTGACCATCGGCAAGGACTTCACCACCATCGTTGATGGCGGCGGCAAGACCAAGGACATCCAGGGTCGCATTGAGCAGATCAAGAGCCAGATCGAAGGCACCACCAGTGACTACGACCGCGAGAAGCTCCAGGAGCGTCTGGCGAAGTTGGCTGGCGGCGTTGCTCAGATCAACGTTGGTGCAGCCACCGAAGTTGAAATGAAGGAGAAGAAGGCTCGCGTTGAGGATGCACTCCACGCGTGCCGCGCAGCGGTCGAAGAGGGCATCCTCCCAGGCGGCGGCGTTGCAGTGTTGCGCACCCGCAAGGCGCTTGAGAAGCTCAAGAAGGAGCTTGAAGGCGACGAGAAGGTTGGCGTGGACATTGTGTTGCGCGCACTGAGTGCACCGATCAAGCAGATTGCTGCAAACGGCGGACTCGATGGCAGCTTGGTCGCCCAGAAGGTTGAGGATTCGTCCGACACCAACTTCGGCTTCAACGCTGCTACTGGCGAGTACGAAGACTTGGTCAAGAGCGGCATCATTGTGCCAACCAAGGTGGAGCGTGTGGCTCTGCAGAACGCCGCGAGTATCGCGTCGCTCTTGCTCACCACTGAGTGCGCTATCGTTGACGTCAAGGAAAAGAAGAAGGCCGCCGGCGGTCACAGCCACGGCGAAGAGGACTATTGAGTAGATCGGTTCCTCGATAACACTTGACGCATTTGTTTCGCAAAGTAAAGCCGCCCGCCCCAGCAACGGGGCGGGCGGCTTGTTTCTTGGCGTACGAATGTGCCCGAGATCACAGCGCGCAGAACGCGAGATTTTTACAGCGGACCCCACTGGTTCAGTAGACGTGCGAGGTCATCGCCATCCACCTTTCCATCCATGTTCAAGTCTGCGCGAGAGGGATGTGGGCCCCACGCCACCAACTGATCAGCAAGATCAGCGCCATCAACCCTGCCGTCGCCGTTGAGGTCTGCACTGCGCGGCATCAGGCGGTCGAGCAGTCGCGTGCTGAAGATGCGTGCGGGATCGAGTCGGTCCAGGATGTCGACCGCGGTACGGAAGTTGGCGTCTGCCGGCATGCCCTGCATGAATGACGCAGGAATACGCGATTGGATGGTCACATCGTTTGTGTACGCGCCCGCCTCGGTGTACGCCCAACCCTTCGACCATTCAATGCGGACACCCGCATAGTCGCCGGTGTAGTTGCCATAGAACCACTCCTCAAGCTCGGAGTAATAACGAGTGGCAATCGGTGTACCGGGGATGGAGAGAATGTTGAACCAGATCACACAGTCCCATTCCGGATGCCCTGGCCACGGACGTGCCGCTGATAGCAGCGGAATCTGTGCACCTGGCACAAGGCAGTCTTCGGGCTTATCAAGACTACTGATGCGGATCTCTACCGGACCGTTCATTGGATACTCACCGCGGTCGCGGTAGGCCTGCTGCATCGCAAGGTACTTCTGATGAAACTCACTCAACGCGCGCTGCACATCCGAGCGCCTGCAGCTGAGGGCAAATCCACATTCGGCAACGCGCAGCGTGGTTGGCTTGATGTACAGCTGAACATCCTTTGACCAACCCCAAAGATTCCACGCAAGGTTGGTGGTCAGCCCAACATCGGTGACCGTAGCCATGGTGGCGCCAAATGCTGGTGTGAGTGACGCCGAGCCTGACACGATCTGACTCACCAACTGCGAAAGCTCTGGCGAGATGTTGTCGCTGAACGGGTAGTTGAACGGCCCCGATACTTCCCGTGAAAGGAGCGGCTTCACTGGCGTTGGCTTCCAGACCTTTAACCATGGATTGTCGGTGAATGGGTAGAGGATGGTTTCAACGCGCCCACTTGAATCAAGGAAACCAGAGAAACTGTTGCTCCCCGATCCTGATGCTGCGAACAACGCCGCCGCTGAAATGCTGCGGTAACTGTCGCAACGAACCCGAGCGTTCGCGCCCACTTGCATGGTTACTTCCACCAAGAACGCGCGACCGAGGTGCACGCACAGCGCGCCCATTTCTGGCTCTGATCGTGAGAAGGTACGGAGCGCGTACGCCTGTTGCTTGGGATCCCACACCACCGCTGTTACCGAGCGGAGCATGTTGGAAAGCGTTCCGAAAGTGTGGCCAGGAAGCGGCGTCTCGCCAATGGCAGGAACAGAGGTTCCGTGTCCATTCACAGCGAGCACGCCACCAAGGCTGAGGGCACCCGGCGCCGGGCAATTGGTCATACCCAGGCCAGCTGCTTGCAACGCGTTGTGCAGCACCTCCATGGCAACACCGGTTTGCGCGGTCACGGTGGGTGGCGACATCGACGTATCGATTGAGACAGCGGTCAAGTGCGCGGTGGTATCGAGGAGCAGCACTGGTGTTTCGCAATTGGCATCCGGGTCAACCGAAATAGGCGCCCAATTGTGCGTCATTCCGCGCGGACGGAGCCGCCAACCGTTTGCATGCGCCCAGTTAGCAAGCGTCACAACATCCTGCGGCGTTGCGGCGGTGGCGGTCCAGAGCGCGTCGATGGAAATTTCACCCGACCAATTGCGATACGCCTGCTGATACACGGCGATGTTGGCTGGAAAGTTTGGCGGCGCTGGGCACCCGGTACTTCCCATGGCCGAAGCCGGAAGTACGCGGAACGCAGGAACCCACACAGCAGCGCCAAGGATGGCTGAAGCCTGCAAGAAGGTGCGA
Organism: Phycisphaera mikurensis NBRC 102666; assembly: GCA_945890745.1. Taxonomy (GTDB): domain Bacteria; phylum Planctomycetota; class Phycisphaerae; order Phycisphaerales; family SM1A02; genus UBA966. Next base: position 10,455 of record CAMDCW010000066.1, read on the forward strand.
CGAGTTGGATCGATCGGTTGGTGGGTGGGCTTCATGAGGTGCAACAAACCAAGGGAGCAAGATCCACCCCAGAGGCGTGGCCACGGGCGGTCGCTAAGTATGTCACCAATTTCTGTCGATGCAAATCAGCCCATGGCCGCCAGGATGCGCGCCGTGTCAAGGGGATTTATCGGTGTTGCCAAGTGGCCGCCTGTTGGGGCCATGCGCTCGGCGACCATGGTTCGCAATTCCGGTGTGCCGGTGACGCCCATGGCCTGAATGGCGCGAAACGCCGCCGCCGCGCGCGCCACGGCGCATGGCGCGGAGAGTTCCACCTGCAGTGGAAACATACGCCGCAAGACGTGCATACTCCGCGGCAGAACAACAGCGGTAGCAATGACTGTGCAATCAGCGACGGGTTCTCCACTGTCCGCTTCGCGCGGAAGTGCACGCATGCCAAGCAGCGATACAAACATCCGTAGTGCGGCTGGTCGTAGTTCCTCCACACGCCGAACGATCAACGCATCACGGTCATCAATGGACCGCAGTACGCGCGCCATGTGCTTGGCATCACGAATCCACGCGGCATCAACTTCCACTGTTCGTTGATCAGCATCACGGGCAACCGCGCGCGCGATGATTTGTTTGCCGCAATCATCCGGACCAGTGATCAGCGTGTCTTCCAAGACTCGCCCGGCAGCCACCGCACGGTCGACGGCATCTTCAAGAATTGCAACGACTTGAGGCGCGCCCATGAACTGCCGTGTGGTAGCAACGTCCATGAAGTGCGCTGGGTCACCCAGCACCCGCGCGCCGGCGCGCGTAGTCATTGCGCCACGATGTTCAGACATGAGATCGCCTCCGGGCGGTAGTGGCCGCCGCTTGTTTGATGAATGGCAGCAACGCCGCTGCACTTCTAAGAATTCACGACACGCACCAGCGCGTGCCTTGGTTGATCTGGCAAAGGTAGAGCGCTCATCAGCCCGCCCGGAATCGACTGCCATTTTTCTGGGCAATTGTGCGAAATACTGTGATGAGCGATTCGCACACCGTGCGAACGATGAGCGCCACTCAACCCCGCTGCGCGCGATCAACAGCCTGCAGCGCTACAACAATCCCAATCACCACCACGATTGAAACGATGGCGGCCAAGATCCCGTACAGCAATCGTTGACGCGGTGAAACGCGGGTACGCGGCGCATGCGCTTGAAACTGTGGCTGCATCGCGAACGGATACGCCGCCGCGCGCGATGTAGGAATTGGCGGAAGTGGCGGCAGCGGTCGTGCTGTGGCCCCTCCAGAACTCGAGCCTGCAGAGCGCGCCCCAGCGGTTGGCAGATCGCTTGCTCTGACAGGTGGCAATGCATTCGCCCCGGCGCTCGGAAGATCGCCGGCTCTGACCGTTGGCAATGCATTCGTCCCCGCACCCAGAAGATCGCTCGCCCCAACGGTTGGCGGTTCATCCGCACCTACGACCGGCGGCTGCGCGGGCGCCTCTGGCTCGGGAGTCAAATCGAAATTGAGCGGCTCATCAACCATCGCGCAGTCACGATTCGCTTTCCACCATGCGGTGCATGGCTCGGATCTCATCATGCACGCGCTTGCGAAGCTCAGGTGGTTCTACCACGCGGGCATTGCTGCCAATTCCCAACACCCACCACACCAGCTCATCGAATCCAGCAACCGTTGCAGTAAATCGCACCGTGCCGTCAGCGAGCGTCTGGAAGTGCTGACTTGGATGCCAGAGCGTTTCCATCATGTTGCCCGCCACCGCCGCTGTCAGGTCAATGACCACCTTCACAGGCGTGGACTTTGCGTCGTGGATGGTTTCCCATGCGTGCTTGAGGTAGGTGTCCAGGTTCCAACCGCGCGGCATGACAAACGTTTGATCCGTGATGGAGACGCGCTTGAATCGAGCGAGCTTGTAGAGACGCATATCGCCCGAGGGCCGCTTTCGCGCCACCACGTACCAACTGCGCCGCGCAAAAAACACTCCAAATGGCTCAATTTGCACGGTTTCCACACGCCGCGCCTTGGTTGACGCGCTGGCACCGCTCGCCGCCGCGCCACCAGTCTTCTTCACGCCGTATGGCGATTCGTATTCAACATTCAGTACAAAGTTCTCAAGAATGGCATCGAGCACCACCCGGAACGCGTCCGTACGCGGAGGCTTGGCGGCACGTAGCAGTCGCACCGCAAATCGCCCGGATAGCCGATCAAGCTTGCTCCGCACCGCGCTACCAAGGCTCGCGGTGATTCGGTGCACGCCACCCTCGGTGGCATCGGTATCAGCAGCGAGTGGAGTACCCAGCACCGACTGCGTCAGCAGCACCGAAGCAACCGCCTCAGCCACCGAGAGGTCTTGCTTGAGGAAATCGGTGGCATTCACCACGTACCCCTTCTTGCCATCACGCGGCCGTGGCTGTGCGGTGATCTGAATGCCGATCTTCTTCATGTAGCTGATCAGGTTTGCCACCGATCGCGGGGTGATCTTGAACTCCACGGCCAGTTCTTGGCGCGTTGGTTGGTCATGACCCGATGCGCGGCTCATGACCTCTTTCACGCGAGTCATCATCTCCACGGCGTCTGCACGTCCGTGGTCACCCTTCGGTTTTTTCTTTCGAGTTGTTGCCACGCGCCAAGTCTAGTCCGGCGCCCACAAGCGGCGGCTGCCGTTAGTCCTCAATGGGTCCCGGCGGCGGCGTTGATGGATTCGGCGGAGTTGGTGGACTTGGTGGAGTCGGTGGCACTTCACCTTGCGCGCGCGGAACGCGCCGCTCGCGCACTGTCTTTCGTTCCGGGTCACTGTTGCGACTCTTGCGCTTGGGGTCAGTCCCTGGCGGCAGATCGCCAGCGGCGCCCATGGCATCTTTCGCGTCAATTTCGCCTGCGTTTGTCCCGGCGCTTGCGCCGGCGTCCTTGGAGCCCGCGTCTTTCGCATCGGCATCTTTACCGGTGCGACCCTTGGTGCCGTGATCCTTGGTGCTCTGATCCTTGGTGCTCTGATCCTTGGCCTGGGGCGATTCTGGCTCCGCATCCAATTCATCAATCGCGTCGTCGAGGGCCTCTTCAATGGCATCCTCAATGCCTTGCAGGAATTCCTTCCCGAGCGGCACCTCCATGCCTGGAAGAAATTCTGGTGCTTGTGGCAACTCAATGCCATCAAGAATGCTCAGGTCAATGTCGAAATTCATCGGCGAACCGTTCCCTGGCTGGCCGGGGTTCCGATCGCGCTCACGCTCCGCGCGCCTTCGCGCAATGGCTGCGTTTCGTGCATTTTCGCCTGCGCGATCCTGCAACTTCTTGCGGAATTTCTCCATGACCGTCTTGGGGTCGACGTCGTGCAACATCACTTCTTCAATGAGTGGCCATGCGCGCACAACTGGATCCAACGATCGCGCGAGCAC
>CAMDCW010000067.1 GCA_945890745.1 Phycisphaera mikurensis NBRC 102666
GGCATGCTTCCACTGGGATTGTGGCTCTCTGCACGATCTGCGGAACAACTCTCTGAATCAATAGGCGGCGGCGCGGAACTGCGAGATCGATTGGCGGCCGTGGGACTATCGATCGTCACGCTAAACGGATTTCCATATCACGATTTTCACGGTTCCGAGGTGAAATTACGGGTGTACGAGCCGCACTGGGCAAACACACGTCGTGCGCTTCACACACAACGACTGGCTGATCTGCTTCCGGATTTGTTGATGCCCGGGACGCGCACCGCTTCGATTTCAACATTGCCGCTCGGTTGGCGGGCCCTGTTCAGTCAAGAGGGTTGTGGAGCGAGCATTGGGATAGCAAGTGCGCTGTTGGAACAAACCGTTCGCCACTTGGCACGCCTTGAAGACCGAACTGGCATTCGAGTTACCGTGGACCTTGAGCCAGAACCCGGATGCATGCTTGATCGCGCGGCCGACGTGGTTGGTTTTTTCGAACACGCATTGCAAACACGGCGTGGTGAGCCAGATCCACGTCGCTATATCGGTGTGTGCCACGATGTTTGTCACGCTGCGGTGATGTTTGAAGATCAGCGCGCGGTGCTTCGCGCGTATCGCACCGCTGGAATCAGTGTCAACAAAGTTCAAGTGTCCAGCGCGGTAGTTGCCAATGGGAGCGCAGAGTCGCTGGTGGCACTGGCGGAATTTTCAGAGCCACGCTATCTGCATCAAACATGTGTTCGTGCTCCCGGTGGTGTTGTTCAGTTCTTTGAAGATCTTCCACTGGCGCTATCTGCAGGTCATAAAGACCTTGCCAGTGAGTGGCGCACGCACTTTCACGTACCAATATTTGCAACACAACTGGGCAAACTTGGGACCACACAGGGCGCCATTCTTGAGTGCCTGGCCGAGATCGATTCGTGGCCATCCAATGAGCGCCCGGTCTTGGAAATCGAGACCTACGCATGGGACGTGTTACCAAGCGCGATCCGTGAGGAACCAGAACTGATTGATGGAATTGCCCGGGAAATTACTTGGTGTGCTGAGCAAATGGGGGGCACGGGTGGTGTTTGCCATGGGGAAGACGCGTGAGTGATTCTGGGCCAGCGCACGCATGGTTGTCCATGCTGCGCATCTCCAACGCGCCGACAGTTGTTTCGCAAGTATTCGCGGGTGCCGCGGTTGGGTGGTACGCACTTCCGTTTGGCACCGCGATACCGCTTGGACCGCTGGTACTTGTTGTGGTGGGCGTCCTTATGTCATACCTCGCGGGCATGATTCTCAACGATGTCTGTGATGCACGAGTAGATGCCGCCGAAAGGCCAGAGCGCCCCATCCCCTCCGGTCGTGTTTCGCTGTTGATTGCGCGGTTTGTGGGTGGATTTATGTTGTTGATCGGCGTCAGCATGCTTGCTGTGGCGTCACCCGCAACGTTGCCATGGGCAATTCTGCTTGGTGCGTGCATTCTTGCGTATGACATGCTGCACACACTTTCAGCGGGAAGCTTTGTGTTGATGGCGTCGTGCCGAGGATTGGTTCCAGTGATTGCCGCATTGGCAATCAGTAGCAACCCTGAGTGGTCAGTACTTGCTTGGACCGGCGGCGCGGCGTTTGCATTTATTGCAGCAGTAAGTATTGCTGCGCGGAATGAAATGACCGGATTTGGTTCAATCGCACGCGCGGCTGCGTGGTCATTGCCATTCGCAGCGTGCGCACCACTGGGCATGTGGAGCGCCCTGGACATTGATCCCAGAGGCGCCCTGTTGAGTTCAGCGGCCGTGGGGGCGGCAGTCCTCGCCGCGTATTTGGTGGTTGTAGGTATCCGCACCGCGTCCAGACGTGGTTCGCCACGATCAGTACCAATGGCGGTGGCTATGTGGATTGGGGCGATCCCAGCCATTGACGCGGCGACCTGTTTCCTCCTTGGCAGCCCGACTTTGGGAGTCCTTTGCCTTGGATTGTTGGTGGTCTCCCGCGCCCTGCGGCCACGATTTGCCGGCAGTTAACAGGCGGCTCGGCTTGCTACCATTCGCCTCCGCATGCAGATCCTTGCCGACACATCCCTGACGAATTACATCCCCATTGCCGTCGCGCTTGCGATGAGTATCGGGTTCGCCATTGTGAATGTGGGAGCAAGTCTCATTCTTGGACCACGCCGTCAAGGTGCCTCGAAGGGCGCTACTTATGAGTCTGGCATGGAAGCCATTGGCTCAACACGCAAGCGCTTCAACGTGCGCTTCTTTGTGGTGGCAATGACGTTCTTGCTCTTCGACGTCGAGGTGATCTTCCTCTACCCCTGGGCGGTTGCTTACACGCAACTTGAACCACAGAGCCCGATGGCAGGATTGTTCTTGGCGCGCATTCTGTTCTTCATCGGCACCAGCGTCATTGCGTACATCTACGCGTGGCGCAAGGGTGTATTCCGCTGGGACTGATCAAGCGCGATCACCAACGCTCACTTGCATTCTGTGGCGACAACGGCCAACTATCGCCATGCACACCGTTGATGGTGGTGCCATTGTGAATTCCAGAACGTACAAACTCTAGAAAGTCGCAGGGAAACGGCAGATCTGGCTTGGTGAGCGCATCCAGCGCCATGGTCTCGTCCGCAGTCATGGCCACACTCATTGATCCCATATTGTCCTCAAGCTGGGCAAGCGTCCGTGTACCAATAATGGTGCTCGCGACACCTGGTCGGTTCATCGTCCAACGCAGAGCCAACTGAGCCACCGAGCACTTCTTCTTGTCAGCCATGGCATGCAAGGCGTCCAACAGGACCCATGTTCGCTCATGGAGGAACTTTGAGTCTGATTTCACACGGGTCGATCCATCATCAGTTGGCAGATGGTTTCGACTGAACTTTCCACTTAGAACACCACCACGCAATGGGCTCCACGGCGTGACGCCCATGCCCTCGTGGATTGCCATTGGGATGAGTTCCGCCTCCACGGTTCGTTGCAGCAAACTGTATTCAATCTGCAGCGCAACCAATGGCGTTGATCCGCTGTGGCGCGCAAACGATTGGGCAAGCGCACACACCCACGCGGGGTGGTCGCTCAGGCCAAGATGGCGCACCTTGCCTTGGCGGACCAGTTGCTCCATGCCACGCATGAGTTCTTCAATCGGAGTAAGGCGATCCCAGAAGTGGCACCATAAGAGGTCGATGTAATCAGTCCCCAACCGTCGCAACGAGTGCTCCACCGCGTTCATCATGGACTTGCAGCTACTGCCACCACCGTTTGGGTCCCCTGGCCACATGTTTCCACCAAATTTGGTGGCAATGACAACGCGATCACGGGTATCGGCCCCCGCACCGGTGCGGAAGTAGTCACCGATCACCTTTTCGCTGTGTCCCTTGGTGTAAATGTTGGCGGTATCGATGAAGTTTCCGCCCAATTCAAGGTAACGGCTAAGCATGGCGTCACTGTGTGCCACGTCGGTTCCAAACCCCCATTCCGTTCCAAATGTCATGGCCCCCAGGCAGATTGGGTGAACGCGCAAGCCGCTGCGACCAAGAGTGACATAGTGGGGTGCGTGGGTAGTCATGTCAGCACGATAGGCGTGTACTTCCCTATGCTGCAAGCCTGTGTCTAAATCACCATCATTGACGTTCTTTGGGGCTGCAGGCGAGGTCACCGGAAGTTGCACCTTAGTAGAGACCGAGCACGCTCGTGTACTCATTGACTTTGGACTGTTTCAAGGGGCGATGTCCCAGGAGCAGCGCAACAAAGTTCCGCCCGCGCTCGACTTCCGCCGATTGAACGCAGTGGTGTGTACGCACGCGCACATCGATCACTGCGGCCGGCTTGGCATGCTTCCTCGACTTGGATTTGAGGGGCCAGTGTTCTGCACTGAACCAACCGCCACCCTGCTACCAATGGTGCTTCGCAGCTCTGCCAACTTGCAGAAGATGCGTGTTGAGGAATTCCGCGAAGGTACTGGGCCAGATGCAGTGGTACTTGATCCACCGCCAGATCCGTCGCTTCAGGTCGATGATCGGCATGAGGATCCGCCGGTCTTGTATGCGCGTGGTGACGCAGAGCGCGTCAGTCGAAATTTGGTTGGTGTGCCTTATCGAGTGTGGCGAGAGATCGCCTCTGGTATTCGCATGCGCCTCCACGACGCAAGTCACATCATCGGAAGTGCATCGGTTGAATTGGAGATAGCCCACGGCGCGTCGCACATTCGAGTGGTTTTTTCAGGCGATATTGGCCCTTCTGGCGAGACGTACCTCGCTGCGCGTGGTCACGCTCCCGAGGCTGACGTGGTGGTGATGGAGTCAACAACCGGCAGCCGTCCCATCGGCACACACGCGCCCGATACCGACGCGTCACTACGCGAAGTCATTGAACATTGTCGACACGGTCGACGCACTGCGATCATGCCAACCTTTAGTGTTGGGCGCGCGCAAGTACTGGTTCATCACCTTGCGCAGTTGTCGCGCGAAGGACTGCTTGACGATATTCCGGTGTACCTCGACAGCCCTATGGCTATTCGCGCTGCTGAGTTGTGTGTTCAGCATCCATCACTGCTCTCAGCGACTGCACGCGCGATGATTGGTCGCGGGCACTCACCGTTTGAATTTGATTCGCTGCATTGCTTGTGGTCACGCAAGCACTCATTGAAGATTGCTGGGCGCGAAGGCGCAGGCATTGTTCTTGCTGGCAGTGGATTCTGTGACGCTGGTCCAGTGTTGCATCACCTTGAGAATGCACTGTGCCACGATCGCGGCTTTGTGGTCTTTACTGGCTACGTGTTGCCAGGCTCGATGGCGGAATCGCTGGCGAGTGGAGTGGCGAAGCGGGTGCGAATCAACGGCACGGAGATTGATGTCCGGGCGCGTATTTCCCGGCTTCAGGGTCTCAGTGGACATGCGGATGCAGACCAAATGTGTGATTGGCTGGCCGGAAGTGGGCATGTTCCTGGCTTGGTGGTCTTGAACCACGGTGATGACGCGGCTCGGATTGGCATGGAAACCCGAATCACCGCTGCGATGCCGACCAAAGTAGTGCGCCCTGCTTGCCAAGACACTGTTGCGCTGGCCTAAGGATGGTTGCTGGAATAGTGTGTGGATGATTGAGCACACTCACGGTGCTTGGGGGAAGCGCCGTGGATGTCTGCACGGCCAAACCAGATTCACAAACAACAAGCATGATCGGCACAGATGTCAGCACGATCCTGGGGTAATCGCGACACTTGGTGCACTTTTACAGTAGTCACCCTGGACGCGCTTGACACAAGATCGCGTAAATACGGCACATGATAGTTTCATGATCGCGTGTGATAGGCGCACGATCAGCGAATTTAAAATTTCGGCGTGACCCTCTCAATATCTCATTCACCCAGTTTGCCTACCAAAGGTTATTTACCAGTATCAGTGGTGGTGCTCTGTGTCGGACGAGCTGTTGTTTACAACACGTCGGTTCGTGTGATCGTTTGTGCTTCCTGGAAATCAGCGTGTCACCGCTTGTGCCGCAATTGTCAATTCGCCGATACGATTTCGGCGCCGCCCTGTCGTAGTTTCGGCAACAACATGTTCCACGTGGAACATCACACAAGGAATCCCCATGGCTAAGACCCCTGATGATCGCACCAAGATGACACAGTCCAAGCTCGGTCGAGGGTTAGGAAGTTTGATTCCTGTTTCAATCCAGCGACCCGCGACCGGTGTAAGTTCGGTCACCAGCGAGACGTCGAGCCCTGAGTCTTCTGAACCGGTGACGAATGCCAAGGCAACCGAAACAAGCCACCCCACGCTCCGTGGTGCCAACGGAACAGTAGAGCCCAAACCATCTCAAACAGTGATGCTTGCAGACGCCTCCCCTTCGCAGTTGGCCGATGGAATGGTTACTTTCATCGCAGTTCGGGCTATCCAGCCAGGCAAGTACCAGCCCCGTGGCGGTATGGATCCGGTGGCGCTCGACACACTTGCTCGCAGTATCGAGCAGTCGGGATTGATGCAGCCAGTGGTCGTTCGTCCACTTCCTGGCGCAACTGACCGGTTTGAATTGATCGCTGGCGAGCGCCGTTGGCGCGCCATGGACCAACTTGGGCGGACTGAAATCCCAGCCATTGTGCAGTTGGTTGATGATCGGCAGGCAGCCGAGTTGTCACTGATTGAGAACCTGCAACGGGAAGACCTCAATCCGATGGACCGCGCTGCGGCCCTTCGGCGCCTCGCGGATGACTTTGGATTAACTCACCATGACCTGGCCGGGCGCGTTGGACTTGATCGTGCAACGGTCTCGAATCTCTTGCGCCTCAATGACCTCGATGGTGGGTCTGCCTCACATGTTCGTTCGGGTGCCATCTCGTTGGGCCACGCCAAGGTTCTCTTGGGGGTAACCGAAGTAGGGGTCCGGCGAAACTTTGCAGAGCAGGCGGCTGTCCATGGGTGGTCTGTCCGTGAACTTGAGGGAGCAATTCGGGACACAGCAGGGGTTCCACGTGGAACATCACCAGCCAAGGCGAAAGGTCGCGGTCCCAAGAGCGCACATCTCGCGGATCTTCGGCGGCAACTGGAACAACACCTTGGTACCCGAGTAGACATTCGAGTCGGGCGCAAGAAGGGCGCCGGAGAGTTGCGAATCCAATTCTTCTCACTTGATGAATTCGATGGACTCATGCAGCGCATCGGATTTGACAAGAATCGCCTGCCAGACTAACAACGTCCTATAACCATTGAGTCCATAACGATCCATCACGCTGGATCCATTACGCTGTCCACCCCCATGAAGACCACCACCAATCATCGTCGTCCTTGGCTCGCCATTGTGTCTCTCAGCGCAGTCAGCAGCGCTCTCATGTTGGGCTTTGCTCAACAGCAGGAACCAGCGGCACCCAAGGCCGCCACACCACCAGCCACGGCGACCACTGGTCCACAGGTATTCACAGTGGATGACGTTCACTCCATGGCACTCTTTCGCGTGCATCACTTTGGAGCCGGGCAGTTCTGGGGTCGATTCAATGACATTGAAGGCAACTTCACCTTTGCGCCAGGCAAGGCTGAGGGAATGAAGTTTGACATCACGATCAAGGTGGAGTCGGTTGACACTGCGAATGATGATCTCAATAAGCACCTTCGCAGCCCCGACTTCTTCTCCGCGAAGGACTTTCCATCAATGACCTTCAAGAGCACCAGTGCATTGAAGGTTGACGACACCACCTACGACGTCACCGGCGACCTGACGCTGCACGGTGTGACAAAGTCGGTCGTTGCACGCGTGGAGTATTGCGGGATGGCTGACATGGGGCGCGGGCCCAAGGCGGGATTTGAGGCGCAACTACTGATCAAGCGCAGTGACTTTGGCATCAAGTACGGTGTCGACAAGGGCGCCATCGGTAATGATGTGAAGATCGTTGTTGGTCTTGAGGGTGTTTTGGCCAAGAAGTGATTCACAACCAGCTTCATGGAACTTGACATCGTCCTTCGTGCGGTCATTGCACCGGCATTCGCTGTATTTGTAGCAGCCTTGTTATTGCACATGATCTCTCGCAAGGGCGGGGTTGCTGGGCGCCACGCATGGTTTCCAGATCACGTGGCGTCGTGGCTTACACCACTCCGATGGATGCCCTTGTTGATTGTTGCACCCGCCATAGCGGCACACATTCTTCTGCAAGGTGGCTTCGAGTGGCCCTGCACAACCTCGTATGAATGGCTTGCAGTTGCGCTGGCGATCGGCGCAGGGATTTCAGTAGTCACCAGCAGTGTTTCAATCCCCAAGGGGCAATTGCTGGCGACGGTTGTCACCGCTGCGTGTGCGATGTTCATTCTCAAACCTCCTGGTCTTGGTGGAGTGGGGTATCAGATCTTTGCTGCAACCATTGCGGTTCTCGCCTCGTTCGGCGCAGCGAAGCCAGCCACACAATTCAGAGTGGCGCCGTTCGTCGCACTATGGATCATTGCGGCTTGCGCAAGCGTCCTTTGTGTACTCAGTGGGTTTGCGAAGCTTGGCATCGTGCTTGGCGCCCTCAGCGGCGGTAGCGCGGCACTGGCAGTGGCCGCCGCCATTGCTCCATCTGTGCGGCTTGGTCGCGGGGGTGCCACCGCATGGGCGTGCGCGCTCGCAGCGTGCATGTTCATCGGTGCCGGCTACGACGAGAGTGGCTTCCCATTGTGGATTTGGGCCATGTTGGCCGCCGTACCGGCACTGATGGGTGTTGGCATGCGCTTTGTGCCCACAACGCGTTCGCGCACCCAGGCCTGCGTGGTGGTGGCCGCGCCAGCCGTCCTTGCTGTGTGTGCAGTTACCTGTGCCGTGTTGCTATCCGGCGTGCTGACTCGGCAACCCACGCAAAGCAGCAGCGGCGACCCATACAACACTTCCACGCAACCGTAGGATGCAACCCATGCTCGCGTGGATCCCATTTCTACAACCCGCGCCCAGTGTTTCCACTTACTGGTGGGCGCTGGTGTTTCCACTATCGGTGTTTGTCAGCATGGCCTGGCGTGCAGTTCGGCAGAAAGATCTGCATGGCTACTGGCCATCAGTTGCACGGATGTCCGCACAAATTGTGGTTGGCATGCTGTCGCTCTTTGTTGGCCTTGCGATCATCATTCGCGTGATCTTGCCACTGATGCCGGTTGACTGACACGCCGCGGCCGCAACCACGCGGTCACTTCAAGTATCAACCACCACGGTAGGGCGAGGACTGCGGCGTCAAAGAGCGCTTGCGGCAGCATGACCGCACGCGAGGCATGTGGATCATCACCCAACACACGCCGGACTGCTTCTTTCGGGCTTTCACCACTGGTATCCCGTTCAGCTGGCGGCGGGAAACCCTCATCGCCTCGATCGGCGCGCCAGGTAGCAGTAATGACCGGCAACGGCCAGCCAATTCCAACGGCTGCTGCGCGTACGTGACCACCATCGATTGGCGGTGCAGGCTCTGCCCATCCGGGAACAATCCCGCTCGGTTCGGAGGCGTTCACGAGCGGACCAACAGTTTCAACGTTGATCCACCGAATACATGCGGACCGCCGTTCGGATCCACTCCATGCCGTTGTTCCACGAAGCAAGAGAACATCAGTGGACTGCTGAATAGCGGACATGGTCATCTGCGCATACGGAACCGTAGCCACCGCGCTCACCGCGCCAAGCAGCAAAGCGAGCAGTAAACGGCGCCGATGCATTCGTCGGCTCATGTCACTTTCTTCACGCCACCACCGGGCTTCTGTCCCTTGGCGATCGGCGCCTTGCGTTGTTTGCCACGCTTGTGCGCCTGATCCTTCGGCTTGTCACCCTTGTGTATGCGCTTCTCTTTGCGCTTCAACGCTGCGGGTGCATTTCGGATCATGGCAGCCAGTGATCGTCCCGGTATCACCGGTGCGTTGGGATCAGTACTTCCACCAACAGTCAATGGGCGGTCAACACGGCGCGCTGGTCGGTCAGTTCGCCCAGCAACACGCGGTCCGCCACTTCGCGCACCAGTCGGCCGAACACTTGCGGCACGAGCGGGAGCTGGTCGCGCACTCGCTCCACCAGCACCGGTTGCCCGAGCGCCAGTTGGTCGAGCGCTCGCAGCACGAGCACTCGCTGGGCGAGCACTCGGCGCTCGTGGCCCAACAACACGTGGTCCCGCGGTGCGGCTTCCGGCGCTGCGTGGTCCACCAGTGGTCATCTCCACTTCGCGATCCGGGACAGCTCCGTCGCGCATACGCATATAGGCGGCGTACGCGGGTGGCTTCTTGGGCATCAATTTCACGCGCTGTGTTCGTTCCACATGGAGCCACCGTTCAATGTCAGCAGGGCAACGCAGTGTGAATGCCTCTGCGCTACCGCCACCGTGACCAGCTCTGCCAACGCGGTGCACGTATTCCTCGGGCAGCAATGGAACGTCATAGTTGATGACGCAGCGAGCGGCTGGCACGTGCAGTCCGCGTGATGCAACATCGGTGGCCACTACTACGTCTGCATGACCAGTGGTGAATGCGGCAAGCGCTTCGGTTCGTTGTCGCTGACTGCGATCGCCGTGGATGAGAACCGTCTTGATGGCGTGACGACGCAGTGCCGATGCCACCCATCCTGCGCGCCGACGTGTGCGGCAGAAGACCATTACGCCCTTGCGATTTCCATCTTTGATGAGAGCAACCGTGAGAGCGGTCTTTGACTCATCGTCAATGTCATAGATGTGTTGACCCAAATCAGAACGCGGCTCTGGAGTTCCAGACACCTTGGCGCGGTCGCTACCAACCAAATTGACCCGCTCAGGATCGCGCAGCATTTCTTCAACCACCTTCTCAACAGGCCGCGGCATGGTTGCTGTGTAGAAGAGCAATTGCCGTGATTCAGGCGCACGCGAAAGAATTTCCTTCGCTTGCGGAAGAAAGCCCATATCCAGCATTCGATCAGCTTCATCAAGCACACATTGCTGCACGAACGCCAGCGAAATGGCATCAAGTTCGCACAATTCCTTGACGCGACCAGGTGTTCCGACCAGCAAGTCAACACCAATCGAAACAACTTCGCGCTGCGGTGCAAGCGGACTCTTGCCGTAGACGGCGGTTGTTCGAAGCACCGAACCACGGAAGAGCAGGGCGGCCTCGCGCGCTACTTGTTGTGCTAACTCACGGGTCGGGCACAGAACCAGTGCGCGAAGTCGTCGGCGCGGATCAACTGGTCTGCCTCGAACCCGGAGCGGTGGATCGGCTAACAACTTCATCGCCACCGGCAGCAGGTATCCAAGCGTCTTGCCGGTACCAGTGGCAGCGACTACAGCAACATCTTTGCCAGTGCTGGCAGTTGGAATCGCCGCTCGTTGTACGGGCGTTGGATCAGTCACGCCCATGCGCGCCAATGACTCCACCAACATCGTTGAGATGCCAAGTGCTGCAAACCCTGAACCGCGCTCCGCTCCTTTAGACTTCATGCGTTGCACTCTACGCCCTTCATGGAACCGGATCCTTGGTAACTGAGGCAGGAAATACCGGAACCGGCGCATCCACCGCCGGATCCACCGGCTCGCTCTGTAGCGCCTTTTCCAGATATTTGTTGCGCATCCGCTTCTGACGGTCGTTGAGATCAACCTCACCACCATCAATCCAGGCGCGGCGGACAACGGTAGTGATCTCAAATGGATCACCAGACCACAGGACGAGTGTTGCGCTCATTCCAGGCGCAACAGTGCCGTAATGATCGCCCACACCAGCCAGCTCGGCGGGCACACGGGTGACACATTCCAGCGCCCGATTGGCATCAAGGCCGTACGCCACAGCGCGGCCGCATTGCCACGGCAGCCGGCGTTCATGCGCAGGCTCATCGCCAGACGCGATGGAGAAATTCACACCCGCTTCGACAAGCTTCGCGGGCACCTCATACGCAGCGGCATACCCATCACTCTCATGGAGTGGCATTCGGTGAATCCCACGAACGATCACTGGAACGCTGTGGGACCTGAGGAGCGGAGCAACGTCCGGCGCGCCGAGCCCACCAACCACAATCGGTCGGTATCCACGTCGAACCGCCCAGAGCACCGAGGCTTCAATTTGCCCCGGCCAATTGGCATCAAGTAGCACTGGCTCACGTTTTTCAATCACACCACGCAGTGACTCAAAGCGCGCGTCTTTGGCGCCAGTGGGGTCAGCGGCACGTGCGCGCAGATACGCCTCGGCACTATCAAAGAATCGGTCAATGGCAGCAATCGCCTTGTCGCGATCCTTGCGCTGGTCTTCAAAGGATTTTGATTGCCAGCGTGACTGCACGGGCTCCATCATTGGCCAATGCACAATCATTCCAGCCTCAGCGCGCGCAGTGCGATCCATGGCCGTCCATCCATCAAGCCGCATGGCGCTGGCATGACCACCAACCACACCACCTTCCTGGAACACATGCGCCATCAGAATGCCGCCATTGCGTGCCACCGGTGGCAGGTCGCTGTCCGGGTTTGTTGCGCTTGAGGCCTTAATTTCTGGGTGAAAGTCGCCAAATTCCTTGGTGTCGTCAGTCGCTTCCACTTGCTCAGTCTCAATGAGACCAAGCGTAGTTGCACTTGCCCACAGTCCAGGGGTCAATACATGCCCAGGCGCTTCGATCACCATGGCATGAGGGGCGGCAACACCTGGGTTCATTGGTTCCGCTCCAAGCGCAACAACTAAACCCTTGTCAAATACCACCCATCCATCAGGAATCGGCTTCGATCCGGGTGTGCACGGGCGGACATCAACATGGCGCAGGACGATTTGTGTTTGCTGTTTCGGCGCTGGAACCTCCGAGGATTGCCGAGCCGCGGCGCTCACTGTTATGAGTGCCACCATTGATATAGCCAACCATGCGTTGTTGTTGTTCGTCATCGCATACCTCCTTCGCCACCAGTGACTTCGAATATTGCGGACCATGAATCCATTTGATTGCAACCACACTCTCCCGGGCGAATGGCCGCGGGATCAATTCCTGAGCGCACCATTTCCATCAGGCGATCACGTTGATTGAATCGCAAGCGCGCGAGTAGTGAGCCGCCTGACCGTGCATTGTTGTCACCGTTTGCGTCGTCAACAGGGGGCGTGTCAACATCCTGCATGCCTGGCGTAGCGCCACGCTTGCCGGATCGACCCTTGCCACCACCACTGTCACCGCCGCCGCTCTTGCCCCATTCCGATGTGGCCAGTGCAATGAGTGCAGTGCGAGTCTTCGCATCACGCGCGCGCATGATGCGATCGGTGTCCACATCAAATTGACGAACCCCATCCACCCATGTTTGCATGCACCGTGCATAGACACTCAGTGGATCGGCGCTCCAAATCACAAAATCAGCGTCTTTTCCAGGCTCCAACGATCCGCACATGGCATCAATCCGCAACTGTTTGGCAGGATTGAGTGTGACAAATTTGATCGCCTCCTCGCGCGATAGTCCGCCATAGCGAACCGCTTTCGTCGCCTCGGTGTTCATATGACGCGCCAGCTCATCACTGTCAGAGTTGAAACTTGTAACCACACCCGCCTTCCACAACATCTGGCCGTTCCACGGTATGGCGTCCATGACTTCCATCTTGTATGCCCACCAGTCACTGAAACTCGAAGCGCCGGCGCCGTGACGGGCAATCTCGTCTGCAACCTTGTAGCCCTCGAGCACGTGTTGAAACGTTCCAATTTGGAACTTGAAATCATCCGCCACACGAATCAGCATGGCAATCTCGTCCTGCCGATAGCTGTGGCAATGAACGATCCGCTTGCCCTCCAGAATTTCGGCCAGCGTTTGCAGTTCGTAATCGGGCTGAGGCGGCATGGTTTGCGCGCGCACGTCAGCAGGCAGTGCTTGGTATTTCAACTGCGCCGCACGCCATTCACGCGCGGACTGAAATCGATCACGGATCAATGCTTCGACGCCAAGCCGTGAGCCTGGATAGCGGCCCTTTCCACGCACCACGTTCTCGCCAAGCGCAAACTTGATGCCTGGAATGGCGCCTTGCAGTGGAAACGCGCTGGAATTCTGGCCCCAGCGGATCTTTACAACCGAGTTCTGCCCACCGATGGGGTTCGAACTTCCGTGCAATTGATTGGCAGCGGTGAGCCCACCAGCAAGTTGTCGATACCAGTTAATGTCTTCGGGGTCGATGGCGTC
>CAMDCW010000068.1 GCA_945890745.1 Phycisphaera mikurensis NBRC 102666
AGATAGAGCATTCCATCGCGACCAAAGAGCACTGTTCCACCATTGTGATTGGAATACGGATCATCCACCGTGAGGAGAATGCTCTCGCTGTCTGGCTTGGCAACCTGGGTTTCCTTATCAACGGTCCAGCGCGAAAGAATCTCTACGCGTTTCTTGTCTTCGTTCATCGCGGTGTAGTACGTAAAGAAGAAGTGGTTCTTCGCAAAGTCTGGGTGAAAGACCACCGACAAGAGACCCTCTTCATTGCCGCGGCTGTTCACTTGCTTGCGCATATCAAGAAAGACTGGTGCTTCCTTCGCTTCACGATCAGCTGGGTCGATCACCAATATGCGCCCCGCTTGCTCCACCACGTACATGCGCTTATCGCTCGCCGGCTCAAAGACCACTTGTATCGGGCGGCGCAACACTACTTCTGGCGCAACGCGCTGCAGTTTGAGCTTTGGCATCGGTGCAGGCTTGGCAGCCTTGATTGCTTGAGCTGGCGACTTCACTGTGGGCGCAGTCGGCGCAGTCGCCGCAGGTGACGGTGGCGCAGCCGGCAACGCGGCAACCGCAAGCGATGCCGTCGCGGCGAGGAGCGATGCAATGGCGATGGTTCGACGGTTGATGGCGGAGTTCCGAGGTGCAGTTCGCATTGGACGGAATTCTAGTCCGCTCCGATGCGTGCGACCTGCTCACACTCGTTCAGGATTGCGCAATATTCCGTGGTAGCGTGCCCCGATGATTACCGTTGGCACGTCGCTCCTTGCTGCAATCATGGCCACTGCCACGGTTGCGCCACCCGCTACTGAAGCGGACTTTGTGTCGATCTTCAATGGAACCGACCTGCAAGGATGGGTCGGCGATACCACTGGTTACTCCGTGGAATCTGGCGCGATCACCTGCGGTCCAAAGGGGACTGACCTCTTTACAGCCAGTGACTATGCAAACTTTGTATTGCGCCTGCAATTCAAACTTTCGGCTGGCGCAAACAACGGCATTGGCGTGCGTACTCCCGGCACTGGTGATGCGGCATATGAAGCGATGGAGTTTCAAGTTCTTGACGATGCCAATGACAAGTACAAGGGTTGGCTGAAGGATTGGCAGCACCACGGCAGCGTGTACGGCATTGCGCCATCCAAGAACGCGGCTGCCGCCATGCGTCCCGTGGGGGAGTGGAACGACCAAGAGATAATTCTTGATGGCCGGCACGCCAAGGTCACCCTCAACAACACGGTGATTCTTGACATTGACCTTGATGCGGCAATGAAGGACGGAACACTCAGCGGCAAGGAACACCCAGGAGCGCGCCGTAGCACTGGAAAGATTGGCTTCCTGGGACACGGTGACTATGTCCAGTATCGAAATATTCGAATTCGAACGCTGCCAGCGGTATCCGCGCCGGCGGCACCGGTGGCGCCTGCTGCACCAGTTACGCCTGCATCGCCGATGACACCGATGAAGCCGGTAAAGCCGGTGACGCCGGCATCACTAGCGACGCCCGTGACCCCAGCGACACCCGTGCCACCAGCGACCCCCAACAAACCATCCTGAGCTCCAAGAACTCCATGCCATTCCAGGAACCAATTCCCGCACCCACCGCGCCTGCCACTGGCAGCGGACGTTCCATCCTTTTGACGCTGGCGGCCATTGTTGTCATCGCCGCCGGCGTGCGTGAAGCCGCGGGAATCATCACGCCGATTTTGGCAGCGGCGTTCATCTCCATGATCGCCATCCTGCCCCTGACGCTGCTCCAAGGCAAACTCGGAATGCCGCGCTGGTTGGCACTACTCATTGTGCTGCTCCTCACCATGGGCGGCGCGCTTGGTCTTGGCTATTACCTCAGTCAGTCAGCGGCGTCCATCAAGCCACTGCTGCCAGAGTATGAGCGCCGCATTGATGAATTGCTGCTTACTGGCTTGGAATCGCTGCAGCAACGTGGCGTTGATATTGATCCAGAACGCCTGCTGCGCGAGGCACACGCGTGGAAAATTACTGACTTTGCGGATGTGATCTTGATATCCATGGCCAAGGTGCTACAGAATTTCCTGTTCGTACTGTTGGTCAGCGCGTTCATCATTGCTGAAGCATCAAGCTTTCCAACAAAGATGCGCGTGGCGTTTCCACACGCGATGCAAAGCAGCGGACTTGGCAATGTTGCAGACAAGATTCGATCGTTCCTAGTGGTCATTACCCAATTGAACGTGGTACTTGCCGTCATCAACTGGATTGCCTGCATCTCCCTTGGTATTCCCTTTGCATTCCTACTTTCGTTCCTAGTCTTCTTCTTAAATTACATCCCCACCATCGGCGCCATTGTTGCCAGCCTGTTGGTTGTTGTCATTGCACTGGTCACGCACGGTTGGGGCGTAGCGATTGCCATGGCGGTGGTGCAGGGTCTCTCCGGCGTGCTCATCGGCAGCGTGCTGCAGCCGAAGATGCTTGGTTCGCGACTGGGACTTTCACCACTCATGGTGCTGCTCTCGTTGGTGGTGTGGGGTTACCTACTTGGAATCGCCGGCATGTTCTTTGCCGTTCCGCTCACCATCATCGTGAAGATCGTGCTTGACTCCACCGACGATCTGCGCTCACTCTCCGTGCTTCTGGGCGATGCCGCCAGTGCACGGGCGATGGAGAAGCGGTGAAGCAATGACGGTCACCGGCGCTCTCAGCGCTTGGGAATCGCTCGCGTTACCTGCTGCACTGCCTCTGCTTGAGTCATTGCGCGGTATTGATTCCACTCCGCCCGCTGCAGTGATCGAACGCTTACGGCGAACGTGGCCAGCAGAGGCGGTCAATGCTGCCATGGAACTTTCCATCGCTCGCTTGCGCGCTCGACCCAAGTTTGCAGAGCGCGCCGAAACACTATGGTGCGACCGCAGCGGAGTAGAAATGTCCAGCTCGCCGGCGACTGCGCGCTGGAAGGCGGCGCGCTTCCAACGCGCAGGTGCCACGCGCATCGACGACCTGTGCACCGGCATCGGCGGTGACCTCATGGAACTAGCGCGCGTGGCAGAGACCAGTGGCGTTGACCTTGATCCACTGCGCGCATGGATGGCCGCGCGCAACGCCGGCGTTACGGTGCGCACTGCCGATGTGCTGACTGATCCCGGCACTGCGCCGTTTGCACACGCTGATCCGGCGCGCCGCTCCTTTGGAGGCAATCGCATCTTCCGCGCTGCGGATCTGCTGCCGGCACTGGAAACCATGCGTGAATTGCTGCGCGATCGCACTGGGTATGCAATCAAACTTGGCCCCGGCATGGACCTTGATGCAACCGAGTATGCACCGAGCGATGAACTGGAATTCATCAGTGAATCGGGTCGATTGTTGCAGCAAGTTCTTTGGTCAGGGGCGTTGGCGCAGGCGCCCGGACAGCGCACCGCTTCGCGCGCATGCAGTGGTACCTCTGTCAGTGGCACGCCGGGCGATGCCGCTACTGGTGCGTCGCGCATGTTGCGGATGATGTTTGTTCCGGACCCGGCGCTCGAACGAGCCAAGCTGCTCGGACTGTTTGCCGATCGGTTGAGCGCCGTCGATGCAGCGCCGGGACTTGGAATCTTGACACGGGATGACTGCGCCCCGCTGGCACCAGAGTGCGCCGAGTGGTTCGAGCAGTTTGAGGTCATTGAAGAATTGCCGGCACGCGAACAAACCGTTGCTGCGTGGCTTGCTGAGCGCGGCGCCGGGATTGTCACTGTGCGCACCCGCGGCGCTGCTTGCGATCCAGACGCGTGGCAGAAAGCCCTGCGTGGTCGCGGTACTACTCCCTGGACAGTCTTTGTACTACGCCTGGGCTTGCGGCGAATGGCTTACGCCGTACGACGCGTGAATTCCGGATGAATGCGAGCGAGGCTCGCTTCGGAACTGCTGACCGGGTGTTCCGGAAGCGTTGCCGGCGTACTGAATACATGCAGCCCCACAATCGCCTGCAGCTTGCGGCGGTCGATCGAAACGATGACTTTCGCAAGCTCTGGGTCAAAGTGTGTGCCTGCGCACCGTTCAATTTCTTCAAGCGCAGCGGACATCGGACGCGCGCTGCGGTAGGTGCGATTGGTGGTCATTGCATCAAGTGCATCGGCGATGGAAATCAGTCGACCGAGAAGCGGAATCCGCTCGCCGGAAATGCCGTGCGGGTAACCGCCGCCCGCGAAGCGTTCGTGATGATGCATGACGCCGCACAAGATGTCACTCATCTGTGGGATGCCGCGCAGAATGTCGTGCCCAATCACTGGATGCGCAGCGATCTGCTGGAACTCTTCGTCAGTCAGTTTGCCAGGCTTGCGCAACACATCTTCGCTGACACCAATCTTGCCGATATCGTGAACAAGACCGCACAACCGAGCTCGGCCTGCATCCACTTCGTTCATGCCCGCATGGATGGCTAAGAGATGCGCAAAGTCTGCAACGCGCGCCGAGTGACCACGCGTGTACGGATCCTTCGCGTCAATGGTGCCAATCAAGGCATGCATGGTTCCGTCAAACATGGCGCGCTGCTCCGCTTCAAGCTGAGCATTCACTCGTAGTCGTTCCATATTTGCAAGCGCAAGTGCTGCTACAGCGGCGACCGATCGAACCAGGGCGGCCACCGGCTCAAGTGGGGTTCGAAACGCGCCACCGTCAGCCAAATACAGCAGCCCAAAGAAGCGATTTCCAAGTTCAACTGGCACGCACACCACCCGTGCCAGGCTCAGGCGCGCCAAGGTGTGATGCTCATTCGCCGCTTCGCAAGCATCACTGACCACCACTGCCCCAAGCCGTGCTCGCGCAAGAACGCTTTGACTCAAGCGCACGTGACACGCACGCGGACCACGGGATGCAACAGCAACCAGCGCGCCGTCCGTCGACAACTGCTTTACAAATGCCACTTCAGCAAAGCCACTGATGCGCGCGATGGCGTCAACCGCGGCGTCAGCAATTGCCTGATCGTCCGGGGCGGCATGAATCGCTGCACCAATGGCGAGTACCGCGTCAAGATGCTTTGCTTCCAGTGCAGCCGGTGCAAGTGCATCGATGCGCTCCGTGCTCCGCGGCTGCGCACGGCTGATGATGGTCTGTGATTCCGCGGGCGCCGGACGCTGAAATTGAAAGTCCATGGGTCCAATGGCCACGCGATCACCAGGCGATAGCGGCACCGATTGAAATGCCACCAACTGCACACCATTGATGCGTGTTCCGGAGGCGCTTCCATGATCAGTGATTCGCCACATGCCGCCACTGACCGGATCGGGCGTCCATTCGAGCACCGCGTGATCTCGGCTCACTGCTGGATGCGTCAACACCAATGCATTGGCAGCACCGCGACCAACGCTCACAATGCCGGGGGCCTGCAAGCGATGACGGACGTCGCCGGTGTCGCTGCGGTGCACAAGCCAATGTTCGTAGGAGGTGTGAGTGGTCACGAGATTGGCATCGGCGCTCAGAATGACCGACTTTCGTGCAATTCCCAAATTCCCTACTCGGACTACCATTTCCGTCCCGGGCGAGCTTGTACCCCGTTCGTTACGGGAACCAAGCACGCACATTCACAAGCAGGAGCGACATCATGGCCGGACCCGACACCATCACAATTACCGCCGCAAACTTTCAGTCAGAGGTCCTCGAATCCGCCGTTCCGGTGCTTGTGGATTTCTGGGCCGAGTGGTGTGGCCCGTGCCGCATGCTTGCCCCAACCATCGACCTGGTGGCCACTGAAGTCAAGGGCAAAGCCAAGGTTGGAAAGTTGGACATTGACAGTGCCCAAGAGTTGGCGGTGAGCCTTGGAATTCAATCGATCCCCACGGTGATCCTGTTTAAGAACGGCCAGCCTGCAGGCAAGTGGGTCGGCATTCGTCCCAAGGGCGACTACGTGAACGCGATCACTGCAGCGCAGTAAGTGCCCGCGAATCGCGTACGGCACGCTGTCTGTCCATGTGTTATTGATCCAAGCGCCGCGCGCGTGTTTCACGCCTGCGGCGCTTGTGCGTCACGAACGCGCGGGTATAATGACTATTCACTTTGGCGCACCGACTGGTGTGCCGATCGCTGGGCCTGTAGCTCAATTGGAAGAGCGCTTCCATGGCATGGAAGAGGTCGTCGGTTCGACCCCGATCAGGTCCATTCGCAGCGCAAGAGGTCAGCAATCACTGCTGGCCTCTTGTCGTTTTGGGTGGGATTGAGTCAGTATCGGGCACGCGGGCAGCCGTCGAGCCGGTGGATACCGCGCTAGGCTCTCGGTGTGCCAACCACCATTACCGTCATCGAATCCGCGGACACGTTCACGCACGTGCAGATCATCGGGCCGCTCGACATGGCGGGTGCTGGCTCCATCGATCTCAAGCTCACCGCGGCGACCGCCACGCGCCGCAAGCACACCATCCTTGACCTCACCGAGGTTCCATTTATGGCGTCCTTGGGCATGGGGCTGCTAGTGCAGATCGCTCGGGCATTGAACGCGCGCGAGCAACGCCTGATTCTGCTGACGCCCAGCGACACCGTGGCGATCGCCATCCGGACTTCGCGCCTGGATACCGTGATGCCGATTGCCGACAGCCTTGAGGCTGCGCACGGTTTGCTGAAGGCGTAACACCACGGAGCGCGGTACCTCACATGCTGCCCCCCGCCACCGCGCGCGTGCTGCCCTTGCCGCGCGCGGCTTGACCTCCCCGGCTTTACCATCTCTTGATGCAGACTTCGTGCTTCATCGACGGAACGTTCGTACCCGCGCGCTCCGGGCGCACCTTTGCGGTCCACAATCCAGCGACGGATGCGGTCATCGCGCACGTTGCAGATGGTGATGCAAGTGATGCGCGCGCTGCGATTGACGCAGCAGCACGCGCGTTTCCTGCCTGGAAAAATATGGCAGCCATCGAACGCGCCAAGCCCCTACGTCGATTGGCGGAGCTGATGCTGCGTGATGTGGAACGCCTTGCCGACCTGTGCAGCCAAGAGTGTGGCAAGCCGCTTGCCGAGGCGCGCGTAGAAGTTGCCTACGCCGCTAGCTTTCTTGAGTGGTACGCGGAAGAAGGCAAGCGTGTCTACGGCGAAACGATTCCAGCCAGTGATCCAGGTAAGCGCCTGTTGGTGCTCCGCCAACCCTCGGGCGTGGCGGCGGCGATCACCCCATGGAACTTTCCGATCGCCATGGTGACACGAAAGATGGGGCCGGCACTTGCTGCTGGTTGCACGCAAGTTGTCAAACCCGCAGAGCAAACGCCGCTGAGTGCGCTGGCGATTGCAGAACTCTCCGTTGAAGCTGGATTCCCTGCCGGTGTGTTCAACGTCATCACTGGACTTGACGCACCTGCGATTGCAGACACATTCTTTGACGGGCTCACTGTTCGCCACGTAAGTTTCACAGGCAGCACTGAAGTGGGCCGAGTTCTCTTGGCTAAGAGTGCCGCCAACGTGGTGCGGGTTTCTCTGGAATTAGGCGGACACGCACCATTCATTGTCTTCAATGACGCGGACCTTGATAAAGCCATTATTGGCGCCATGGCAAGCAAGTTCCGCAACGCCGGGCAGACCTGTGTATGCGCTAACCGATTCTTGGTGCAGCGTGGAGTTCATGATGAATTTGTCAAACGACTGACCACCGCGGTGGCAGCGCTGAAAGTTGGCGACGGCCGTGCGCCGGGCACGCAAGTTGGACCGCTGGTCGACGACGCTGGTGTTCGCAAAGCCGAGGCACATGTGGAGGATGCGCTTGCGCACGGTGCGCAGGTAACTACTGGTGGAGCCCGTGTCACGGTACCCGGTGGCACCAACCGATTCATGGCGCCAACCGTCCTCTCCGGAGTGACCCCCACCATGTTGTGCTTCCGCGAGGAAACCTTCGGCCCCATTGCACCCGTCTGCGCATTCGATACCGAGTCCGATGCATTGGCGATCGCTAACGGCACTCCGTACGGCCTCGCGGCGTACCTCTTCACCGCCGACGGCGCCCGCATCATGCGCATGGCCGAAGCGCTGCAGTACGGAATCGTTGGGGTCAATGATGCGCTACCAGCCACCGCGCAGGCTCCGTTCGGCGGAGTAAAGCACAGCGGCCTTGGCCGCGAAGGCGGGCACCATGGGATCGAGGAGTACCTTGACCTCAAGTACGTGAGTTGGCGAATCAGCTGAGTAGCTCAGGCGCCCGGCTTCTTGTCTCCGGACCGAACAGCACCGGCGACGCGGTCCGTGGCTCGATTTGCCAATTCGGAAATCTTCGTCATCTCAGCCAAGCTGCGAAGGTTGGAGAGTTTGTTCAAGAACCGAATCGCGACAAAGACGCTGAACGCCACAATGCCAAACTGAACCACCGTATCGATGAACGCGCCGTAGGTGATGGCCACTGCTGCCTGTGCCGCAACGCCATCCGCCGCCGCCACTGCTGGCTTGATGACCCATTTCAGGTCAGTGAAATTCACGCCACCGATGGCCCAACCAAGTGGCGGCATGAAGATGTCGGTAACGATCGAGTTGACGACCTTGCCGAAGGCGGCGCCAAGAATCACACCAACCGCTAGATCGAGTGCGTTGCCTTTGACAGCAAAATCCGTGAATTCTTTAATGAAGCCCATAGGTTGAGTCCTGAGTGTTTGGAGATGAACGTGCCAAAGAATAGCCTGAGAAATTGACTTGTGCCGGCGGCGTTGGTCAATAGGAGTTAGCAGGAATTGAACCAGGATGCGCTGCGTCAAATGCACGCACACGCTCCCGGCACGACTCTAGTTTTTCTGCAGGAAGTGCCACCGAATCAGCAGCGTTCCATGCTTTATACAGCTGGCACAATGCCAGTAAACCTGACGACCGACGCTTGGGATCAATGCCGAGCGGCTCAAGTAATACCCATGCCTCTTGCAAGGGCTTCTCTGCCTCCGGGTATCGCTTGGAGGCGGTCAATGCCCGCCCAAGTGACATGCGAGCAGCAGCACTGATCCATGGATCTTGGCCCGGAACGCCATCCACAATACGAACTGCCTCACGGCCAGCATCAACAGCTTCGGGGAGTTTGTCCTGATCGCGCAAGAGACTGGCAAGATTGAGGTATGCAACTCCAGCGTCGGGGGAGTTTCCAAGGTCCAACTCCGTCAGAATTTCAATGGCCTCGCGCTGATACGTCTCCCCTTCAGCAAACTCCTTCTTGGAGCGCTTGATGAGCGCCAGACTGGCAAGAACACTTGCTCGATGCGGATGTTTCATTCCGGCAAACCGTTCCACCAGTACCAGTGCTTCACGGGTGTGTCGCTCCGCATCATCCAATCGGCCGGCGCCACGCTCAATCTGCGAGATGTTGTGCAGATCAAACATTGCCTTGTAACTGCCCTCTTGACCAAGCTGACGATTGATGGCGATCGCCTCCTCGGCAGCTGCGATCCCTGCATCCATGTCGCCCATGATGAAGTGCACGACGCCCAAATTATTCAACGCCGACGCCAATTCTTCGGGCGGCGCGCCTGGAACCGATCGAAGGATTTGCACTGATTCCTCACCATTTCGCTTGGCCGCTGCCATGTCTGTGGCCTCTACACGCTGCGCATCGGCGAGCGTTGAAAGCGATCGACCCCGCAATACGGCATCATCAGCACGGTCGGCAACCGCGAGCGCCCGCTGAGCCATCACCACAGCCTCGGCACCGCGGTTAGCAATCGCCAGAGCAGCAGAGCACTGGATAGCAAGCTTGCATTCCAATGCTGGCATATCCGTGTGGCTTGCTTCCAATGCATCCATGCCGGCGCGGTACTGCAGTACGGCGTCATCCGTTCGACCAATACCCGTGAAGGCACCGCCGATCGCATAGCGAATCTCCGCCGCTTCGCCCGGCGCGTCGCGCAGCGCTCCCTTGTCAAGGTCGGCAACTGCAAGCGCTAGCTGCTCGCGCACACTGACATCTTCGCGCCCACCTTGCGCTGTTGGATCAGCACCTGCAAGGACCCCGGTCATGTACTCCAAGACACGCGCATTCTGATCGGCACGACGTTGCGCATCGGCGCGCGACACTTCCGCCGCATTGGCCTGACGAACTGAGAATGCCGTGGATCCAAGCAGCGCCAAT
Organism: Phycisphaera mikurensis NBRC 102666; assembly: GCA_945890745.1. GTDB lineage: Bacteria > Planctomycetota > Phycisphaerae > Phycisphaerales > SM1A02 > UBA966. The sequence continues at coordinate 9,998 of CAMDCW010000068.1, forward strand.
GTCACCAACGCTGCCACCGCTACGCCGCGCCAATTTCGTCGTGCAAATCGCAAGGCACGTCCGAATTGCGAAGGGTGCACTGCCAATGGTGTCTCGCCGTCGCTCCAACGCTGGAGATCCGCGCGCAGTTCGCCCACGGACTGGTAGCGCGCGCTGGCATCAGCGGCAATGGCTTGCATGCACACCGCATCAAGATCGCTGTCAACCGACCGTGTCGCGGGCGCAAACACCGACGGAGCCGTTGGTGCAGTGCCGCGAATGGCGGCTGCAAGTCCCGCGCGACCACCAGCGCGCAACGCATCAGTACTGCGCGGCAATCGATCGGCAAGAAGTTCATAGAGGATGGTGCCCAAGGAGAACACATCACTGCGTGTGTCCGGTGGAGCAGCGTCTGCTTGCTCGGGCGACATGTACTCCGGCGTTCCCACCAAGGCGCCCTCTACCGTACTGGTGCCCGCGCCCATGAATGCTGCGTCTGCCAATTTAGCTACACCAAAGTCAATGACTCGCGGGCGAACCACGCCGGCATCATCAGCAACAAGCACATTTGCTGGCTTTAAATCACGATGAATCACCCCGCGGCGATGTGCATGCTCGACGGCATCACAGGCATCGGTCACCATGCGAACCCGGCTGTGCACACCAAGCGAATGTTCCCGGGCAAAGTCAGTAATCGGTAAACCAGGAACGAACGGCATGGCGAACCACGGACGACCATCGGGCAATTCCCCGGTCTCAAGCATTGCTGCAATCCCAGGATGATCAAGCGAAGCAACCGCCTGTTGTTCCACACGAAAGCGTGCATGCGCAACGGGCGAAGCGAGCGCATCGCGCAAGACTTTCACAGCGACCAGGCGCCGCACCGGATGCTCTTGGCGACCAAGGAATACATCGCCGAATCCACCCGAGCCAAGTCGGTGCAACAGCACATAACGGCCCGCACTACCGTCGCCGTGAGCCATGGCGTCGCTTAGTTCAACACGCATGGCGCCCATCGCTGCGTCTACACGCCCGGCACCTGCCTCAAATGCCGCCACCATCGCCATGGCAGCCGCGCGCTCCGCGGCGCTGACGTCGGCATGCGCCGTCAGCCACGCAGCACGCTCCGTGGCCGGAACGTCAAGTGCGGCAAGAAAGAGATCCTCGACAACCATGGTGCGAGGCGCTGAACTCCCGTTGATCGAAGAATTATTCTGAAGTTGCACGGCGAAAGTGTAAGCCGCCGCATGCACCCCCTGCACACACATGTCATCGCTACGATGATTGCCCATACGGCCCCACGAAGAAGCCCGCTATGAAGCCCACAACAATGCCCAAGACCATGCCCAAGACTATGCCCAAGAACAAGCCAGCAACCATGTCGAAACGCACCAAGAAGTCCGCAGCCGCTACTTCCGCACCATCGCATACCCGTATCGAATCTGACAGCATGGGTGAAATGCATGTCCACCACGAATTGCTGCACGGCGCCACTACGCAGCGCGCAGTGTTGAACTTCCCGGTGAGTGGTCGACCATTGCCGCCGCAAGTGATTGCTTCGTATCTGGAACTCAAGCGCGCGTGTGCGCAGGCGAACCTGAAGCTTGGTGAATTGAAGCGCGCCAAGGCAAATGACATTGTTGAATCATGCGAGCGCCTACTGGAAGACTTTGCAGATCGCCGCGCACAAGTGATGCGGCACTTCCCGATTGATATCTATCAGACTGGTTCCGGCACCAGCACCAACATGAATGTCAATGAGGTGATCGCCAACACCGCAAGCGTCATGCGCGGTAAGCCGATCGGCTCGAAAGACCCGCTGCACCCAAATGATGATGTCAACTACGGACAGAGCTCAAACGACACATTCCCAACTGCCATGCAAGTGGCTGGCGCGGTTGCCATTCATGAGCAATTGGTGCCTGCACTGAAACGCTTGCATCGAGCCCTTGATGCCAAAGCCAAGGCATGGGACAAGCATGTCAAGATTGGTCGAACGCACTTGATGGACGCTACGCCCATCCGCGTCGGCCAGGAATTTGGCGGCTACGCAGCAGCCATTGCCTACGCCGTTGCGCGCGCAGAATTGGCACGCGACGTTCTCGCGCGCAACCTGCCGATCGGTGGCACCGCGGTCGGAACGGGCATCAACGCCAATCCAAAATTCGGCCGCACCGTCAGTGCAATCCTCAGTAAGGATCTGGGCATCACCTTTACTGAAGCAGCCAACCACTTTGAAGCACAGGCCACCCGTGACTGCGTGGTGGAAGCAAGTGGCATGCTCAAGACCATCGCGGTCAGCCTGAGCAAGATCGCCAATGACATTCGCTGGCTCGGCAGTGGACCGCGCTGCGGACTTGGAGAACTGATGCTCCCAGCGACGCAACCAGGCAGCAGCATCATGCCCGGAAAGATCAACCCGGTCATTTGCGAAAGCGTCATGATGGTGGCGTGTCGCGTGGTTGGCAATGACGCGTGCATCACCCTTGGCGGATTCGGCGGCATTGGCAGCCTGTTGGAGCTCAATGTTGCCATGCCCATGATCGCTGACAGCCTGTGCGAATCCATTGACTTGTTGGCGAACGCCTGTGAGATGTTCCGCGACAAGTGCATCGAAGGCTTGGAGCTTCACCCGGATGCTTCAAAGACCGTGGAGCGCAGCCTGATGATGGTCACCAGCCTCGCACCGGTGATCGGCTACGACAACGCCGCCAAAGCCGCCAAGGAGGCGTACAAGAGCGGCGAAACCATCCGCGCCTACGTGCTCCGGAACAAGATGGTGGAGCCAAAATTGCTCGACCGGTTGCTCGACCCCACCTCGATGACCAAGCCGGGCGGCAAGGGCCCGGGCGGCGGGTAAGGGCGAAATCGGGCCTCTCAAGCCTGCCGGAGCCGGCACTATCGGACGAATTCTGAACCGATCTACGGTTTCCGAGGAATATCAGGCGGCTTCCGTTTGCCCTCGGCCCGTTCCGGGTTACTTTCCCATTGCTGTACCTCACGGTTGCGGCTCGTTTCATTACCAGAAGCGGTCATCACGGAAGGAAAGGTCTCGCTATGCGTTTATTCGCAGCGTCAGTATTCATCATTGTTGCATCGTGCCCGGCATTAGCGCAATCGACTCCGATCGCGCAGAATTTGCCGTACCCGGCCGTGCTCGATGCAACCACTGGGTTTTATGTTCAAGACGGAACCTTCTCCGACGCACTGCAGAGTGGTGGTAGTTACTTCTACTCGCAAGCGATCGGGCAGAGCTTCAGTGTTGCTAGCGGGCAATCATCCACCATTACCGATATCGCGTTTTGGGGTTCATCCGAGTATTTCCAATCCAACACTCCGTGGAACCAGACGGCCCTGAGTAGCAACATCATTAGCATGCAGATTGCCATTCTCCGCACCGATACCGGGACTTCAGACTTTCCGATCGTGCACAGTTGGACGATTCAGACCGGACAATTCTCGCAGGTTCTGACTGGCAACTACACAGCGGCAACCTATAGCCCGATCTT
>CAMDCW010000069.1 GCA_945890745.1 Phycisphaera mikurensis NBRC 102666
TTTGTTCATCCGACCACATAGGTAACACTTCGTACCGGGCACATGGGTGACATATGTGCCCGTGACGAAGAGCGCAGTCTATGCCCTGCGGAGGCAGGATTGGTCATTGGTTGTATTCGGCCACCTCCTCGTCAGGCGGTTCGGCGATAACTGTCGGCGTATCGAGACGTGTATTGACGAAGCAGAGCACAGAGTTACGGAAGCACACTCTCCAAATCCCTTCGTCAATCTCATGCAGGCCAACCGCCTCGCCCGCGAGGGCTGTCGATAAAAACAAGTGGGTGCCTTGAAATTTGATCTCGCCGCCTTGCCGGACGCGACGGACCTCCCAGCTCCCCGGATATTCAACTTCATCCGGACGCTCGCGCCATTCTCGTGATGATGATGCATACATCTCGCACGGCGCGCGCATGCCAATACCTTCGTGCCCGCGCTCTTCATTCATCCAGCGCACAAAATTCGTAAAGCGACGCTGTTGCGCACGCGCAGTAGCGCTCGGAGGGCGAGCGGTTTGAGACTTTAACGTTCGATGCATCCGTTCATGGCGAGGATTGTCTTGCGGATGACCGACACGCGATCGACACACTTCGATCCCTTGTCGCATCCATTGCACGCTCACGCGCGAGAGCCTTCCGATTCCAGTCGACGCAAACGGAGAGCCGTTGTCGCTATGAATCCGATCGGGAATGCCATGTTCTCTGAAGACTCTTCGAAAGCTCGCAATGACACCATTAGTACTAATCGAGTCGTAACCATCCACGCAAAGCACAAAGCGAGTGGCATCATCTTGAATAGTCAGCGGATAACACAACGAACGATCACCAAGGCGAAATTGTCCCTTGAAATCAACGGTCCACTGCTCGTTTGGGCGAGTACCTGCTCGATACGAACCGTCAGGACCCCGAAGATCAGGATCGCGACGTTTGCGTGACTTCGCTTCAATCAGACCCGCCCGGATAAGTATTGATGACACAGTGCTCACCGCTGGAAGTTGAGCAAGCGGCATCAATCGACGAACTTTCCAAAGCAGTTGACGCGGTCCAACGCCCGTCTCCTTACGAAGCGCGATAAGCAAATCGCGAATCTCAATTGGCGTCGCGTGACTTTGCGTGTGGCGCGCGCGGCTTTGGTCCATCAAGGCGGCGCGGCCGCACTTGTCATAGCGCGAAAGCCACTTGTGAGCCGTCTTGCGCGATATACCCAATGATCTCGCCGCCTCCGAAATGGCGATCCCATGATGAACGACCAAATCAACTAAATGATGTCTCTCTGACACAGCGTGGGTTTCTTTCCAGGGCATAGACGGAAGGTTCCGCCAAACGCCCCAACCTGTCACCCATGTGCCCGAACAGTTATGTCACCTATGTGGCCGGTATTTACCGTTCTCGTATGTGGAGCGTGACATCAGCCGCAGGTGAAGCCTGCGAGTGATCAACGCAATTCGAGTAGCGATTGACCTCCGGTGGGTCAACCGCGAGATACAGACCGCACGTCGACGGTTTCGGCGTTGTCATGCCTGCACGGGAGTGTGGGCCGAACGGGCGAAGAGCCCCTCAAGGAGTTTCAACATGCGTAATCAGTTCTTCATGGCTTTAATCGGAGTTGCCGTATCAGTGTCGGCCGCTTCTGCTAATGTCACCACCACCCTGAACCTTGCGAATGCCAGGGCGTCGGTCGGCCCGGGTGCCAGTGTGTCTACCAACCAGACCGTCGGCGGACGAAGCGGCGTCTGGACGCTCGATCGTGGTTCCGATCCGACGAGTTATGCAAATGTATGGGGATACGCAGGATCCGACTATGCGGCCTATTCGAATTTTGGCATGCAGTCTTCGACGTATCAAGGCTCCTACCCGAGTGGATGGGCAAACGGCGGCGGCGCTTTGCTTGCGGATGTGGTCGGCGCTGGCTTCGACTATTACATCAACAGTGGGTCCTTCAGCGGCGGAATTCGGCTTTCGATGTATGTCTACAGTCCTGCGTCAGCTCCTGGCGACGAGGGTTACCTCCAGTTTGATCTTGGCTCCTTGCTGCCTGGACAATCTACCGGGCAGTGGTACTCCACAGGTAACTACCTTGCGGCCGGATCGGCAATCAATGGGGCGTTCTATGGCACCGCTTACGGCACTGCACCGTTCTCGGGTCAGCAGACATTCCAGCAGATCTTGGGACTTTTGGGTGGTTGGCACGTCTATGGGATCGGCATCATTAACGACACCGGCAACGTGATCTCGATCGACAATTTCGCCGTTTCAAGCGTCCCCGCCCCGGGCGCACTCGCCCTGCTCGGCGTTGCTGGTCTAGCCGGTGGCCGTCGCCGTCGCGCCTGACCTTTCCTCTGCACTCCACGTTGGCCTCGGCCAGCGTCCACACTCCACGCCCCCAAGCGCTCACGCGTCTGGGGGCGTTTGTGCGCTGGCGCGCTCCAACAACCGCAGTCTGTTGAACTCCACCAACGCATCCTGGCCGCAGGCGCCGGAGAGGACAGGGCCGCGCTCAGCGGCCGTCCTCGTAAGGCGAATGCGGGCCAGTAAGAAATCGTGCTGCAACAACGCCCCGGCACGAAAGCGCACTCCCGCAACTCCCCCCAAAGCCCCGCCCAGCATTTATCATGTCACCGACGCGGATTCCGCCCCTGCCGCGGCGGCGTGCGCGGTTGCGTGGTCGCCGCTCGAGCCATGGTGGAGATGCGCGCGTCCGCAGCAGGTGGTTCGCTCGACTCTGCTGCCGCCTCGCTGGGCGCAGCCTGCGTCATGTCGTCAGAACTCGGCTCCGCCAGTCGCGCAAAGATCAGTCGACCAGCCGAAGTTTGCACTGTGTTCGTCACCACCGTCTCCACGGTCAGGCCGATTTTGCCCGCACCGTGATCGATGACCACCATGGTGCCGTCTTCCAAGAAGCCGACGCCTTGATGCGGATTTTCGCCACGCTTGACGATCGCAATGCGCAACTGCTCGCCGGTGACCTGCCCAGTCCGCATGGCGGTGGACACCGTGTTGAGATTCAGGCACGCAACGCCGTTGATTTGTGCCACGCGTTCCAGTCCGCTGTCGGTGGTGACGATGCGGAATCGTTCCGCCTTGGCAACTTCGACAAGCGCGCGGTCAACGGAGCGCCCCTCGGCGCGGAGGTCTTCAATTTCAAGGTCGACCCACGGGTTCGCCTGGAGCCGCTGCAAGACGTCAAGCCCGCGGCGTCCGCGCTGGCGCTTGGTTGCGTCTCCTGAATCGGCAAGCTTTTGTAGTTCGTCAATCACAAATTGTGCGACCAAGACCGGTGCATCAATGATGCCCGTGCGTCCAAGGTCTTCAAAGCGACCGTCGATGAGCACTGATGTATCGAGGAGGAGCGGGCGCGCTCCACGCACTTGCCGGGCGAATTCGACGTAGGGGATCACCAAGCGAAAGTCGTCACGCGTGGTGAGTACCACCGATACGGACAGGTACACCAAGACGATGCCGATGGTGACCTTGGCAAGGCCGAGGTACACCGAGCTTGATTCTTTGAGATCCCACGCGCCAGCCACTAGGTCGATCACGCTGCCGACGGCGACCGCGCCGACCAGCCCGAGCATGATGCCGACGAAGATCCCAACGACCCAGGCCAAGCGCTTGTTGGGCGTGAGCGCGTCGACGGTAATGATGATCAGCCCCAGCGCCACCGCGGCAACCATTAGGCCGATGACGGTGCTGAATCCGAAGTCGAGCGCGCTGGTGCGGTTGCTGGCGATGGTCAGTACCACCACCGAGATCAGGACAACCACGAAGATCGATCGCAGCACCAGCATCAGGATGCGCTGGGAGCGTGAATCAGCGGCGGCTAATCGGTTGCGTCGGCTTGCAGCGGTGGGCAGGGGCGCTTGCGGTCCACGGTCATCGGCAGGCTTGTCGGCGGGAGGTTCGATCATCCGGAACGAGTGTAGTCCGCGCGGTTCTTGGCTTATCCCGGATCGGTTACCATTCCGCTCCCTCGGCGGCGAGGAGGACGGCCGGGTCCCGTCGTCGGTTGGCCCGTGAACCTGGTCAGGGCTTGACCGCAGCAGCCATAAGCGGCGTCGGCCGAGCGCCGGTCCGCCTGGTCGTCCTCCCAGCCGCCGATTTTCTTTTTTGCGCCCCCGCGCAGGACGAGGTCACCGTGGCGAGCAGCACCAAGAAGAAGAAGGACACTGACGCAACTCTTGAGGCGACTGGGCAATCATTGATGCCGGGGTTGATCCAGGATGTCCTGCCGACAGCGGCGCCATCCGCGTCATCCGCATCATCGGCGCCATCAGCGAATAGCCCGATGCAGGAGCTCATCCCTGGTTTCGAAGGACAGGCCACCAAGGCGTACACGGTGTTGGCGCGCCGGTACCGCTCGCGCACGTTTGCAGAAGTAGTGGGGCAGGACACCATTGGTCGCACCCTGCAGAACGCCATTGCTACTGGGCGTACTGCGCATGCGTATCTCTTCTGTGGAACGCGCGGCGTTGGTAAGACCAGTATGGCGCGGATCTTTGCGCGAGCGTTGAATGCGCGCGGCCAGACGCAAGCGACGGAGATTGGCGAAGCCATCATGCGTGGCGATGACATGGATGTGGTGGAAATTGACGGCGCTTCCAACCGCGGCATTGACGACGCGCGTGATTTGATCGCCGGCGCGGGCATTGCACCGGCTCGCAGCGCTTACAAGATTTACATCATCGACGAAGTGCACATGCTGACAACGCCGGCGTTCAACGCGCTCCTGAAGACCATGGAGGAGCCGCCGCCGCATGTGAAGTTCATCTTGTGCACCACCGAGGCGCACAAGGTTCCCGCCACTATTCAGAGCCGCTGCCAGCGCTTTGATTTCCGTAATATTTCGGCTGCCAAGATCGCTGGCCATTTGCAGGATGTCTTGCGCAAGGAATCCATTGCAGCGGATGATGCTGCTGTCATGCAGGTGGCTCGACTGGCCAACGGCTCGATGCGCGATGGATTGAGTCTCCTTGATCGACTGGTTGCAGCAAGCACCGATGGCCGCATCAGTACGGCACTTCTTGCAGATGTGCTCGGTATGCCTGATGACTCCGTGGTAGCTGGATTGGTGGCAGCGATCGGCGCAGGTGACGCGCGCGTTTCGCTTGAGCGTGCCGCTGCGCTGCTTGAAGGTGGCACCAGCATTGATCAAGCCCTTGAGCTGATGGCGGAACGATTCCGCATCGTGATGCTCGCTGCCGTGTGCGGCGCTGACAGCGAACTCTTGGAAGTGGCTGACGAAGCGCGCGCCGAAGCAGCGCGTGATGCCAAGGCATTTGAACCAGCAACACTGGCACATCTCATTGCAGTGTGCGATGCAGTGCTGCGTTCCGCCAAGCAGTCTGGTGCACCACGCACGTTGTTTGATGCAGCGGTGGTGCGCATGGCGCTGGCAGCGCGCTTTGCGCCGGTGGCTGAAGTGGGTGCGGGCACCAGTGCTCGCGCGCAGGCGCCTGTTCCGGAGTTACCTGTAAAAAAACCGTTGCGCCCCATGTGACGCCTCCGGTGCGGCCGGCTCCTGAGCCGGTACCCGCGCAGGTCGTTGACATTGGGGCGCTGTGGAAGCGCATTCTTGAACTCGCGCAGGCGTCGCCGCGCGATCAGGCAACGGTGGATTCGTTCGTGCCCGTTTCGTGGGTGGACGGTTTGCTTTCGGTGAAGTGCGCACCCGGAGCCGGGACGTCAGGAACGGCTGTTTCTGACATGCTGGCATCGCTGGCAACGCGCGCGTGTGGGCGAGCGGCGCGCGTTCGCGTGGATGCTGAAGTTGCGGCTCCGCGGCGCATGGAAGCGGCGGCCGCACCGAGCCTGCGTGACGACCCGGCGGTGCGGCATCCGTTGGTGCTGGAGGTATCCGCGCTGTTTGATGCAACGATCGTCCGTGTGGAGGCTGCAGGTACGCTGCCACCAACGGCGACGGTGGAGGCCTCGGAGGCCAACGACCGAGCTGACGAAGCCGACCCCATGGATCACATCACGCACGGAGATCTCGATGTTTGACAAGCTCAAGGCCGCCGCTGGCCTCGCTGGAATGCTCAAGGACCTGCCGCGCATGCAAGAGCGGCTCCTGCAAGTGAAGGATGAACTTGGGCGTATCCAATGCGTCGGTCATTCGTCCTGTCGGCGCGTGCGCGCGGTGATGAATGGGCGCATCGAACTGGTTTCGGTGGATATTGATCCGGCCATCGCCAATGCTGCTACCAACCTGGCGCGTGCGGAGTTGCAGACAGCCGTCACTGAGGCCATTAACGACGCTATTCGTCATGCGCGGCGCGAAGCCGCCACGCGGATTTCACAGACCGCAGCGGAGATGGGCATTCCGCTCCCGCCGCAACTTCTGGCGCACCTCTAACGATTGCATTCCTCGATCGGTGCAAGGCACTGGTAACACTGGAAATCACTGACGACCGTGGCTACCGAACGACCCAACTCCGCCTACCCCGAGTGTGTCACACGACTCATTGAGGAGTTTGGTCGATTGCCGGGAATCGGTCGGCGCAGCGCAGAGCGGTTGGCATTCTTTATGCTCAAGAGTCCGGAGGGCGAAGCGCTGAAACTAGCGAACGCCATCACCGACGTGAAGCGAAAGATCCGGCATTGCTCTGTGTGCTGGAATTTGACGGACATCGATCCATGTCCGATTTGCGTCAGTACTTCGCGTGATGCATCCACGATTCTGGTGGTGGAGCAGCCGAAGGACCTGATCAGCCTTGAGCAGACCGGCATGTACCGCGGCGTGTACCACGTGCTGATGGGGCGCATCGATCCGCTTGATGGTGTGGGTGCTGACAGTCTGACCATGAAGGACCTGCTGCGGCGCGTGGAGCATCCGGAATCAAACGCGCGCGGGGTAGCGGTGCGCGAAGTCATATTAGGGATGAACGCTGATATGGAAGGCGAGAGCACTGGTCTACAGATTGCCGCCGCCATGGCGAGGCGTGGTATCAAAGTGACGCGGCTGGCGCGCGGGTTGCCTGCTGGTGGTCAGATTGAATACGCCAGCAAGGCCGTGTTGGCCGACGCCATCGCGTGTCGGCAGGAACTCTGACATGCGCTTCGAGCATTCACAGCGTCTGCGTACCGGCCAGCACATGCGGATGGTGCCGCGCCTGATTCAATCGATGGAAGTGCTGCAGATGCCAGTGGCGGAGTTGCAGGAGCGGCTTGCTCAAGAGTTGGAGCGCAATGTTGCCCTGGAAACTGCCGAGCCTGGGCTTGAGTTGGAATCGACGCGTATTGAGCACGAGCGTCCGATCGCTGAGCCCGATGCATCAGCGGAGGGATTCGAGCGTCTCCGCGAATTTGAGCGCTCCTATGGGGACATGCTTGATGGCGAGGCGCCACGCGCACGGCGGACCGACGGTGAGCGCGATGGCAAGATGGATGCCATGGCCAATACGCCAAGCCGCGGTGAGAACCTCGCGGAGCGATTGCTTCATGACTGGCGCTTAGCTGACGTCGCGCAGGAATTGCGCGAGCCGGGCACTGCCATGATTGAATCGCTTGATGCTGACGGGTTGCTTGATGTTTCGTTTGATGCACTGCGCACCGCATACGGAAACGCGGCATGGAACGATGAACTTCTTAATCGCGCTCTGCGCGCGGTGCAGTCGGCGCTTGAACCACCGGGAATCGCTGCGCGTGATGTGCGCGAGAGTCTGATGTTGCAGATGGACGCAGCCCTTGCCGAACGCGATGGCGCGGTGTTGTCGGCTGAAGATCGCACAGCGTTTGAGGATGCACGCGTCATCGTTGGCGCGCACTGGATTGACTTTCTAGAGAATCGACTGCCGCGCGTCGAACAGCGCGCGCAGATGTCGCTGGCTCGGATTCACGCGGCGCGGGACGTCCTGCGCAAGTTGCGCCTTTCGCCTGGCCGGGACGTCACTGATACTGATGCGCGCCCAGTGCAGCCGGATGTGGTGATTGAGTATGACGCTGATCGCGATCGCTATGTTGCGGCGCTTGCTGACGGCAATCTTCCGGTACTGCGTGTCAGCCCCGTCTATGAACTGATGGCAAAGGACAGCGCGGTGGAGGCGGAGACTCGGGAATTTGTTGGCACCAACGTCAAGGCTGCGGAGTGGCTCATTGAGGCCCTCCATCATCGGAGCAGCACGCTGTTGCGCGTGGTAGAAGAAGTGATCGCTCGGCAGCGACCGTGGTTTGACGAAGGCCCGGAAGCGTTGCGGCGATTGGAAATGTCAGAGGTTGCTTCCATCATTGGGTTGAGCACGGGCACGGTGAGTCGCGCGGTGAGTGGTAAGTGGATGCAGACGCCGCGCGGCATGGTGGAGCTGCGCAAGTTCTTCACGGGCGGGGTGGAGACGGCCGACGGCGAGGGTGCGAGTTGGGAAGCGGTACGGCAGATGGTTCGCGACACAGTGGATGCGGAGGATCGAACGCACCCCCTGTCGGATGAAGCCATTGCAAAGCGCCTTGAGGAGCGCGGAGTGACCATTGCACGACGAACCGTGGTGAAGTACCGGGAGCAACTGGGAATTCCATCGGCGCGGCATCGAAAGTCGCACGGCGCCTGACGTGGCGCGCCGGGGATTCGCGCCGGATTCGCGCCGGAGATTCGGACCGGGCATTCAGGCCGGCTCCGTTCCGGGTGCCCTTGACTACACTTTCCCCATGACCTCCGCAGCAGTCTCTCCGGCCACCGCGCAGCATGGTTCCCACCCACGCAAGATCTGGATGGATGGCCATCTTGTTGATCCTGCTGATGCCAAGATTTCGGTCTATGACCATGGACTGCTCTACGGCGATGGCTGCTTTGAAGGCCTACGCGGCTACGGCGGTCGGATCTTCAAACTTGATTCGCACTTGCGTCGATTGGAAGCAAGCGCGGGCCACATTCGCCTGAAGATTCCTTATTCGCGCGCGGAACTGGCCGACGCCACCCGGGCGACCATGGAAGCATGCGGAATGGCCAATTGCTACATCCGTATGGTGGTTACCCGCGGGGTGGGGACGCTGGGTTTGCATCCGTTCAAGTGCCCGCGTCCGGGCGTGATCATTGTGGTTGACACCATTCAACTGTATCCGCACGAGTTGTACAAGGCGGGCATGAAGGTCATTGTTGCCAAGCGGCCGCGTATTCCAGTGACATGCCTTGACCCATCAATCAAGAGTTTGAATTACCTGAACAACATTCTTGCCAAGATTGAAGCGATCGACGCGGACGTGCTGGAAGCCATCATGCTGAATACCGACGGTGATGTCAGCGAATGCACTGGCGACAACATCTTTGCGGTGAAGAACGGCCGGATCCACACGCCGCCTACCAGCGCTGGAATTCTGCATGGAATTACCCGGCAATTCGTGATTGATGAGCTCGCACCCGCGCTTGGTTTGCCGGTTGACGAGCGGCGCATGCAGCTTGATGATCTCTACAGTGCCGACGAAGTGTTCCTCACTGGAACCGCTGCGGAAATCATCGGCGTGAGTGCGATCGGTGACCAGACCATTGGCATTGGGCGCATGGGCCCAACCACTGCGCGGCTTGAGTCTGAGTTCCGCCGCCGCATCTCCGAGGGTGCGCCGGAGAATTGATCCGCTCTGGAACGTAACGGATGAAATGTAAAGGCTGCGGCTACTCACTGTGGAATGTCCCGGGGCGCACGTGCCCGGAATGTGGGCGCGGTTTCGTGCCGAGTGAGTTTGAGTTTCGAGCCAATGCAGTGGAGTTCTGTTGCCCCGGGTGCATGCAGCAATATTACGGATCGGATGCGCAGGGGCTGTTAGTGCCGCGCTCGTTTGAGTGCGTGCGTTGTCACGCGCGGTGTGAACTGGATTCCATGATCTTGCGGGCCGCGCCTGGGGTGCCGGACGATGCTGTTGAGTTGCACCGTGTTGCATGGGAAGACCCACTGATCGGCGGTGTAGTCCGGCGATTCTTTGCAACGGTGCGCGATGGCATGACTCGGCCTTCGCGGATTGGCGACGCGCTCCGGGGTGACGTCGTTGCACGAAAGGCCACGTGGTATGCGGTATCGGTGCTTTCGGTGGTGGCTATTCCAAGCGCGGTTGGATTTGTTCTGCTCACGCTGCTCTCGCCGATGTGGGGCTCTGGCAGCACGCGCTCCGGCGGCTCCGCGTTGCGCATGGCCGTGTGGGAATCCATCGGCGGTGCATGCGCGGTGCTGGCCTCTTGGTACATCCTTGGCCTAGTGTTGTTGGCGTTTATTGCGTGGATGACTGCACTCACCCTGCGGATGTGCGGCGAACGAGTCCCGTGGAAAGTGGTCTGGTGCTCATTTTCATATGCGCTTGGACCGATCGTTATGGTGGCGGTGCCATGCTTGGGTATCTACTGCGGTTCGATCCCGCTGAGTATGTGGTGGGTCGCCGCCGCGTGCATCATTCTGGCGCGTGCGGCGTCAGTCACCGCTTGGAAGGTGATAGTTTCTGTGCTAGCCCCGCTGGTCTTGCTTGGCGCCGTAGTGACAGCCCTGTTTGCGTTCGTGGTGTTCCCGCCGTTTTCTGCAGCGATGACTGCAGCGGCTCAGGTCGGTTCGGCAAATGCCACCACCTTTGGGCCGCCTGCTCCGGGTGATGAGGCTGCCGAGTCGGATGCGGAGATCGGGTTGGATGAGAGCGTGCCCGTCGATGCGGTAGCGCCCGGGCAAGTCGATATCACTGACCCAATCACGAAGGACGCACCATGAAGCAACCCATCATTCGCACTGGCCGTGACTCGATTGTGAGTAGCCGCGTGGCGTTGCGCGCATTTCTTGCGGTGGTGGCCGTCTCGGCGGTCCTTGGGCTGCTGGTGATCATGAATGTTGTCACGGACACGCGGTTTCTTACTACCAGTGCCATTATTGCTGTTGGCTGCATGGCAACATTTGTGTGTGCGTTGGTGGCTGATCACGGGCGCTTTGCACGCTGGATGCGGTCCGCGACCGTCGTTGGCTGGCTGGGCGTGCTTGTTTGGCTGTTTCTTGTCTGGTTTGAGGCAGCGCTTGGTTCGAAAGGCATGGAGATCACTGCGCGCATCGCTGGCGCGCTTTCGCTCTATGCGGTGTGGTCAATCTTTAGTGCGGTCACGCTTGCTCCGCGTGGCGGGGGAACCATCACGGCGCTCATCCGGTGGTCCGTCTTTGTACTGGCTGCATGGTGGTCTGCGGTCGGAGAGTTTGGGCTTGTCAAACCGGACATCGCGGAAAAGGTGGTGAATGCGATCGGTGAACAGTGGTTCTTTCGAATCGTTGCTGCATCGGCGGTGGTGATTGGCGCGGGAACATTGGCACAACCGGTGCTGATTCGCATTGCTGGCGCGGCGCCGCAAGAGAGTGCGATTCGTGGCCGACGCGCAAAGGTTGCGCTTGGTTGCCCCCGCTGCGGAACGCGATGTGAGCTTGAAACGAACACCGATGCAAAGTGCGCCGCGTGTCAGTTAGCTATCCGTGTGGAAGTTGACGAGCCGCGCTGCGCGTGCGGTTACTTGATGTTTGGGCTGGAAACATCCACGTGCCCCGAGTGTGGCGCTGCAGTTCCTGAGAATTTGCGCTGGAAGGGCGCGCCCGTCACAGCTTCGCAGGCATGACAGGCGGCGGCGTGATGGATGAGTTGGCGGCGGTGTGTGCGCCGACGGCAGCTGTTCGAGCAGTCACGGTCAGGGGAACTGCGTTGGCAGTCTTCGATGCACTTGCTGAACCCGCACCGCGCGGTGCTTCTTGATGCATGGGCTTGGCGCGGAGTTCGCTCCAATCTTTCACCATCAGGTCCGGTGAGGTTGGACCGTCATGCACCTTGAGCAGGTTGTATGCATTGTTGCGCTGCGCGGGCAGGAAGCCAGCATCGCGGATCAGGCGGCAGATCACTGGCTCGTTCAGGCAATGGACGGTGCCCGCGCTTGAGACCACGTTCTCTTCCATCATCACGCTGCCCATGTCGTTGGCGCCGAAGCGCAGACCAACTTGGCCAACGTGCGGCCCCATGGTGACCCAGCTCGCGCCGATCGAATGAATGTTGTCGAGGTACAGCCGGCTGAGCGCTTGCGTGCGTAGGTATTCCGTTGCGCCGGCCATTCGAACGCGGCGACCAAATTCCGGATGCGCGTCCTTAGTGCCGCTTCCATCAAGCTTGGCAACCACGTCGCCAGGGAAGGGCTGCGAGAGATCATCGGCCGCGGCGGCTCCGGCGCCTCCGTGGCCCCATTCCTTGGCTCGACCAAGTGGTGTGTTCTCGCGCTGAAATGGCCAAGAAATGAAGGCCTTGTAGCGACCGCCACCCTGTGTCGCAAAGTCATTGATGGCACGATCCTGCCACTGCCGAGTGAGTTCCATGTGGTGGACGCGGTCGGCGTGTCCCTCAATATGGCCAAACATCATGGTGGACGAAGTGTTCATCCCCAATTCGTGCGCCACGTACATCGTGGTGAGCCACGCTTCTGCGGTGCACTTGCCGAGACCAATTTTGGAACGCACCGCTGGCGCAAAGATTTCACCGCCACCGCCCGGGACGCTATCAAGACCAGCGTCCTTCAGTTGGCGCATGATGCCACGCACCTTGGCTTCGTAGGTGTCGCCCGGCGGATCAAAGAAGTTCACAAACTCCACGAACTCCGGTGGGCTGAATGCATGGACGTGAACGTTCGGAAAGCGTCGCTTGATTTCGCGCAGCAACTCCAAGTACCAGCTCAGGGGCAACTCTGGGTTCATGCCGCCTTGCATGAGAATCTGCGTGCCACCGATGGCTACCAACTCTTCAATCTTGTGAAGAATGGATTCGTACGTCAGCGTGTACGAATCGTGATCTTCTGCATCGCGGCGGAATGCGCAGAAGGTGCACTTGGCAGTGCAGACATTCGTGTAGTTGATGTTGCGATCGATGACATAGGTGCGAACATGGTCACCGTGTACTTGGCGGCAACGGAGGTCGGCCCACATGCCAAGATCGGCGAGTGGCATATCGCGCAGAATCTGCAATCCCTGATCTGGACTGAGGCGAGCGGCACCTGCAACGATGGCATCCATGAAGGAAGCGTCAGCCAGCGGGTTGATGGCGGGGTGCACGGATGGAGCAGGGCGCGCGGCAGTCATGGATCGCAGATTGTAGGACGGAGGCGCATTGCGGCGCTTACACCTTGACCTTTTCCCAGTTGCCGCCCATGAAACGTGCAAGGAACAGCAATCCGCGCACGCCAAGTTCCACGCACAATCCGATCCAGATACCCGCGAGCCCCCAACCGAGCACGACGCCGCACACGTAGGCAAGCGGGACGCGAATCAGAACGGTTGAAACAAGTGTGATCCGGAACGTGCCCTTCGCGTCGCCGCAGCCCTTCAGGCCTTGGCGAATCACCAGCGCCATTGCAAAGAACACCTGAACGATGCCGCAGATGAAGAGCGCTTTGGGAACTTCCGCAATGATGACCGGGTCGCGGCTCATCAGGTGGGCGAG
>CAMDCW010000070.1 GCA_945890745.1 Phycisphaera mikurensis NBRC 102666
GTACGGCGATGAACTGCACGCGCTCGCCAAGCACGGCACGGATGGCAGGAATCTCTTCCAACCGCGTCATGGAGTGGATCGAGTCGATCCCGTACAGATCCATCGCCTCGCGCAGCAGCGTGGAGGCGCCAGTGCCGTGAATATGTGAATGAATGTCAATGATCGGCACCGGCGGCGGTGGAAACGACGCAGCTTCGGCGCGGTAGTCAACGCCGAAACGGTTCGATGGATTTAAGAAATTGCCGGTGGCGGTGCGGAGCAGAGACGTCATCCGGACAGTCTAGAAAGGAGCGCGGGGTGGTGGGGCGGCTTGGGCAGGGCAACGCAGGGCAGCGCAGGGCCACGCAGGGCAACGCACTTACTTATGAGCGGGTGCGCGCACGCTTGGGGGTTTCCCGGAGTGATGCCGTTGGTGTGTGAATGCGGCGCAGCGGGGCAGCTTTTTTTGCTGGAGCCGGAACGCGTTGCATCGTTTCGGAATCACACAGGCATCGCGCCTTATCGTGCGGATCAAGAATCGTTGTCGCATGATGGACAATGCCAACATACAACTCGTAGTCGCCGTCAAGATCAACATGGCGCGCCAGTTCACAGTCAAGGAAACTGAGCGCGCGGGCTGGAACCGGACATCCACTCGGTGTGCGATCCACGGTTGATCCAATGAACGGATCAATGCCAGGAGTGTGTAGATCGAACGCACGTGATGTGGATCGATCCGTGGGATCAAGTTGACAGATTGCAAAGCTTCGACTGTCTCGAATCAGTGGACTCAGCACATGACCCTTCGGCACAGCCACCATCACCATGGGTGGATTGGAGGAGCATTGCTGCGCCCACTTGACGGAAACGCCGGCGCGAACATCCGCGTGGCCGGAGGTCAGAATGAATGATCCGTTGGGGATGCGGTCCAGGACAGGGGCGACATCCGATCGGTTAGCGGGCGCCCAGTCGAGTGCGTTGCGGTTTCGCGGGTTCACTTCCTCACGAGCCTTTCTTGGCGTGCGTTGACCGGTGACTGTCGGGGTGACAGCATGTGGGGCAATGCTCGCATTGGAGATTCTGTCGCAGATTTAGCAAATGTCCACAAATACTTGTTTCATATGGCCTTACGCCGACTACAGACAAATTGTTCGCGGACTCTTCAAATTTATTGAAGAAATTTATGGGTAAAGGTGTTGCGAAGTGGGGCGTTGTGGGTTAAAGTGTTCCACGGCGCCTGAGGTCGCCTTTCTCATGCTGTTTCTTGGCGAATATGAGCACACGCTGGACCAAAAGCAACGCCTGGCGATTCCGTCAGAGTTGCGAGAGGTGCTCGACACCAAGCAGCATGGAGAGGCCTTCATCGTGGCGCCTGGCGCGAACGGTCAGCTCTGGCTTTGGCCAGAAAAGACGTTCGCCCAGCTCTCGCACTCGCTTGGAGGTTCGCTGATCGGCGACCCGTCCATGCAGGACTTTGAACGGCTCGTGTTCTCGCAGGCGGCTCGTGTGCCGCTCGACAGCGCGGGGCGGATTCGGATACCCGATCGGTTGTTGCAGAAGTTTGGGCTTGCTGGCTCCATCATGATTCTCGGCGTTCGAGACCACTTGGAACTCACAGAGCCCGCGGCTTGGAAGCGCGAACAAGAGCGCCTTCAACCGGAAGCGGTGGATATTTGGAGGCGCGCGCGGCAGACATTCGCCGCATCGCAGCGCCCGACAGTGTGACCCCGCGGCTGGCGGAACCAGCCGACAAGTGAACAAACGTGTTGGTGCGTGGGAGGAACGCGCACGAACGCAGTGGACGCAGGTAGCCAAGGATCGGCGACCAGCGTGCCAGAGACGCGCGCTTCGGCGCCTTGCTCCGCGATGCCAAGGATGGCAACGCACCGGATCAAGGTCTTCAAGACGCGTCTGGATTGATGGCCGAGCCAAGGACGGTTCGGCAGTTTGGAAGCTTCGCGCAGCCATGGTTGGCTGTTCGGGGCACGCCCGCTGGTGGGGTGAGGGCCCAGGTGGCCCGAGTTTCCGTCGTTGCCCCCGCGTCGGCCCGTGCCGGCGCGGGGGCATTTTATTTCGAGCGTTCGACGGTGAAACCGCTTTCCTGAGCAGCAGAGGCAGATGTTATTTCGCATGCTCCCCAGGGGGCGCGGCAGATCGCCAGCAACCGCTTTGTATATCCATCCAAATTTCACTAACGGTGCTAGGTGGATCCGATTGACTGAACTACGCTTGTATTGCGCGCGGCACGATGCCGCTAGTTGCCACGAACGCCACAAGGAACGGTCGCGAGACCGTGTGGTAGGCAAGTTGCTCGCCTTGGTCGGCGAGGCGCATGCAGGAGGCATCCACCATGCTTGTGATCACCCGACGAGAGGGAGAAGAAGTAGTGATCGGAGACCCAGCAGCTCCCCTGGGCATCGTTCGTATTTCCGTGATCAAGGGTGACCGGGTTCGAATTGCTTTCGAGTTCCCCCGCGAGATTGCTGTTCACCGCCGCGAAGTGGCCGACCAAATTCTGCGCGATGAAGAATCCGGTCCGGGGATTGCTGGTCAGATCCGCCCCGGCGAGTCTGGTTAATCCGCACTGCTTCTGAATTCAGGTGACCGCGATCACCGACTCAACTTCCGGGACAATCGCTCGAAGATTCTTTTCAATTCCGCCGTGCAGCGTCATCCCACTTGACGGGCAGCGCACGCATGCGCCCTTGAAACGCACTTGAACTTGACCGTCTGGGGTGACGTCCACCAATTCCACATCGCCGTCGTCGGCTTGGATGCCCGGGCGGAGTTCCTCAATGACGGCGGCAACGCGCAAGCGCACGTCGAGCAGGGTTCGGGGGTCAATGGGGGTGGCGCGGGGCACGCGCGAATCGTAGCGGCAGGGACTGCTCCTACACTGCCCGGCATGCATGGAACGCACGGATTGCGCCTCGCGCTGATTGCCACCTGTGTTGCCGCTGTTTCGACTGCGGCAGCTTTACTCGCCGGAGGCTGCAACAGCCGCCGACCCGTCGACCCGATCGTGGCGCTGAACACTTCGCCGAGCCCGGAGGAGCAACTGGGCGCCATCGAGATGCTCAGGGAGCAGGTGCCGCTTTCGGACGAGGCGAAGCGCGCGCTCCGGCGCACCACCTTTGCGCAGGGATTCAACCTTGCCAACCGTGAGGCGGCGTTCGATCTGATGGTGAAAGAAGATCGCAAGGGTCTGCGCGAGGTGCTCGAGACAAACATCGTGCGCATGGAGTCGTTTGAGTATCGACGATGGATCATGGAACAGATCGCTGCTCGCGGCATGAAGGACTACACCACGGTGTTGGTGAACTCGTGGGCGGGCGGAGTGCCGGCCTGGGGCAATGATGATCGCAAGCGCCCGGAGTATGAGGCGATGGCCGCGCTATATGGATCCGACAAGGTGGGCGACGCACTGTTTGCGGTGATGATGGAGGCCAGCCCGGTGCGGCAGGCTGCGTTGCGCGCGCGTACGTGGGAACTGTTGATGCGGATCGGCGAGCGTGACCGGCTCAAGGAGTTGGTGAGTTCAACTGCGGTGCGTCCGGACGATGTCATGTTGAAGGACATCAAGCAACTTGTTGACGACTTGGGAATTCTTCCGGAGACGCGCGAAGAGCTGATTTGGCTTGGAAAGTTGCGGCAGTCTGCATCCCCGGCGTATTGGAAGATGGCCGGCGAAGCGCTGCGTGAAGTGCCCTCCGAGCAGAAAGTGAACTTTGAATTGCGTGGCATTCCAGTGGCGATGGCGGCGCAACGCTATGCGCCGGAGCTGTTAAAGAAGACTAAAGAACAGTTGTTTGACGACCTGATGGTGCGTCTGACACTGCGCGACTCCGGCAAGCACAGCGCTGACTTTACAGGTTGGGACACCGGTAGCAAGCGGAGTGAGCGACTTGGAACGCAACGCGCGGAGGTGAATTGGACTGACTTGGTTGCCTCAAACCTTGCACTCAGCATGCTGGACGATCCAAAGGTTTCCGCGCGCATCTTTGACATTGGCGACCGCGATCATCAAGACCGACGCACGGAGTACGGCGGGGTTGTTCGGATCAATGATGCGGGGCAATGGGAAGTGGTTGAGGTGCGACCGCGCGTCACTGGCAGTGACATCCGCTTTGAGGCGCCGCAGGAACTGTTCGACCAGGGATACACATCGCTGTTCCATTTCCATATGCATGCTCAGGAATTTGAGAATGGAACCTACGCGGGTCCGCACATGGGTGACTTTGGTTACGCCAATTCCACGCGCGCAAACTGCCTAGTATTCACGTTCATTCGACGGGACACCATCAATGTGGACTACTACCGACATGGTCCGTTGGTGATTGATTTGGGTACGGTGCATCGACCATGATGGGCGGCGAATCATGAAGTCACCGCGTGAACTTCCCAGTGGTCAGGCCATTGGCTTTGCCAAGATGCACGGACTCGGCAACGATTACGTGTACGTCGATGGCGCGCAGCATCACGTGAACGATCCGCCCGCGCTGGCGCGTTGGGTGAGCGACCGACATGTTGGAATCGGTAGCGACGGTCTCATCATGGTTGATCCGGTGACTTCGGGCGTCGACGCTGATGTGCGCATGCGTATGTACAACGCTGACGGCAGCGAAGGCATGATGTGTGGGAACGGCATTCGTTGCGTGGCGAAATTTGCGGTGGATCGTGGTCTGTGTGATCGGCAACCGTTGCGCGTGGAGACACGTCGCGGGGTGCTTGATGTGCATTGGATGCGCGGTGGGCGTGATGGAACCGTGCATGAAGCGACGGTTTCGATGGGCGCGCCCATCTTGGCGGCTGCGCGGATTCCGGCCTGTATTCCAGGTGTTTCGCTGTCGGCAGCGGTGGTGGACTTTGCGCTGCCGGATGAATTCTGGGCGCTTGCGGGCGCCCCGGCGGGATGGCAAGAAGCGTGCGGACTTGATCCGCGCATGACCTTGGTGTCCATGGGAAATCCGCACGCCGTGCTGTGGTGCGCGGATGTTTCGCGCGTGCCGCTGGAAATTGTCGGGCCGTTCATGGAACGTCACGCATGGTTTCCAGAGCGGATCAATGTTCACTTTGTGCAGGTGCTGAGTGCAACCGGGCGGGGCGAGGTGCGCATGCGGACGTGGGAGCGTGGCAGTGGTGCAACACAGGCGTGCGGCACTGGTGCCAGCGCCGTCTGCGTTGCGGGCGTCATGACTGGCAGAACCATTTCGCCGGTGCTGGCACATTTGCCTGGCGGAGACCTGTTACTTGAGTGGGAAGGCGGCGAGTCCAGCGTTCAGATGACCGGACCGGCGGTTGAAGTGTTCGAAGGAACGCTTGACCTGGCCGCACAACCACAGGAGCGCGCACGATGACTATGAATGACCTGGAGCGTGACGTGTGCAGCCGCATTGCAGCATGGCAGCAACGCATGGTGGATGAATTGACGGCGTGGGTGGCGATTCCGACTGGGCGCGGGCACGCCTCCGGTTTGCATGCTCAACGCGCGGCGCTTGCGCATCGGTTGCGACAGTTGGGCGCAGTCACGCGCGACATCACCTGTGAGCGCCGTCCAGATTGGATCGATCCGCCGTGGGAAAGTACCCATGCCGCGGATGGGGTGGACATTCTTGCAGCAGAACACGCGGGTGCGGGGCCGCGCCTATTACTCAGCGGTCACTTTGACACCGTGCATGATCCGCATGGATCGTTCCGTGAATTGCGCTCCATTGGCGGTGGACGAGCCACCGGGCCAGGTGCGGCGGACATGAAGGGCGGGCTGGTGATTGCGCTTGCAGCGCTTGAAGCGATTCGTGACGCTGGACATCCGCTGGCATGGACATTCGTACTTGTTCCCGATGAAGAGACGGGAAGTTACGGATCGGCAGCTGCGCTGCGATCATTGGCTCCGGGGCACGCGGCGGGGTTTGTGTTTGAGCCAGCGGGCGAGGGCGATTCGTTGATCGTGGAGCGCATGGGTGCTGCGCAGTTCCGCATTGATGCATTTGGACGGGCGGTGCATGTCGGTCGCGATTACGCGAAGGGCTGCAGCGCCGTGCGTGCGCTCTGCGAAAGCGTGGGTCGGGCCGAGGCACTGGCTGATCCGGCGATGGGGCGCATTGTGAACATCGGGCCGCTGCAGGGTGGGGCGGTGACAAACATTGTGCCGGATCATGCTTCCGCTTGGGGGAACATGCGGTTTGCATCTTGTGCCGAAGAGGCACACATTGCCAGCGGGCTTGATGCGCTGGCATGCGGGGCCGACGGTGAGGTTCCGCGTGTACGGGTGCGGCAGATTGCGGGCCGTCCCGCCAAGCCGTTGACGCCAGAAGTGGAGCGATTGGCACACGTCGTTCGTGGAGCAAGTGAGGACCTTGGGCGCGCGTTGCCGTTTGGTCGTACCGGCGGAGTGTGCGACGGCAACAACTTGCAGGCGGCCGGGCTGCCAACGCTGGACACGCTGGGTGTGCGCGGCGGCAATCTGCACCGCGAGGATGAATGGGTGGATCTGGACGGCATGGTTGACCGTGCGCAACTGGTGGCGCTGTCTTTACTGCGCACAGCGGCCTCGGTCGCATCTACGATGCGCGCATGACTGATTCGATCGCTGCACTTTCAAGCCCACTCGCCGTTGATTCGGAGGTTACTCAGCACATTCAGGCCATCGTCGCGCGCGTGCAGCGTGCGCAACAGGCCCTGACTGGTGCGCGTGCCGCTGATCCAGCGCTCAAGGATTCCTTTGCTGCTGCCATGAAGCGGACTGCCGCGGTGCGCGGTCGTGGACCCATCATGCCGTATCTGGGAACCGGGCTTGGCAACGGACCGTTGGTAGAGCTACTTGATGGCAGCGTGAAGTGGGACATGTTGAACGGGATTGGCGTACACATGTTTGGCCACAGCGATCCGCGCATGACCGCTGCTGCATTACGAGCCGGGGTTTCTGACCTGTGCATGCAGGGCAACCTCACCAGCAACCAAGACAGTGTTGCCTTTGCTGAGCTCCTTATTGCAGAAGCGAAGCGCAATAGTCGCATGGAGCACTGCTTTGTCAGCAATTCGGGTTGCATGGTCAATGAAGCCGCGCTCAAGGTGTGCATGCAGAAGACCGGTGGCGCGCCGCGCATTCTTGCGTTCCAAGATTGCTTCATGGGGCGATCGATCACCATGAGTCAAATTGGTGACACCGCCGCGTATCGGCAGGGTTTGCCGCTTTCCACGCTGGTGGATTACATGCCGTTCTATGACCCACTCATGGGTCCGCGTTGCACGGAGATGGCAGTGTGGCACTTGAAGCAATACATCCACCGTTATCCGGGGCAGCATGCGTGCTTCGTGATGGAATTGGTCCAGGGCGAGGGCGGATTTAATGTTGCGCCGCGCGGGTTCCTGTTGGCATTGATGGAGACATGCAAGGCCGCAGGTATTCCAGTGTGGGACGACGAAGTGCAGAGCTTTGGTCGCACGGAAAGCATGTTCTGCTTTGAGCAACTTGGACTTGGCGAATACATTGACGTGGTCACCATCGGCAAGATGAGTCAGGCGTGTGCGTGCCTCTTTGCACCGGAGATGAACCCGAAGCCTGGTCTGCTGAGTGGAACATTCACAGCCAGCACATCGGCATTGCAAGTTGGAATGGAAGCGTTGCGGATCATGCGCGATGGTGGCTACTACGGCGCGGACGGTCGCAACGCGAAGTTGCACGCGGCGTTCCGTGCCCATGCTGCCAAACTCGTGGCGCGACATCCGGAGTGGTTCACGCCCGTGGCGGACGCATTTGGGCGCACCAGTACCGAGTACATGGGTGGCACGGGTGGAATGTGCCGTTTGACCCCGTTCGGTGGGGACAAGGATCGAATCATGAAACTGTTGCAAGCGCTGTTTGAGGACGGCGTGATGGCGTTCTACTGCGGGCACGGGCCGTACCACGTGCGGATGCTGCCGCCCGTGGGCGTAATGACCCCGGAGCAATGGGGGCCAGTATTTGAGGTTCTCGAGCGCTCTATGGCGCGCACGGCGTGACATTCTCGGACATCGAAACAGGCTCCGGAAGGGCCTCAATTGTGCCGATAGTGGAGTTCTGATGTTCGTGATTCGCCAAGCAATGCCCGATGACGTGCCCACGCTCCTGAAACTGGCGCGGATGGTGCATTTCATCAATCTGCCTGCCGACAAAGACATCATTACCTCCAAGGTCAGCCGTAGTCGGCGCAGCTTTGCTGGTGATGTGTCCGACGACCGGCAGCGACAATTTATGTTTGTGCTAGAGGACAGCGAGACCGGTGGAGTCATTGGCACCAGCTCATTGATTTGTCGAATCGGCTGGGAAGGTTGGCCACAGATTTTCCTGCAAGTGCGGCGCCGTGAGCACTTCAGCCGCGACCTGAATACGGGCGCAGTGCATATGACAATTCAGGTCATGACTGACGAAACCGGACCAAGCGAACTGGGTGGATTGATTCTTGCGCCCGGCTACCGCGGTCACCGGGAGAAACTCGGATCATTGCTTTCGCTGGTGCGATTTCACTTCCTTGGATTGCACCGCGCCATGTTCCAAGACCGGATTCTTGCGGAACTGATGGGACCACTCACCCCGGATAGCCAGACGTTGTTCTGGGAATTCTTTGGGCGACGGTTCATCAACTTGAGCTACACCGAAGCCGATGCATTCTGTCAGCACAGTAAAGAATTCATGACGAGTCTTCTTCCCAAGGAAGAGATTTACGCGAGCACATTGCCGCCGGAGGCACGCAACCTGATTGGAAAGGTTGGCGAGGAAACGCGGCCGGCTCGATCCATGCTTGAAAAGCAGGGGTTTGCATATCACGACCGGTGCGATCCGTTTGACGGCGGCCCGTACTTAGAGGCGGCGGTCGACAGTATTCCATTGGTGGCGGCAACGTCACAAGCGACGCTGATTGCTGGTGATGATCGCCTGGATCGCGTTGGGTTTGTGAGTTGTGCGGCTAATCGTGGTCTTGGATTCCGAGCCACGCGCGGCGCGTATGCGCTTGATGGCAAGCACATTCGCTTGGCGAAAGCAACGGCGGACGCCATTGGTGCGGTCATTGGCGATGTTGTTGGCGTGACCGCGCTCGAGCAAGGCGCATGACCCCGGCAAACGAAATCGTTTCGGTTGATCCAGCGCGCCCATCCGTTGAGGTTGGGCGATTTCGCATTGAAGTGGGCGCAGTGGGCGCCGCAGTGCAAGCGGCGCGCGCGGCATTTCCGGCATGGAGTGCGCGAACGCCTGATGAACGCGCGGAGGTGTTGCGCGCATGGGC
Organism: Phycisphaera mikurensis NBRC 102666; assembly: GCA_945890745.1. Taxonomy (GTDB): domain Bacteria; phylum Planctomycetota; class Phycisphaerae; order Phycisphaerales; family SM1A02; genus UBA966. The sequence goes on from CAMDCW010000070.1 coordinate 9,243, forward strand.
AGCAGTCACGGTTCGCCACGCGGAGCGCATTGCCACACTGCTGACTCGTGAGACGGGCAAGACGATCGCTGAGGCGCGGCAAGAAGCGGCACTGCTGGCGGACAAAGTCAATGTCACTCTGGAAGATCGCGTGCGTGCGCGCATTGCTGGCTATCAGATTCCGGCATCGGCCACGCGGTCCAACAATTGTTCGTACCGGCCGTACGGCGTGATGGCGGTGATCGGTCCGTTCAACTTCCCGGCGCATTTGCCGAACGGGCATTGGGTTCCAGCGCTTTATGCAGGGAATACGGTGGTTTTTAAGCCAAGCGAGAAGACTCCCGCAGTTGGTGCGTTACTGACTGAGTTGATGAATGAAGCGGGCATGCCTGCTGGCGTATTCAATACGGTGCAGGGACGCGGTGATGTTGCTGCCGCGCTTGTGGCGCATGCGGATGTCGACGGAGTGCTCTTCACTGGAAGTTGGCCCGTTGGACGGCGCATCATGGAAGCCAACCTCGACCGCCCCGGTCGCATGGTGGCGCTGGAGATGGGCGGCAGTAATGCGGCCATCGTCATGGATGATGCCGATCTTCGGCAAGCGGTGATTGAGTGCGTGCGCTGTGCGTTCATCAGTACTGGGCAACGCTGCACGTGCACGCGGCGAATCATTGTCCATCAGGCAGTGGCCGAACGATTCATTGCTGCATTTGTTGAGTGCGCGCGCACTATCACGGTGGCGCCGGGCGATGCAGATCCTGCACCGTTCATGGGTCCACTGGTGAGTCGTGAGGCGCGCGATGCAACCGTTGCGTTCCAAGAGGAGTGCAGGGCGCGCGGTGAGCAAGTATTGCTGGCGTCGCGCGCATTCGGGACCGGAATTCCCGCGGATTCATCACAGCGCGAGGTATCCAGTGAAGGTTGGTTTGCCACGCCCGGGGTGTTGCTTGCGCCGCGATTTGAATTGGCAACGGACCGCGAGGTGTTCGGTCCAGTGGTCAGAATTGCAGTTGCCAACGATCTGCATGACGCCATTTCACAGGCGAATGCAACGGAGTTTGGTCTCGCAGCTAGCGTATTCACGCAAAAGGCAGCGGTCATTCGTGCCGCCATGGATCGGCTACGCGCGGGATGCATCAACATCAATTGTGGCACCGCGGGTGCAAGCGGAAAGCTGCCCTTTGGTGGACTTGGCCGAAGCGGGAACCTTCGTCCTGCTGGAGCAGCAATGATTGATTCATGCGCGTATCCCATTGCGTCCATGGTTGAGAGTGGTGACGCTGTTACTATCCCCGCTGGAATGACTGCGCCTGAGCGCGTCTGATTCCGGCTCAGCGATACCCGACACCATGACGCACATTGCAGACCCCCATTACGCGATCATTGTTCCGGCATGGAACGAGGAGGCGATCATTGCGCAGACCGTGGGGCAATTGCGAACGATCGCAGAGAATTTGGGACGCCCGTATGAATTGATCGTGGTCGACGATGCGAGCAGCGATCGCACCGCTGAATATGCAGTTGCTGCGGGCGCTCGCGTTGTGCATGTCGAGAAGCGACAGATTGCAGCGGTGCGCAATGCTGGTGGGCGCGCAACCACTGCGCCGTACTTGATCTTTGTAGACGCAGACACCTGGCTCCCGGAAACCGTCTTGCGCCATGCGCTCCTTGAGCTTGATCGCGGTGCGGTGGGCGGAGGTTCACGTGTGGCATTCGATGGCCGGGGCGGGCTGCTTTCCGAGGCGTTTTTTGAAGCATTCAAGGTGCTTTGGTATGCGCAAGAGTTAGCTGCCGGATGCTTCATTTTCATGCGCCGCGATGCGTTTATTGCGCTCAATGGATTTGATGAGCAGTGGTTCGCGGGCGAGGAATATTGGATGAGTAAGGCGCTCAAACAGCGCGGTCGATTTGCATTTCTTCCTGAAGAGGTCGTCAGTAGCGCGCGCAAGCAACGAGCTGGAGCGGGGCCGCGCATGATGCTGACGCTCCTGGCGCTCACCATTTGGTTTTCACTTGGTCGTCACAAGCCGCTGCAGTCCCGTGCCAAGCTCGCCTTCTGGTACGACGGCAAGCGCGAAGGCAAACCCATCGACCTCGGGTAAGTGTTCGGGCGCTTACGAATCCTTGCGCCGTGAAGCCCACGCGGCAGCCAGCGCCACCAGGATGGCAAATAGCGCAATAGTCAGCGCCATTGCTCGGCCGGACATGCCGGACGCAGGTGCGGGCTGATCAGTAATCGTCTCGCCGAACGCACTGTCGGTCACCACTACCGCGAGCGGCGCTGCGTTGGTGAGATTCAGTGCGGCAGCGGGGGTCTTGCAGGCCTGCAGTGCGGGATCTCCGTACAGGACCGCGGAGAGCGCGAGCAATGCGCGGTCTTCCTTGGCGGTTGGCATCCACGACACCAAGTCACCGGAGGCACGCGCCCAGTACGCACGGCGTTCGCTTTCAATGACGATGCCCACGGGCGTTCCGCGTGCGAGTTGGCGGGGAATATTCACCATGGATTCAAGAGCGGGCGTCACTGGAGATGCGCTGATATCCGCGGTGAAGCTGGCGATGGCGGCGGCTTGTTTCCAGGCCATGAGGTCTGCGATGTCAGGCGTTCCTGGACGTGCAAAGCCCGGCGTGAACGCCACCAAGAGCGAAGCGGGAGACGCATTCTGGGATGGCGCGTCGTTGCCAAGCTGCGTACTTGCACGCGCGCCCGGCGCACCACTCGCCGCTGCAGGACGGATGAGCCACTGAACGCCGCGCGCTGGGCCACCATCGTTGATCGCTGCGTACGAAGGCCCCGCGACCACCACGAGTGATGCCGCTGACTTTCCGTCGGTTCCTTGCCACGCGGGCATGAAATCGCGCGGCGAACCATCGCAACTTCCGCCTTCGCCGTAGAGCGATGCGTTCCAGCCCGCGTCTTGCAGTTGTCTCCGTGCGGAGGCCATCGGCCACGCATACGCAGTTCCGCTTGCGCCGAGTACCGCGGTGCCGGTAGCGGCTTGGCTGTTGCGATCGTGTTCAAGTGTGGCTTGTGCGGCCAGCGACACCATCTTGGTGTCATCAAATGGCAAGCGTCCGACCGTGCGGAGCGCTGGTTCGCTGAGTGCAGCTTGCCAACCGGTCACCGGATCGACCGCTTTACCAACTTCAAGGTTGGTTGTGAGCAGCCAATCAGTAGCGATTGGTTGCTTGACGCCTGCGAAGTTCCATGGACCCATGGAGATGACTTCAGACGAACCAATCACCAGCACTTGGTCGGTTGTCGCGCTGGCGGTTGTGCCTGTGCCACTTTCGGGTTTCGCGCCGGCAGACGCCGTTGTGCTCACCGAAGCTTTCGCCAGCCGGCCCCGCACGGAGGCCAGCCGCGACTCCGCAGTTCCTTCCGCTGGGTCAAACTCGATCACCTCAACAGTGAATCGCGTGGCGCGTGCAGCGATCAGCGCCTTCACCTCGGGCAATTCGCGAACGCCCTTCGGCGCCACTAGTGTCCAGCGCGTTGGCGTGGACGTGCGCGTCAACTCCGCGCACGGCGCCACTGATGCGCAGCCCGTCAGCAGGGCAATCGGCGCGGCAATTCCAGCAACAGCTAGAAAGTGGGACTTTCGACGCTCCAATTAGGAATCCGTCCCGATTTGCGCGTCAAGCCATGCTGGAACAGCGTCGATCGGCAGCTTCTCTTGTTGCTGCGTGTCGCGATGGCGCACCGTGACGGCCTGGGCCGTCAATGATTCGCTATCGATCGTGATGCAGAACGGAGTTCCTGCTTCGTCCATGCGCGCGTAACGCTTGCCGATCGATTGCTTCTCGTCGAACTCCACCACGTGCTTCTTGCGCAGCGTGCGGAACAGTTTCTCGCCGATCTCGGGCATCCCGTCCTTGTTGACCAGCGGGAAGATGCCCGCCTTCACCGGCGCCATGCGCGGATTGAACTTCATGAACACGCCACTTGGGCGGCTCGGGTCCGGCGTGTACGCCTCGCACAGCAGGGCGAGCGTTCCGCGGTCAGCACCTGCCGATGGCTCGATGACGTGCGGGAAGTAGCGCTCGTTGCGCGCTTGGTCAAAGTGCTTCGCCTTGTCGTTCTTGCCGCTGGCGGTGGCATGTGCGCGCAAGTCGAAATCGGATCGATGCGCAACGCCTTCCAACTCGCCGTAGCCGGGAGCGGTGAACGG
>CAMDCW010000071.1 GCA_945890745.1 Phycisphaera mikurensis NBRC 102666
AGCAAAGGTGTTGGAACACATCACCGCATGTGTTCCAACAAAGCACCCTGTAGTCCACACATCAGGGTGGGGCGCATGTCTTGGCAACGTGCCAACGGCATGCGCCTTATTGAAATACAGCCCACACGTCACCGCCACACTCGCGGCCACGCGAGTTGGCGGCGGTGCCGTTTAATCTAATCGCCGTCGATGCCGATCAGGCATCGTTCTACGTGGCATGGTTCGAAGGTGGACAATGACGGCGCCAATAGCCGCGCGTGTCGCAATCATCAAGTCGTGTGCAGACATCGGGTGTGCATCGTTTGGGCGAACCGCAAACTGTTCTTCAAGCTGTGGAACATGAATGAAGCCAGCGATTGCCGGCCAGCCTGTGGCCGCACTCCGCTCCAGTGAATGGAACATCACCTCGTTGCAGAGGTAACTGCCCGCAGTCAGTGAAGTTCCCGCAGGCACGCCGGAAACACGGACTGCGTCCATGATCGCCCGTACCGGAAGTGTCGCAAAGTGTGCGGCGGGGGCGCCGTCAATGACAGGCGTGTCCTCCGCGCAGACACCCGCGTTGTCGGCAATGCGATAGTCGCGAAGATTGATAGCGATGCGCTCAACACTGAATTCACTACGGGTATGCGCCTCGCCAAAGTGAATTGCCGCGTCAGCTTGAAAATCCGCCAAGACAGCATCAAGCCTCGCCCGCGCTGAACCGGGTCCAGCACCACCGACCACCGGTAGGACTTCAGCACGCATGGTGGCGCCAGCAACTCCTTCGGCGGCCAAGCGCTCAACAATCAGTGCTGTGGGGTTCAGGAGGCTGCCTGCAAAGGGCTCGAATCCGGTTACCAGAATGCGGGGAATGCCGATCATGGTTCCCGATGCTAGAACTACGCACATGTTCGTGCATTCCGCTCCGACAATCGTTGCTGTTTCGCCTGTTCTCGTGGCCTCGGTGGCCGCTGGGACCGTCATTGCCATTGTTGCCATCTGGCTGATGGCGGTTTACAACGGGCTGGTGACACGGCGGGTGCGCGTGCAGAATGGGTTCTCGCAGATTGATGTCCAACTGCGAAGGCGCCACGACTTAGTGCCTAATTTGGTTGCCACTGTGAAGGGTTACATGCAACACGAGCGGTCGACCTTGGAGGCGGTGACAAGTGCGCGTGCCGCAGCGATCAACGCGCGCACTGCCGTCAGTGCAAACCCGGGTGATGTGGGCGCGACGCTCGCTCTGGCGAATGCGGAAGGCGTATTGCAGGCCATGTTGGGGCAACTGATGATCTTGATGGAGCGATACCCGGACATCAAGGCCAACAACAACGCGCTGCAACTGCAAGAAGAGCTAGTGAGCACCGAGAACCGCATTGCATTTGCGCGGCAGGCGTACAACGATGCGGTGATGACGTTCAATACTAAACTGGCGGTGTTCCCCGACGTTCTAGTAGCGCGCTTGTTTTCCTTTACGGCAGCCGCACTCTTTGAGGCGGACCAGTCGGCGCGCGCGCTACCGAACGTAGATTTCGGCGCGCCTGCTTCGATTGAAGCGCCACGAAACACGCACAATTCCTGACGTATGGAGACCTTTCATGGATTTCTTTGAAAGCCAAGAACGGGCGAAGCGCAATACCAGCTGGCTCGTTGCCCTGTTCATCATGGGCGTCATTGCTACGGTGGTAAGTGTGCACGTAGTGCTCTCACTCACGGTGTCGCAGGGCAAGATCTTTGATCCGTCAATGTTCGCGCTGTCGGTCGGATCGGTCTTGGCTGTAGTTGGCATTGGCACAGCGGTGAAATTTGCGCAGATGTCGCATGGTGGTGCTGCGGTCGCACAGGCAATGGGCGGAGTACAGGTGGACCCAGGATCAAGTGATCCTGACGAGCGGCGGATTCTCAATGTGGTTGAGGAGATGGCCATTGCCAGCGGAGTTCGCGTTCCGCCCGTCTATCTCATGGAGGACCAGACGATTAATGCATTTGCGGCCGGAAATTCTGAGCAAGATTCAGTCATCGGCGTGACCAGGGGTTGTATTCATGCGCTTTCGCGTGATGAATTACAAGGGGTCATGGCGCATGAATTCAGCCACATTTTTCACCGAGACACGCGGCTCAATATGCGCTTAGTGGCGTGGCTCGGTGGAATCTTTGCAGTTTCGATGGTTGGTCGAATTCTGATTCGTTCACAGATGTATTCCCGCCCATCGCGCGACAAGAACAGTAACGCCGCTATTGGACTTGGAATTGGTGTGGCGCTCTTCATCATTGGAATCATTGGGTACTTTTTTGGGCGCATCATTCAGTCGGCGGTGAGCAGGCAGCGCGAATTTCTTGCCGATGCCAGCGCTGTTCAATACACGCGTAACCCAGATGGCATTGCTGGTGCTCTAGAAAAGATTGCACGCGGTGCAGGCAGTCAACTGAGCGCACCGGCAGCGGCGGAGTTCAGCCACTTCTTCTTTGCGAATGGAATCGCTTCGTTATTTTCAACACATCCACCGATCGAGGATCGCATTGCGCGTATTCGTGGTGCCAAGATGGTGGAGGCCGGAGTGACGGCTGCGGCGACGAACGTGGCAACCACTGCGACGATGACCGCGGCGAAGAATGCAGGAGTCATTCAACCAGCAACAACCGCGCGCGCATCATCAATGGCTGCATTTCATGGGGTTTCTGCAGCAGCCATTCACGGCGCGCGCCGCAGTATGGGGTCACTCAACCCACACGACATTGGGATGGCGCACGGCCTCATCGCGGGACTGCCCGAATCGGTGGTCGATGCTGCACGGAATCCCTTCAGTGCGCGGGCGGTGATTTGTTCGTTGCTTCTCGCGCGTGACCGACAGGAACGCCAGGCGCAGCTTGCCGGTATCGCCACTATTGATCCCGCACTTGCCAACGCAACCGATGCACTTCAACAGACCGCGGCGATCACCCCACGGCAACGATTACCAGTCATTGAATTATGCGCGGCGTCACTCGTACAACTTTCGCCTGCGCAGTATCAGCAATTCCGCGCGGTGTTAGCGCAACTCATTGCCAGTGACTCACAGGTTGATCGGTTGGAATGGACAGTCCGAGTCATCTTGCGTGGTGCAATCGAGGGGCCAATTGCAGTGAAGGACACTAGTGCGCGCGCGACGGTTGCAGATGTAGCGTTGGTAGTGAGTGTCTTGGCGTGGTCCGGAGCCACTGACGAAGCGAGCGTGGCGCGAGCGTGGCGCGCGGCGCGTGGATCTGAGCCACTGTTACCAGCAGCGCAGACAGCCACACACTTGTGCACGCTCGACGCCCTTGATGAATCACTGCAGCGACTATCGAACACCAAACTCGGCACAAAGCGAAAGTTGGTAGACGCTTGTATTGCTTGCGTTGCAGCCGATGGTCAGACCACGGTGGAAGAAGCAGAACTATTGCGCGCAGTGTGTGCCAGCATTGGCGCACCAATGCCGCCGATCGCTACCGCCGCGTGAGTTCTGTCATGCGGCGCGGGATTGCTGGCCGGGCGCGGCATGTGCGCGATTCCACGCTTCGAGCGCCTCGCGAACCTGCAGAACCAGGGTTTCAGCATGCCACCCATGGGTAGCACGCGCCATGTCCGGCAGGACAATTGACTCAATTGGCGGCCACTCATCAGCGATGTTCCAGGCGTTGACTACCCGCAGCGCGGCGTGAAGTGCGCTGTACACCAACGGTTCCGCAGAAATGTATCCAGGGAACTGCGTCGCCGGCGCGGCCACCATAAACGGCATCGTGAAGTCGCCAGTTGGAATGATGATTGCCTCGCCCACTGGAAGTTCAGCATCGAACTCACCCGCGATGCGCTCCTGGAGCGCGCGTTGCAGACGTGGACCGAACCGGCGCGCGAACGCGCTGTCAATCCCCGCATCGAGATAGCCGAAGCTATTCGTCGGCGCGATCACAGCATCTGCAACACACCCATCCAAGAGCGGCCCACTCACGATCGATAGACCGGGCAGGTCACCAAGTAGCGCGCGATACATAGCAGCGTTGGCGGCAACCGAGGTGCGGAGTTGAATCTGCACTGGTCGCCATCCAGAGGTAGTAGCAGCGATCTTGCCGGCCCGATTACTCTCGCTATCGATTTGGTCACACATCGCTTGCCCTCCTCAAAGTCCTGAGCCCTGCGTGGCGGTCCACACTGAATCACCACGCAGGGTCATTCGAACGGTCTTATCCGTGGATCGCAGGTCAAGGATTCTGTGAGGTAAATGTGCGCACAATTCCTCGGGAAGTCCGTTTGGACGGTCCACGAGTGCATTGGCGGTAGCGCCGCGTGGCGTGGCAGATTCAGCGGCGGCGACGCTTGAACGGCGTCGGTTGCCCTTGATTTCCAGGCTTTCCAGCAGCTCCAACCAAATCTGGCCCCCCCGCTTGAGGGTGAACAGCGCCCGTACCGCCCGCTGGCGCACGTCCGGATTTCTGTGCGCTTTCCAACGCCATTTTGTTCAGCACCTGCGCTCGATTGATCGCAGACTGAAATTGCTCAACCGGGGCGCCTTGGAAATACGCCGCTGCCAGTGCCGCCTGCTCATTGAATCCGTCAATGCGCAATTGTCGAGTGGCGGCATCCACAAAGAGAGATCGAATACCGAGGTCAGCGGCGAGTTCAATGGCGGCTCGGAGTCGGAGGTCGTTCTGGTCAGCACCCTGTGCAAGAAGTTCGGCGAGGTAACTCGCGGCAGCCATGGCTGGATCGTGCTTCGGGTCGGCGCGACGCTTCTCCATCTCAGCAGCCTGCGCCTTGATGAGTTCAAAGTTGTTGATCTTCACGTGCATCTCAATGCCGTTCACTTTGATGTGACGGCCAGCAACCACCACCAGACCAGCGGCAAGCGCGCGGCCTTCGTTGATGCCCTCTTCGGTGAAATGCTCAATGATCGGGCGGGTGTCAATGTTCGCATGCTCACCCTTGTCCCATTTCACTTCTCGCTTGTCGCCATCGCCTTCCACGCGCGCGGAGGCAATGCCAATTTGCCACAAGGTCCACAGGATGGCTTGAATGCGGGCGTCGTTGGTTGGCAGCCCTTGGGTCGTGGTCCCCTCATGCGCAAAGACCGTCAGGATCGCCGGAAGCGGTGGTCCTTCATGGAGTCGGCGGTAGACCTGTCCGGCAAGCCATGCAAATGACTCCCGTGTTTGGGGCTCAAGTTCGATGGCCGTTCCGTTGAGTGTGAAGGTGGGCATGGGGCGATCAGGTTACTTGAGCGGCATCAAGGTGAGGTTACGAAGATTGATGAAGGATTCACCCGGCTTGCTCGCCGCCTTCACCGATATAACGCGGGTCCCGGCGGTGAGTTCGATATTCCCGACCGCCAGGTTTATGAAATCGCTCCAGTCTGAGCGCGGAGGCAGATTGCTAGTGATGGTCTGGGTGCCGCCCCCATCTGGGTCAATGACGGAAACTTCAAAGTCGCCACCACAGGTGACATTGCACGCGTAGGCGACCGCCACGTGATACTTACCGGTGGCGGGAATCTGCACGGTCCAAGAAGCTGTGCTGGCCGTGTCGCGCCACCAACCGAGATTCTCAAATCGATTTTCGTACTGGATACTTCCGGTGACGATCGCATCCGCGGCCGCGCACGTGATGATCCCATTCCCATCAGGCTTAATGATGAACGGCTCGACCGCCGGCTTGCCCGCGATGCCAATCTGTATAACCGTGGCATCCTTGTCGACCGGTGTGGCACCAAGGCCACTGACAAGGATGGTGTCGCCCTGGCGGGTCACCGTCGGCGATCGGTCAGTTGCGCCAAGAATCTTGGCAGAAAGCGGTTCGTTACTCATGCCGGGGAGCCGAAGCGTGCCGTCTGCTGGCCAATCAAAGACCATGAGGTTCAGCGTGGTGCTTTCACGGCCGCTGAGCGAGCCAACTCCTTGGGTGATTCGGCCCCATTGAAACTTCCGTGGGAAGGGCGTGGCATCGGTGTTGTGAATAGCGGTGCCGTTTACCTTCATCCACTCACCCATGCGCTTCAGTCTCTCGATGCTTTCTGGTGGGATGGTGCCATCGCCGCGCGGTCCAACATTGAGGAGAAAGTTGCCACCCTTAGAGGCGATGTCACACAACATGCGAATGAGTTCTTGTGAACTTTTCCAATTGTGATCCGAGGACTTGAAGCCCCATGTGTCATTCATGGTCATGCAGGTTTCCCAATCCTTACCTGGCATGCCATTCGGTGGGATGGTCTGCTCTGGCGTTCCATAATCGCCGCGGGACGCTTCATCTTTGGAGAATCCATCCATTCCAGCGCGGCCGCTGTCGACGCGATTATTCACAATGATCTGTGGCTGAATGGCGCGCACGAAGTCATCGGTGGCCTTGCCCCAGGTGTGGTTCCAGGTGTCTTCCCATTCACCATCGAACCAAACGATGCCGATTTTGCCGTAATTAGTGAGGATTTCCTTGAGCTGCGCCTGCATGTAGTTCACATAGCGCGGATAGCTTTGTGGATCAACCGCGCGCTGGTCCCATGGGCGGCGCGGTAGATAGTCAGGGTGGTGCCAGTCCATGATCGAGTGGTACCAACACATCTGCATTCCGTCGGCACGAACTGCGTCGGAGAGTTCCTTCATAATGTCGCGCTTGAACGGCGTAGCCATGACGTCGTAGTCACTCACGGCACTGTTCCAAAGCGCAAATCCGTCGTGATGTTTGGTGGTGATGACTACATATTGCATACCAGCATCACGCGCCAGATCCGCCCATTGCTTGGCATCAAACTTCACCGGATTGAACTGTGGCACGAGCGTCTTCTCATAGACGATCGGATCGATCTTTCCATTTTGCAGGAGCCACTCACCAACGCCACCAACTTCTTTGCCGTCCCACGTACCCGCTGGCGTGGAGTACAAACCAAAGTGGATGAACATTCCAAAGCGCGCTGATCGCCACCACGCCATGCGTGCATTACGCGCGTCGGGCGTCTCTTTCAATCCCGTCGGCGGCACATTGGCGGGAGTTGAGGCGGCAAGCATGGAACCAAGGACGATGGCAGCCGAAGCCGCGGCGATCGATGTGCGCATGTGCGCAGGATATGTTGAGCCACAGCGGTCGCGCCTCACCGCTCCAACAACACCACCTGGTCAGCGTCTACGGTGAGCGCTACTGGCTCCCCGCGGCGTGAGAGGTGCCGTGGATTCAGTTCAAATACCTTGATATTGACGCCGTTGCAGTCGACGCGGTGTTGGGCCACTTCACCAAGGTAAGTGGTCTCCGCAACCACACCGCGGAGGGCGGGGCGATCAGCAGCGATCTGGTTCTGGGGATGCATGCGCAGTGACTCCGGGCGAACACTCGCAACCAAATTTGCGGACGCGGGTTGATCGCCCCCGGTAGTTGTCTCCAGCATGCCCGCGCGGGTCTTCACCACGCGCGGGGTATGAGTAGCGGAACCATCAAGCGTTGCATCAAGGAAATTGGTCTCACCCAAGAACTCCGCTACAAATCGATTGCAGGGACGCTCATACATTTCACGCGGGCCGCCGACTTGCTCAATGCGACCCTCGCGGAGAACCACCATCTTGTCCGCAAGACTCAGGCTCTCTTTCTGATCATGGGTCACGTAGATGGCGGTGACGCGCAGGTCATCAACAATGCGGCGGATTTCACCGCGCATTTCTAAGCGCAATTTGGCGTCGAGGTTAGAAAGTGGCTCATCAAGGAGCAGCACATCAGGGCGGTAAACAATGGCGCGCGCAAGTGCGACACGCTGCTGTTGTCCGCCAGAAAGTTGGTTCGGCTTACGATCGGCGTAGGCATGCATGCGCACCATCTCCAGCGCCTCGCCAACACGCTTGCGCAATTCGGCCGTCGGGACCTTCCGCACCTCAAGCCCGAACGCGACATTCTGCGCAACGGTCATGTGCGGCCACAGTGCATAACTCTGAAACACCATGCCGCAGTCACGCTTCTCCGCAGAGACGTTGGTGATATCGCGATCTCCAAAGCGAATGACTCCAGCACTCGGCTCAAGAAAGCCAGCAATCATGCGCAGGATGGTGGTCTTGCCACACCCGGATGGACCCAGCAGAAACGTCAGGCCGCCCTTGGGGGCTTCCATGGTCACACCATCGACAGCCACGGCCTGTCCATAGGTCTTGCGGAGATTTTCAACAGTTACGGAAATCACAGAGCGAGCACGATACCCACTCGGAATCATGCACCTACAAACTACGATCCGTATCCATGGCAAAGCGGTCGACAAATTCAAGGGGTGCAATGGGTTCTGGCGGCGAGCCAGCGCCAGCACGCGCGAAAGCGGCCGCCACTGCTGCCACCGCCGCCGATGCAGCGAAAGCAGCCCCGCTTGACCCATCTATTCAGCGAACGCAGCGGATGTGTGAGCGACGCGCGTTCCGCGACAAAGACGTCTCGATCAGCCGCATGGTGGGTGATATTGCGCGACAAGCAAAGCGCGACGTGGAACGAAGCGGCAGTGCTGCAGAAGCATGGCGCGCGGCGATGCCGGCACAATTGATTGACGAAACGTGGATCCAGTCAGTCAGCCCAATGCAGATAGTGGTAGGGGTGAGCAGCTCCCCTGCTTCGTTTGCGGTGGATCGAGCACTTCGTGCCGGAGCGCTGGCCGAGCTCCGCCGGGTCATGCAGATTCCAGGCCTACGCGTCAAGATCCACTTGGGGCGTTCGCCTTCATCACTTGGTCCGCGGGAGTCGTGAGTACGCCATCTGGAATCGCTTGAGCGCGACCGTTTCGGTCGATGCACGCAAGCGTTGTTGCGCCCGCTACAAGGAGCACGTCGTCGCGCCAAATTTCGTAGGTGTGTTCCACCTTTACTGCACCAACGCGGGCCAGCGTGGTACGGAGTTGCACTACTTCGTCATAGCGTGCTGGTTGCTTGTAGACCACTTCAAGCTTGACGACCGCTAGCAGCATGTTCTGCGCTTCCATGTCGCGGTAGGTGCGTCCGGTAGACCTCAGAAGTTCAGTGCGCCCCATCTCAAACCACACTGGATAGACGGTGTGATGAACCACGCCCATGGGGTCGCACTCACAGTAACGGACACGGATGTCAATGGAGCCTTGCACGCGCGGAAGGCTACTTTGTGGGAGCGTTGCGGCGGGCGCAAGGAGATCACTTTCCAATACAGAAACTCGAGAACAGCCGCCCCAAGACGTCATCGGGTGGGATGGCGCCAGACACCTCGCCGAGTCGGTCGAGCGCGGCACGCAGCGCGGCGGCGACGAGTTCGGGTGCTTCGATAGTCAACATCTCGTCGAGTGAATCAGCCGCCTCTTTCAGCAATGCGACACGTGCCACACCAAGTGTGAATTCATGGGTATTCCTCGGTGCGCGGGCACTGACAGCGCGGGCAATAGCGGCGCGGAGTTCAGAAACTCCAGCACCGGTATGGGCGCTGGTGGATATGGCGCCATCCGCATCAGTAACACCTGCATTGCCGAGCGTGTCACACTTCGTTCGGACATTGATGGCCAGTCCGCGCGCGCCATGGATAGGTGATGAGTCGGTGGCGTCATGGACCTGATCATGGATACTTGGCTGGCACACAAGAATGATGTCCGCGCGATTGATTGCATCGTGTGCACGCGCTTGCATCAGGACATCAACATCATGAATTGCATCGTCAATGCCTGGCGCATCCACCAAGATCACTTCTATGCCACCCGGGAGCGAACACGCGTGCTCAATAGCGTCGCGTGTTGTCCCGCGGTCTGAACTCTCCACCGCGCGTGTGTGCTGCAACAGCGCATTGAAGAGTGAACTCTTGCCAGCGTTTGGTGCACCCGTCAGTACCACACGTGCCGCCCGTTGCGCTGATTCTGCACCGGCCGACGTCGCACAGCGCGCGCGAATTCTGTCGCGTACAGCCCGCACGCGGGCCTCCAGCGCCGGGCGCGCAATGGCCACTACATCTTCTTGATCGGTAAAGTCAATACCGGCTTCAACGAGCGCCAATAGCGTGGCAATTTCATCTGCATCACGGGCTGTGGACTGCTCCGCAGTATTGACCTGAAGCATGGATGCCGCGGCCAGTTGCGCATCGGTTTCAGCCATAATGACTGCTGCGACGCGCTCCGCCGATGCAATCGGCATGCGCCCCGACAAAACCGCACGCACGCTGAATTCGCCCGGGTGAGCACGCCGTGCTGCCCCATCTGAGTGGGCAATGACGGCCGCAATGATTCGTTCAAGTACGAATGGATTTCCAACAGTGTGAATCTCCGCGCAGTCTTCGCCAGTGGCACTTGCTGGGCCAGGCATGACAATCGCGAGTGCCGGTATGGATGGCTCAAGCAGGCGCACCACATGGACGCCGCGCCTACGCTCGCGAACAGCAGCGCTTCCATGGCAGTTGGGATCCATGGCGTTGCACAGCACTTGGCAAGCATCGGCACCACTGGCGCGCACAATCCCGCGGGTCGCACTTCCCGGAGGGCTTGCGACCGCGAGGATGACGCTCTGGTTGTCCATGCCGTGATCAGATCACTTGTCGTGGATCTGTTTGCTTGTGACGGATCTGTTCATCCGACGGGGGACCGCTTACTTATCGCGGAACTTTTTACTTGGAGCCTTCGTGGCATTTGCCTGTGCCCGCTTCTGTGACTTCTGTTGCACGTCTTGCGCACGCTTCATGGCGTTGGTGTATGCCTTCTGCAGCCAGCCATTTTTGGCATTTTTCGGCTTGCTGAAGTCCATCTTGGCAACTTCAGCCTTGACGCGGATGCTCTCATAGATACCAACGAGCGTACTAGTGGCGATGTACAAAGTCAGACCACTCGGTGCGGTGTAAAGCATGACAGGGAAGAGGATGACCATCATCCACTTCATCATCTTCTGCTGTTGCTCTTGTTCCGGCGTCTGTGTTGCCGTTGGCGGCGGAGTCATGTACTTCTGCTGAATGAAGAAGACCGCGCCCATCAAGATCGGGATCAGGTTGATCGAGTCGACCGTGGCGATGTACAGGTTCGCTTCAAACGGCAGCGAGATGAAGCGGTCTTGTGCGCTCAGGTCGCTCAAGAATGGCCAGCCACCCATCTTCTGGAAGATGCCAAAGAACGCCGGCTGTTGACGCAGTTCAAATGCGAAATACAGGACGGCATACAAGGCGATCCAAATCGGCATCTGCAGGAAGGTGGGAACCATGCCACCAGCGCAACCAAGCGGATTTACGCCCTTTTCGCGATAGAGGCGAATGGTTTCTTCTTGCAGCTTCTTCGGGTCTTCTTTGTAGCGCTTCTGGAGAAGATCGATTTCTGGCTTGATGGAAGCCATTTGCTTGGTCACGCGCTGCATGGAAATCTGCGAACGTCGCGTGAGTGGGTGGAGCAAGCCGCGTACTACAACCACCAGCGCAATGATGGCCAAGCCCCAATCAAAGACCACGTAGTGATGCAGGAAGGCCAAGAACCACACAAGGAAGTCAGCAAGCCACGCAAACGTGCAGAAACTGCAGCAGCCGCTCATCAGGTACAGGATCAGTCCCTGCATATTGAGCGCCGCATATGGCTGCGTGGTGGTCAACAAGGAACGCTCCAGCGGTCCCGCAAAGACACCAATGTCGAAGGTTGCATTCGCACCCGGCGCAACAGTGATCACATCGCTCGAGCATGTGGTGAAGATCACCTTCTCCGGCGTTCCCTGATGGACGCCATCGCCGACCTGTGCGGCGACGGTGGTAATGGCAGGCGCAATGGTCTTTAGTGTTGAGCCAGACGCTGCATAAGGCGCATGCACGGCAAGCGCAAAGTAGCGATTTGTAGCACCAAACCACGACAGTCCGTAGCGCTCTTGTGTCTGGCGTTCATTGGGCCAAACCACCACATCTCCGCCTTCAACTTGCGTGACCAGCTTGGATTGGTCAATGGTGGCATCGTGGACGATGACGGTCTGTTGGCCGGGATCGCGCTCCTTCGACATCAAATAGCCGGACTGGAAACGACGCGGGTCTACAGAGTCATTCGGGTCGCGGGCGAGGTTGGTTGGTCCAAACAGAATCCAACGAATGGCGTGAGGCGTGGATGAAAGGTTCTCAACGCGTTGCTCGCAGCGGATGTCGTAGGAGCCAGGCTCAACCACCCATCGACGTGTGGCGCGGAGTTGCAGTGCACCAGTACCGTCAGAAATCTCGGTGACGAATGTGCCCGGCGCGGTTTCGCGCCAGACATTGCCGTCGATGCGAATTTGCCGACCATCGACGTCAAGCACACGCGCGGAGAGGAGTGGAACAGTAAAGCCCTGCAATTTTCCTGGCGCGGTCAATACGTATTGACCTTCAGCTGGCGGGTTGCCAGTGCGTGCACTCGCCGCATCACGAGCGGTTCGCCACAGGTCACTAAAGGTGATCTCAGAAATACCTGCGCCGCGTGCGGTGAGCTGTAGTTGGAATTGCGCGACCTTGGCGTCGAGTGAGCCGATCGGCGTGGCCTTTTCGGTGGGCGAACCAGGCGCAGCCGCGATCCATGCAAGTTCATCGGCAGCCGGCTTGGCGACGGCGGGGACCGTTGCCGTCGTGGTTGTTGTTGGCGGCGTGGCGGTGGACTGGGCGCCTTGTGGTGCGGTGGTGCCCGCGGTGCTTGGCGCAACAGTTTCCGCAGATGCGTTGGCGCCGGTGGTTGTAGCAGCCACCGGACCACTGCCGCCGTTACGACCAGTGATGATGATTCCCGCGATTCCAGCGACCACTGAAATCAGTGCAGCAGTGAGCAGAAATCGGCGGATGTTGAAGACGGATGGCTTCCGGGGGGCCGGAGAATTACTGTTCATAGTGTTCAGTTCGGTAACGCGCTCGGCGCGTTGGTCGGGATGCGATGGCGGCCATACAGCCGGGCCTCAGCGTCCTTCAAGCAGTCGGTCGCCGAGCCAATCGTGGAGCTCAGGGATCGCGTGGATCTTGGCAACGGTAATGTCGATGTCGTACGGAAGTCGGTGAAATTCGATGCGGTGCTTGTCTTCGCCAGCATCGGTGTCAAGGATGGCATATGAGGCGCGCGGATCGCCGTCGCGTGGCTGCCCAACAGAGCCGGGATTGATGATCGCCTTTTGCACGGGGTCAACGTTGAAAGTGCGATCTGGCAGTTCGTCAGGCTTCCAGAACTCTTGATCCTCAGTGAACACTCCTGGGTGGTGCGTGTGACCCACCAAGCACATGCGGTCGAAGCGACCAAAGATGCTCTCCAACTTATGCGGATTGTTAATCGCATCGTCGGGGAAGAGGTATTCATTGATCGGCCGCCGGG
>CAMDCW010000072.1 GCA_945890745.1 Phycisphaera mikurensis NBRC 102666
ACTGGCGATGTGCGTGACAGTGAAGCCGACATCCGCTGCGCTGTAGACTTGCTTGGTTACCGCGTGATCGTGCCGTTTGTTGAAGGCTTGCGCGCAACGCTCGGCAAGTGATGGCACTTACCGCACCGGTCCAAGCAATCCCATCCACTCTTTCACGCCTGCATCAACCTGGCTCAGCGCCATCCCCCTGGGAATCAGCAGCGCCCATGACCATTCCTCCGCCGCGCCGCGCGTTGCAAAGTCGCTCGGCAGCGGGGTGACTTCAAACCCCAGCTTCTCATAGTTCATGCAGGCGCGCGGCAGATGCATCGCGGAGCTGCACAGAATGATTCGCTTCACCCCGCGCTCGCGCAGCACGCGCGCGATGCCTTCGCTCTCATCACTGGTGTATAGCGCCACTGGTCCCGCAATCGCGCGGTCCGCAGGCGCCCCGCGAGCGATGGCTCGTGCGCGGTTCCACTCTCCCTCCGTTGGCGTCCCAGGCACGCCTGTGCCTCCTCCGCCAAATGCAATGATCGGCGCGCGTCCGGCACTGAACGCCTGCATGGCAGTTTCGAATCGGTCACTTGCATGGCGTGCGTAGAGCAGCGTGGTTCCGTCGGGGCCCACTGTGGCGTACATGGATCCGCCCAGCACCACGATCGCATCCGCCACCGGCATGGTGACTGGATCGACGGGCGGATTCTGCCGCTCCAGCGACTCTGCCACCCACCGCGCCACCAGCGGCGTTGATGCCAAGTACAGCACCACCAGACTTGTCACCGTGAGCCCACACGCAAACCGCGCTTCGCTTGGCCGCTTGCCACGCCGCCACGCTCGCAACATAAGAAACACGCCGAGCGCGAGCGCAACGATCAGCACGCTTGATGGCATGAAGAACGTAGACCACCAACGTGTAGCAACGAGGTTCATAGTGATTGCCTATTGCCGCGGGTGATTGTGGGCTTGATGTTCATGGTGTACATCGCGGTGGCTGGCAGAGACTCAGCGGGCATCACGTCATGAACCGTACTTGATGTACTCATTGGAATCATGCGTCAAGAGTTTCATGAGCTTTACATGAACAAACAGTCGGGTTTGCCCAGTTGTTCGTTCCTCAAGAACTCCGATTTCAGTCAGTCGGTCGACATAAGTAGCAGCCGTTTGCCGTTTGGCAATACCCGCTTCAACAAGGTCAGCAATTCGGAGATAGGGGCGCTCAAAGATCAGGCTGATGAGTTCGTGCGAATAGACCCCGGGGCACTTGGTTCGAACGAATTCTCCTGTATTTACCTGTAGTGCGCGCATCGCCGCAATCTTGTTGGTAGTCCATGAAGCAGTGCTCTCTACGCACTCCAACATGAATTCCACCCAAGGGATCCACTCGCCACGTGCGGTCACGGCAAGCAGTCGTTTGTAGTACTCATCCTTGCGGGCAATGATCGCGCGACTCAGGTAAAGCACCGGCTGGCCGATGAGTCCATGACTCACCAAGAACAGACTATTTAACACTCTTCCTGTACGACCGTTGCCATCAAGGAATGGGTGTATCGCCTCAAACTGATAATGGCTGATGGCCATCCGCACCAGTGGGTCAAGTTCAGAGGGCTCGTTGACGAACCGTTCCCAGTTCGCCAATAGATCCCTCAACACTTGCTCACCCTCTGGCGGGGTGTAGATGGTGTCGCCCGTGCGATCATTGCGCAAGGTAGTCCCAGGAGTGCGACGCACCTGCATGTCAATACCCTTGATCTCTGAGCAGACGATTTCAGCAAGGCGGGTGCACATGGGGCGCTTCTGCAACTCAGCGGCACCAATCAGTAGCGCCGATCGGTAGCGAAGCGCCTCCCGCACTGCGGGGGTTGCTCGTTGTTCGGCTGAGAGGTGCTCGAACAATTCGGCGGTCGTAGTGATGATGTTCTCGATCTCCGAACTCGCCTGCGCCTCGAGCATTGGAAATGCACTCAGCAGGATCCGCTGGTCGGGAATGAGTTCTGCAGCTTGCTTCAGTTCCGCCAACGCCGCCCGTGCCTTTACGCATTGCTTGAGAATCGCGCGCGTCTCGATTTCATCGATCGGCGGAAGCGCCGGAAGGGCGTTGAACGGAGTCCCCGGCTGCCACTCAGGGCGGTGCGAATGGTGCATTGGCTGATCCATGGCTGCGAACACACTGTATGTCGCTTCCATCGACATGTCACAATAACATGTCGATTTTTATGGATTTTTCGACATAGTGCTAGCGCGCTCCCATGTTCCGGGCCTCCCAGCGGTCTTGACCTACCAACTCCCGCGCCCGTTCGCGCGCCTCTGGGTCCGGCGCAGCCATGGCCAAGATCACCACAAATCCTTGGTCATTGAGGAGCCGCGCCACCTCCGCCGCTCGGCGTAGGTTCTCGCTGCGGTCTTCATCGCTGAAGCCCAAGTCCTTGCTCAGTCCACGGCGCATCGCCTGGCCATCAAGCATGACCACCGCGGCGCCTTGGTCGAAGAACTTCCGCTCCATCTCATGCGCTTCACGGGTCTTGCCACTTCCGGGCGGGCCGTAGAGCAAGATGGTCCGCGGCTTCTGCTGCCAGCGGCGTTCGCGCTCTTCTGCATTCACGAAGCTCGGCTTGTCTTCCGCGCGCTCAAGCGTGGCAAGCGCCTCAGTCTCCCAATGTGCGCGCTTGCTTCCGGCTTCGGTGGCCAAGCGCACCATGCCCGCACCCGCAGTGGCGTTGGTCATGCGATCGACAAGAATCAGTGCGCCCGTTCCGTGACACTCGCGGTAGCCATCGACCACCACGCGCTCTTCGCATTCAAGCTCAACGCGTCCAATTTCATTCAGTCGCAGTGTGTCCGCGGGCTGCGTGCCCAGCGTGTCCACATCCACCAGCCACCGTACCCGACGCACAGTGCACGCCGTCTGCTTGGCGCCGACGCGCAACATCAACTGTTGCCCGCGCACCAGCGGCTGCTCTTGCATCCACACCAAGTCGCATTCCACACGCTGCGTCACCGCTGGATCGCGCCCGATGCACACAATGACATCGCCGCGACTGCAATCCACTTCGTCTTCAAAGGTGAGCACCACACTCTGCGGTGCATACGCAAGCGGAGCATCGCCGCCATCCTCTGGCGCGCGCGCAATCCGCCTGACGCGCGTCTCCTTACCCGAAGGCAGAATGCGAACGCGGTCTCCTGGCTTCACGCTTCCCGCAGCAATTTGCCCTGCAAACCCGCGGAAATTGAGGTCGGGGCGCAATACAAACTGCACCGGCATACGAAAGTTGGCATCCGGGCTAGGGCGATCAACCGGCACTGCTTCAAGAAGTTCAAGCACGGGACTACCGCTGTACCACGGGGTGTGCTCACTGCGCTTCACTACGTTGTCACCGTTCAACGCACTGATCGGCACCGCCACCGGATCAGGAATACCGATGCGCGCGCAGAAGTCAACAAACTCGCGTTCGATGGCGCGGAATCGCTCCTCGCTCCATCCGACAATGTCCATCTTGTTGACCGCCGCCACCACATGGCGAATACCAAGCAGGCTGGCAATGAACGCATGCCTGCGCGTCTGCGTGGTCACGCCCTTGCGTGCATCAATCAGGCTGATGGCAAGCTGGCAATGGCTTGCGCCAGTAGCCATGTTGCGCGTGTACTGCTCATGCCCCGGGCAATCAGCAATGATGAAACTGCGGCGCGCCGTTGCAAAGTATCGCCACGCAACATCAATAGTGATTCCTTGTTCGCGCTCAGCCTTCAGGCCGTCGACCGCAAGCGCCAGATCAAGCCCACCGCCAGTGGTTCCATGCACCTTGCTGTCTTTTTCAAGCGCAGCCATGTGATCTTCATAGATGCGACCGGTGTCATGAAGCAAGCGCCCAATCAGCGTGCTCTTGCCGTCATCCACGCTGCCGCAGGTAAGAAAGCGCAGCAATTCATTGCGTTCATAGCGGCGCAGGTAGTCATCGACGCGCTCGCCTTCGTTCATCACGGGAATCGAGGTTGGGCTAGCCATTAGAAGTAGCCCTCGCGCTTCTTCTCTTCCATGCTTCCGGACGAATCATGGTCAATCAGGCGACCTTGACGCTCACTGGTCTTGGCAAGAAGCATTTCTTCAATGATCGCCTCGAGCGTCTCTGCTTCACTCTCAATGGCGCCACTCAGCGGGTAGCAACCGAGCGTGCGGAATCGCACCTTCATGGTCTGTACCTTCTCACCGGGTAGTAGTGGCAGGCGATCGTCATCCACCATGATCAGCGCGCCGTCACGCTCAACCACTGGGCGCGCCTTGGCTAAATACAGCGGCACCACCGGCAGCCGATTCTTCCAGATGTACAGCCATACATCCAGTTCCGTCCAGTTTGACAGCGGAAACACACGGATCGACTCACCCTGATGAACGCGCGTGTTAAACACATTCCACAGTTCCGGGCGCTGATTCTTTGGGTCCCAACGGTGGTGCTTGTCGCGGAAACTGAAGATGCGCTCCTTGGCGCGGCTCTTCTCTTCATCGCGTCGTGCACCGCCGATGGCAGCATCAAATCTTCCTTGGTCGAGCGCCTGGCGAAGGCCCTGTGTCTTCATGACATCCGTGTGCACTTTGCTTCCGCTTGCAAACGGATTGACGCCCGCAGCCAATCCTTCTTGATTGATGTGCACACGTAGATCAACACCAAGGCGCTTGGCAGTCGCATCGCGGAAGGTGATCATCTCCCGGAACTTCCAAGTGGTGTCCACATGCAGCAGTGGAAAGGGCGGCTTGGCCGGCCAGAACGCCTTCATTGCCAAGTGCAGCAACACCGTGCTGTCCTTGCCAATGGAGTACATCAGGACCGGCCGCTCAAAGCTTGCGGCGGTCTCACGCAGAATCTGAATGCTCTCTGCTTCGAGTTCGTCAAGATGGGTGAATTCGGTTGCCACAGGAGTGTCCAAGTGTAGCCATGGGCGCGTGCCGATCGCAGTCAGGCGGCGCCCGCTGAAGTACCATTCGCCCGTGCATTCCATGCAAGAATCCGTCGATCCGCCCGCTGACCCGAATGTCCGCTGGCACGCCTCCGCTGCTGACGCCGCACTCCGCGCGCGCTGCGCCGGTCAACGCGGCGTCACCGCGTGGCTCACGGGCCTGAGTGGCTCCGGCAAGAGCACCATCGCCGTGGCATTGGAGCACCGTCTCTTGCAGACTGGTTGCCTGGCCTGCTGCCTCGATGGCGACAACCTTCGTCACGGTCTGAACGCCGGCGTCGGGTTCGATGCCGCTGGAAGGCAAGAAGCAGTGCGCCGCGCTGGTGAAGCCGCGCTGTTGATGGCGGGGTCCGGCGTCGTTGCGATTGTTGGCATGATCAGCCCGTACCGAGCCGATCGCGACCGCGTGCGCGCGCGTCACCTGGCTGCCGGCATTCCATTCATTGAAGTGCATGTGCATGCGCCGCTTGCCATTGCCGAAGGCCGTGACCCCAAGGGTCTCTATGCCAAGGCCCGCGCGGGGGAGATCAAGGGCTTCACCGGCATTGATGATCCCTACGAGGCGCCACTCAGCGCCGAAGTAGTCCTGCATACCGCCGAGCATTCACTTGCGGCGTGCGTTGCAGAGTTAGAGACCGCCATTCTCAAGATCGCGATGGCTACCGTTCGCGCGTAGCACTCGACCTCATGAAGCAGTTCTTTGCTCAGAAATCCGGCGGATGCGATAAATTTTCCGCGTAATTTAAATGAACGTCCTTCAGCATTGCATTAGCAATTGCTTTGCACTACACTTGATTTCCCCATTATGGCAAAGAAGACTTCTACAAAGACTCCGTCCCAGACCCGCACCGCAGCCGCATCGAAGCCTGGCAAGCCGGGCAAGCCGGGCAACAAGGCCAGTGGCGGCGCCGCGTTTACAAAGCGCACTGCAAGCAGTATCACTGGCGACATCCGATCCTTGGCCGCCGAAGTGAAAGATCTTCGCTCACTGCGCGCCAAGTACGACCAGTTGCTCGCTGAACATCATGGTCTCGTCGGCGCGCTGCGCGAACTTTCCACGGAACTCGCGGGCAGTGCGCGTTCAGCATGGAAGCAGTATCGAGCGGGTGGCAAGAGTGGCAAGGGCAGCATGACCAGCTCCAGCACGCTCATGGGTCGCCCCCGTGTGCGCGCCGCAAGTGCGGAAGTTGACGCCATGACGGCCAAGCTGCTCGCTTCGCTCCCAACGGCGTGGAGCACCAAGCAAGAAGTGTGCCGCGCTGCCGGACTCGACCCAACCGAAGCGAATTCCGCGTTCCGCCGCTTGGTTCTTGGTTACACACGCGGCGGCAAGAAGGTGCACCCCGCGATCGAAACCAATGGCAAGCGCGGGATTGAAGGCCGCTACCGCAAGGCGTAATCCATACGGTGAGCACTGATTCCGCACATCCTGGTCACTCGACGCATGCGGCAGCCCCAACCCCTCGCGCACACCTCTCCTCGCTCGCGCCGGACCGCGTCCCTGCGGACCTATCCATTGCACTTGCGGCGGCTCGCGCGGCGGCTCGTGCGGTGCAAGCGCTTGGTGATCCGCAATTGTTTGCCGCTGGCTCAGTGATTGATAAAGGCGTGGCGGGGCCCGCAACGGTGGCGGACATTGCAAGTCAGGTGGCGGCCACCATCACCTTACGCAATGCATACGGAGATTCCGTACGCATCGTTGCTGAAGAAAGTCTTGAAGAAGTAGAAGCGCTCGGCGGCGATGCGCTCCTTGCGCTCGTGGCCACCGCCGTGTGTGCTGCCGGCATTGACTGCGACGTCGCAACGGCGCGCGCAGCGCTCGCTGGTTCGGCGGACCACGGCGGCGCAGGGACCTTCTGGGCCATCGATCCGCTTGATGGAACAAAGGGCTATTTACGCGGCGGGCAATTCGCCATCGCGATTGCGCTCGTCGTTGATCGTCAGCCAACCGTGGGAGTCTTAGGGCTTCCGCGTCTGTCTGCAGTTGGTAACGGCACCGACGCCGTCAGTGGCGGCGCCGGCGTGCTGGCGGCAGCGGTTGCTGGTGGCGGGGCAGTGCAGACGCCCATCGACCGCTGGGCTCCTGCGCGCATCGATGCATATCAGTGGTCCATGGGTGATCCGCTTCGTTTAGCTGGCAGCGTGGAACGTGGGCACAGTGCGTCGGAATCCTTGGAATCGCGAGCGGCGGCGTTGGGCACCGTGGAACCGGTTCGTGTTGATAGTCAAGCCAAATACGCGCTCGTTGCCCGCGGCGATGCCGATGCGTACCTCCGCCTCAGTCCTACCCCCGATTATCGCGAATGCCTCTGGGATCACGCCGCCGGGGCGCTTGTAGCCATCGAGGCTGGTTGCATAGTGACCGATTCGCGCGGAATTGCCATGGATTTTTCCACGGGTCGCCGTCTGACGCAGTCACAAGGCGTCATCTGCGCTCCGCCCCGACTCCACGCGGAATTGGTCGCTGCGCTTGCGCCGCTCGTGCGGTAGAACACACGCATGGCGCATGTTGCCCTTATCGGTGGTTTTGGAGATCTGGTCGTCAAGCTGCGCGGAACGCTCATCAAAGCGCTTCGCGACGCGGGTCATACTGTCACGGTGTGCGTACCGCCGCCGTCAGTTGCCGCACGCCCCGGCGTCATGGCTGGATTGTCCGCACTAGGCGTTCGAATGGTGGAATCCCCGCTCGTGCGTGCTGGAACCAATCCGCTCACTGAGTTAGCACTTCGCACCTTCTATGACGAGTTCATGTTGCGTGAGAAGCCAGACATCGTCATTGCGTACAACCCAAAGCCCGTCTTCTATGCCATTCCGGCCGCACGCCGCGCTGGCATTCAGCGCAGTGCTGCCATGATCACCGGCCTTGGCTATGCGTTCACAAGCCAAGACTTCAAAGCACGCCTCTTGTCGATTGTGGCCATGCGTCTCTATCGCCGCGCGCTTCCGCTTGCCTCAACGGTGATCTTTCAGAACTCTGATGACCGCACGCACTTTGAACACCTTGGACTCCTTGGCGCGGTGCGCGATGTACAGACCATTCCCGGCTCCGGCGTAAACCTTGAGCACTTCCCACACGTGCCTATCACGGAAGCGCCAAGTCGTATTGACTTCCTGTATTTAGGTCGATTCTTGCGCGACAAGGGTGTCGCCGATTTCGCCGAATCCGCACGCGCACTTCACGCGCTGCGCATGGACACCAATCGTTTCCGTTGCCAAATCGCGGGCTGCATCGATGAGAATCCTTCGAGCGTCACCGAGAGCGACATTCAACAATGGGTGAAGTCAGGCACTGTGGAGAATCTTGGTCGGCTTGAAGATCCACGCCCGGCACTCGCCGCGTGCAGTGTGCTGGTGCTTCCAAGTCATGGTGAGGGCATGCCCATGGCTGTTCTTGAGGCCATGGCAACCGGTCGCGCCATCATTACCTCAGAGGCACCCGGTTGTCGTGAAACGATCATCGATGGCGAGAGTGGCATCCTGGTTCCGCCTGGATCGCCCGCCGCATTGGCAGTGGCCATGGAGCAATTCCTGGAAGACCCCGCACTCGTGGTGAGTATGGGTCGCGCCGCGCACGCGCGCGCCGTGAAAATGTTCGACAGCCGTACCGTGAATCTGCGGGTGCTGGCTGCGCTGGGGATCTAACAGAGAACCGAGAACGTCAGGACGTTTCATTACCGCTCGGCAATGTCGACCACTTTGCCCGGTGCATCGCCCAGATCGCACGAGCCGATGCCGTACACATATCCGTCGGTACCGTACGAGCCGTACTGAATGAAGTTGCGGTCACCACGGCGCATCCAGAAGTCGACGGTGCCGTCGTCGTTCCAGTCGCGGATGTTGACGATCGAACCACTGGCCAATCCGTAACGCCGACGCTTGAGGCGAATGTAGTTGCCAGCTTCGTCCTGATCCATCAGGTCAACATCGTCATTGGCGCCTTGCCAGAAGATGTCCGGTTGACCGTTGCCATCAATGTCACCGAACCCTGCCACGCGGTTTCTGACGCTACGACTGGCAATGAGCGGGGCAAGCACAGAGCCATCCGTGTCGGTACCAGGAACCAGGACGCGAAGATCACCAGACTCGCGGTCGCGCATCAGGATGTCCGGGGTGGTCTTGGTGCGGAAGTTGCCAATGGAGATGTCCCAGTCTCCTGGGGGCAATTGGTACTCGATGGTGCTAGCAATGGCACCAGTATCAATGTTCCAGATGATCAATTGCAAAGGATCCAGGATGCCGCGAAGGAGAACATCGTCCTTACCGTTGTTGTCAAAGTCGGCAGACTTGATGGCGTCGAAACCAACGGGCAGCGTGTCGATGGTCATGACTTCCAAGACCTTCCGGGCATCGCGCTTCCAATAGCGGAGCACTTCGCGGTCGTCCACAAAGAGCACGTCACCGGACATATCGCCGTTCATGTCCCCGCAGCCGACGTAGCGAGCGCCCGCAGGCAGCCTGTCAAGTTTCCGGAATGACGCCCGTTTGCCCACTTGCTTGCCATCAGTCTGCATGATGGAGACGCTGTTACCGTTGAGTGCCACAGCACTGCCCTTGATGATCCCCCAGTTTTTGATGATGGGAAGCAAGGGAAGCGTGATGGCGCCGGGACCACTGGTGATTCCGCCAGTCGGCGCGCCGCCGCCAGCGATGCCGCCACCGGTTCCGCCGCTGCCGGTACCAGGTGTACCGCCACCAATTACTGGCCGGCCGTCTGTGCCAAGGACTCCCCACGCTGGACCGGAAACATTGTCATCGCCAGTGCCAACTTCGGCACTGCGGTATTCAAATGGATAGGCAGAGCCGAGGCCACCCGTAGGGGTCTCTGCGCTGACGATGCTGAAAGCGGTGTTGGTTGGTGCAACGGCTACGGAGCGACCCAGGCTGATACTTGCTGCGATGCTTGGACCCCACAGGTCGCCACTGATATCACCAGTGCCACGAATGCGCCACGCGGAGCCACTCTTGACAAAGGTAAATGCAGCGCCCGCGTTGATGATCTGTCGATAGATGGTTGGATCATCGATGCTTGGAATGGCGGTGTCGTAGCCCGGGGCACCGACGAGTACTTGCGGTGGCTCAGTGCGGGACAGCGCTACCGAGTAACCGAAGTTGTTGTTGATGTTGTCGGCGCGCGGCAACAATGTTGAATCGACGGACCACGTGGTGCCATCGTCGATGCTCTTCATGATGTACGCGGCGCCGTTGCCGGCAACAGCAGTGCTTGCGCCGGAAGCTTGGGTTGGCGCACCAACTAAGAGCCAGTCAGCATCATCACCATCAAATACAGCAACGGCGGAACCGAACTGCGCGCTGACCGCAGGAGTTGGAGCGGTGACGCGTGCTGCAACATCCCAAATGCCTTCGATACGGGTGAATACCAAGGCGCTGCCCGCGTTGATTCGGCCTTGAACATCGTCGTTCTGCGCACCAGCAACCAGGATGTTGCCGTGCATGGCAAGCTTGGTGCCGGTTTGATCATTGGCGCCAGCGGCGTCATCTTCCAATTTCTGCATGAACTCATAGAGACCGTCACTGTTGCGCTCGTACACATAGATGGCGCCAGTATTGGAACTTCCCGAGAGCGGGCAGCCAGCGGCGATGGTGCCATCATCAATGGCGACTGCAAATCCGAATTGGTCGATCGCTTGCAGCTCTTCCGGCGCAAGTACCTGCGTGGGAACGCGCGACAGCGCGCCGTATGCGGCAGCGTTCGCGGCATCGCCCCATGAATCATCGCTGCCCTTGGTGTAGACGAATGCTGCGCCACCGAACATGGCAACTGCGTCGTAGCCCCATGCTCCAACAACGATGTCGTTGGTCACCGAGTCGATGGCAACACTGCAACCAGTTTGCGCAAGGACGCGTGTCGGCGCAATGAGTCGCTGCACAAAGGTCCAGTTGTCGGTGCCACTGGTGCGCTTGAAGACGAACGCCGCGCCGGCGCCGTTGGTGCCGAGATTGAGTGCAGGGAATCGATTGTCAACCAGTCGGATGTCCGGCGCACCGATGACGGCGTAATTGTTCGACATCGCCACTGCAAATCCGAAACGACTGCCGTTGTTGGGGGCTTCAGTCAGGGCTGGGTCAACGGTGAACTTTGAGCCGACGTCCCATGCAAAGATCGGAGGGATCTCCACCGGGGCGCTGGGGTTGACGGCCGCGGTGGTACCCCTCACTTGCGACAACGCGCCGTTCTCGGCGGAGGCGAGGGCGCCCATGGTGGCAGCGCTCAGGGCAACAGCGAGGAGCGGGAGAACGTTCGAGGAATTGCGGCGGGAGTCATTCATGGTGTGCTGGCCAACTTCTTTGGGTGCGGGAGGTATTCCCACATCATTACTTATGTTCTAACTATCGCCTAAGGATCGGTAGTATCTGCGAATTCGTGACATTTCCACAACAATAGGGCTGTGTTGAACGCGTTCAGCCTCGCCACCTTGCTTCGGCAACTTTCACCCCGCTACCCAAAGTCCGAGAACCAGGAACCACAACGATGAATCCAATGAATATGAACCGCTTTATCTCCACCGTTTCCATTCGACGATCAGCGTCGCTCATCGTCGCGGCTGTTGTTGCGGCTGAGTCGTTGCTGTCCGTGTCCGCGTTTGCGCAGCAGGGCGGAGCGCCGCCGGCTCAGGGTGGTGGTGGCCAGGGCCAGGGCGGCGGCCGTGGCCAGGGTGGTGGCGGAGGCAGGTTCCGTGGCATGGGTCGAATGGGCATCCAGAACCAGATCCGTGATTCGTTTGAGCCCGACTTTGTGCGCCGTGACATTCCGCTCTTCAAGCAACAACTCTCCCTTGAGGATGCACAGCTCGCTGTTGTTGAACAGTTGATGCGCGACTATGAGGATGCATTTGAACCAGCGCGCGAAGAGATCATGAATCAGATGCAAGAGATCGGCAAGCAAATGATGGCGCCGATGATGGGACCAGAGATGCAAGACAAGTGGCGCGGCGCGATGGATGATGCCCGCCAACAAATGGAACAGATGGCGCAAGAGAAGGGCGGCGAACTCACTCCCGAGGAGCGTCAGCAATTCTTCCGTACGCAGATGGAAAAGCTGGGCGAGCAGGTGCAAAAGGAAATGAAAGCAAGCGGCGCGTTCGATCAGATGCGCGGATCGCTCGGCACCATGGTGACCGACTTCAACAAGTGGCAAGAGGCGAAGCAGCGTCTTCGGAGTGGCTTCATTGATGGCATGCAAGCATCGCTCACGGATCCACAGATGAAGAAGTGGCCAGCGTTTGATCGGTTCTTGGTGCGCGAGAAGACCCTGCCACGCGGCACCATCAGCGGCGAGAGCGTCAACCTGTTCATTGTGCTTGACGAATCGGGACTCTCCAAAGAGACCTTCGCCAAGCTCCAGTCAATCATGGACGAATATGAGCTGCAACTTGATGCAGCGCTGAAGGCTCGTAATGATTTCCTTGCAAGTAATGAAGGTAAATACCTGCAGTCAATTCAGACGGGCGATGCCGATGCCGCCAAGCGATTTGCCACGCGATCATTGGATCTGCGCGAGAAGGTGCGCGAAGTGAACGACCGCTACCGCGAGGCGATCTGCGCAGAACTTTCACCGGAAGATGCATCCCGCGTGCGCACTGCGGCCCTCGCTTTGGCGTTCGACCGCGTCTATGCGCAGAACCGAGTGCAGCGTGCCTTTGAAGCAGCAATGAAGCTTGAAGGTGTTGAGGCCACAGTGATGGAGTCAATCAAGGCGCTGGACACGCAGTACATCAGCGAGGTGAGTCCGCTCAATGACCGCATAGCACAGGCACTCCGCAAGGAAGAGCCAGTCAGCCAGACCGAGGAGATGACCCGCATTGTTGGCTTCATGTCCGGCGATGTTCCGATGTCGCAGATGTTCCGCCCGCGCGGTGGTCCAGGAAACGGTCGCGGCGAGTCGGGTGAGCTCTTTGATAAGCGCACGGAAACCAACGACACCTACATGGAGCGGCTTGAGAAGTTGCTGACTCCGGAACAGTTCGAATCGCTGCCCAAGGGCCGTGAGAACAACCGCCGTGGCGGCATGGGGGGGATGATGGGCGGCAATGGTCCGATTAAGTTGTCCGACTTGCCGCAGCAGGCCCAGGACCGCATGAAGCAGTTTGATAAGAACAACGACGGAACCATCGATGAGAAGGAGCGCGTGGCCATGACGGAAGCGTTCCGTGGCGGGATGGGCGGCGGTGGAGGTGG